>JBFGWM010000209.1:0-4945 GCA_041588495.1 Pseudomonadales bacterium | reverse complement strand
GTCCATGGACAGCTCTGCGTGCAGCGCGTTGAGATCCCGCAGGTAGAGATCCGCCGCCATCCAGCGGGCCAGCTTGAGCACCTCGGCGGTCACCGTGTGGGTGACATTGGGATTGCCGTCACGATCCCCGCCCATCCAGGATGCAAAACGGATCGGCGCCGCGTCCATGGGCAGACGTTCGCCGGTATGGCGTTCCAGCAGTGCGTCCAGGCCGCGCACGAAATCAGGCACCGCGCGCCACAGGGAATTCTCCACCACGGTGAAGCCCCAGCGTGCCTCGTCCACCGGCGTGGGCCGCTGCGCGCGAATATCATTGGTATGCCAGGCAGCGGCAATCAGCCGGTGGATCTCGCGAATCGCGACCTCGCGCTCCTCGGGAAGCAGGTCGTCGTGATCGAGGGCAGCGAGGCCACGGGCGATCTCGTCGTACTTCTGGATCTGGGTGCGCCGCGCGATCTCGGTCGGATGGGCGGTGAGCACCAGTTCGATGCGCAGGTCGCGGATGGAACCGGCGATCCGGGTCGAATCGATCTCGCGCGCCTGGAGACGGCTGAACAGGCGATCGAGGGTGCCGCGGGTCTGCTCGCCCCCCTCCACCAGGGTGACCTCGCGACGGCGGATGCGATGGTACTGCTCGGCGATATTGGCCAGGTTCAGGAACTGGTGGAACGCGCGCGCGACGGGCAGGAGTTCCGCGTCATCCAGGCTCTGCAGGATTTCCAGCAGTTCGCGGCTGCCGGTGTCCTCGCCCTTCCGACCGCGCTTGGCGATGGAGCGGATGGTCTCGATGCGGCTGAAGATCTCCTCTCCGAGATGGTCGCGGATGGTGAGCCCCAGGAGTTCACCGAGGGTCCGGACGTTGTCGCGCAGCAGCGCGCGTGCATCGCTCATGTCGCCTCCCAGAAACAGGCGGGCAGGTTTAAAAAGCTTACCAGAGATGCGCAACCTTACCCGGGCACCCGCGCCATTGGCAGAGAGTGGTCATTTGGTACACACTTTATTTTATGCGGACGGGTCAGCATCAAGCCTTCCGGCGCGCTGGCCAGGATTCCGCGTGGACACACGGGCACGGAAGGAGCCATGAAGATAAAAGAACTGGTCAGGGAATGGGAGGAAAGCGCGGCAGGCCGGCTGACGGACAAGGAATACCGGCTCAGGCTGGACGTCGAGGATGCCGCAAAGCTCGCCGCACTGGCGGAAATGTACCCGAAGCGGAAAGTGGATGAACTGCTTTCGGACCTGGTCTCGGCGGCCCTCGCCGAGCTGGAAAGCAGCTTCCCCTACGTGAAGGGCAGCCGCGTGGTGGCGGAGGACGAGGAAGGCGACCCCCTCTACGAGGACGTCGGCCCCACGCCCCGCTTCCTCGAACTCACCCGCAAGCACATCAAGGACCTGAAAGGCTCCCACACCGGTCACCACTGAACCGGGGAGTTCGACAGTCGATTCAGTGCGGCACCGGCCGCAGGGTACCCGCTACGCTCCCGGATTCTCCCCCGACGGAGACTCGCCCGCCCCAGCCAGGGCCTGCTTGGCACGTTCCCACAGGGCCTCCAGCCGATCCGCATCAACCCTTTCGTGATCGTGGCCGGTTTTCCGCAACTCGCGCTCAAGCCAGCGAAAGCGCGCCTCGAACTTGCGGTTGGCGCGACGCAGGGCGGTCTCGGCATCGACCCCGAGGTGGCGTGACAGGTTGACGCAGGTGAACAGCAGGTCGCCCAGTTCATCCTCCAGGGCATCAGGATCACCACCGGCGGCGGTCACCTCGCGCAGTTCGGCGATTTCCTCGTCGACCTTTTCCAGCACCCCCGCGGCGTCCGTCCAGTCGAACCCGGTGTTGGCGGCGCGACGCTGCAGCTTGCGCGCCCGCGCCAGGGCAGGCAGGGCCAGCGGGATGTCGTCGAGCACACTGTGGTGCCCCTCTTCGCCGGCGCGCGAGGCACGTTCCTCGTGCTTGATACGCTCCCAGTTCCTGTGCACCTCGTCCTCGCCGACCCCGGTGATCTCCGCGCCACGATCCGGGAAACGCACATGGGGGTGGCGGCGCTGGAGCTTCTCGGCAAGCCCCTCGGCAATCTCGGTAAACGAGAAGCGGCCCTCCTCCTCGCCGAGGCGCGCGTAAAACACCACCTGGAACAACAGGTCGCCGAGTTCGCCGCGCAACTGCTCGTAATCGCCGCGCTCGATGGCGTCCGCGACCTCGTAGGCCTCCTCCAGGGTATGCGGCACGATGGTGGCGAAGTCCTGGCGCCGGTCCCACGGACAGCCGTGCTCGGGATCACGCAGGCTCGCCATGATCCCGAGCAGGCGGGTCATGGCTTCCTTAAGGCGCTCATCGTCCGCCATTCAGGATTTCTGGCGTTGCACGTCGGACACGTTGGGCACCTGGCGCAGCTTGTCGATGATGCGACCGAGGCATTCCAGGTCGGGCACCTCGAGGGTCAGGCGCATGTTGGCCTGGGCCGATTCCGTGTCGGTGCTGGAATTGATGGCGGAAACGTTGATCTTTTCGTTGGCCAGCACGCCGGTGACATCACGCAGCAAGCCGGGACGGTCGAAGGCATACACCATCACGTCCACCGGGTAGGTGCTCTCGGCGCGGGCGCCCCAGTCCACCTCGATGACCCGCTCGGGCTCCTCCTCCTGCAACTGCAGCAGGTTGATGCAATCCTGGCGGTGCACGGTCACCCCGCGCCCCTGGGTGATGTAACCGCGGATGACCTCCCCGGGGACTGGCTGGCAGCAGCCGGCAATCTGGGTCAGCAGGTTGCCGACGCCGCGAATCAGGATTTCCCCGTGGGCCTTTTGCGCGGCGGGCGCGGGGCGCCGCGCCGGCAGTTCCGGCGTCCCCTGCTCCCCCTTGCGCGCCAGTTCGGGGATCGCGTTGAGCACCTGGGAGAGACGCACGTCGCCCGCGCCCAGGGCGGCGCAGAGGTCATCGCCGCTGCGATAATTGACCCGCGGCGCCACGGCGTCGAGATCGATGTCGTGCAGCGCGAGACGACGAAACTCCGCCTGCAGCAGGTGGCGGCCCTGGCGCACGTTTTCATCCCGGTTCTGGTGCTTGAACCAGTGCTGGATCTTCGCGCGTGCACGCGACGTGCGCACGAACCCGAGATTGGGGTTCAGCCAGTCGCGGCTCGGTCCGCCAACCCGGCCGGTCAGGATCTCGACGCGGTCGCCGGTGCCGAGGGGCGTGTTCAGGGGCACGATATGACCGTTCACCCGGGCACCGCGGCACTGGTGACCCACCTCGGTATGCACGTGGTAGGCGAAGTCGACGGGCGTGGCCCCGGTGGGCAGGTCCACGACATGGCCATCGGGGGTGAACACGTAGACCCGGCTCTCGCGGACATCGGCGCGCAGCAGGTCGACCAGGCCACTGATGTCGCCCAGTTCCTCCTGCCACTCGAGGACCTGTCGCAACCAGGCGATCTTTTTCTCGTACTGCTCGCCTCGGGAGGCCTTGGCGTCCTCCTTGTAGAGGTAATGGGCGCACACGCCCAGTTCCGCCTCGTCGTGCATCTCGGAAGTGCGGATCTGCACCTCGAGGGTACGTCCGTCGGGACCGATCACCGCGGTGTGCAGGGAGCGGTAACCGTTTTCCTTGGGACTGGCGATATAGTCGTCGAATTCCTGGGGGATATGCCGCCACAGCGAGTGGATGACGCCCAGTGCCGCGTAGCAGTCGCGCACTTCCGGCACCAGGATACGCACCGCGCGAATATCGTAGACCTGGGAGAAATCGATGCCCTTACGCTGCATCTTCCGCCAGATGCTGTAGATATGCTTGGCACGGCCAGTCAGTTCCGCGCGGATCGACATGCGCTCGAGGGCCTCGGTCAGGGTATTGAGGACCTCGTTGATGTAGCGTTCGCGATCGAGACGCTTTTCGTCCAGCAGCTGGGCGATGCGCTGGTAGGCGTCGGGCTCCAGGTAGCGGAAACCGAGATCCTCCAGTTCCCACTTGATATGCCCGATACCGAGACGATGCGCGAGGGGCGCGTACACGTCGAACACCTCGCGCGCGACGCGCACCCGCTTCTCTTCGCTGGCGTGCTTCACAGCACGGATCGCGCAGGTTCGCTCGGCGAGCTTGATGAGGGCCACGCGCACGTCGTCGACCAGGGCGACCAGCATCTTGCGCACGTTGTCGATCTGGCTGCGGGCCTGGCCCAGGACCGGGTCGGCACTGGTGGTCAGCGCGCTGATCGCGGCCATGCGCAGCACACCCTCGACCAGGTCCGCCACGCCGGCCCCGAACTGGTCGCGAACGGTTTCCAGGGCCAGTTTCCCCTCGCGCACGGCGCGATACACGATGGCGGCGAGGATGGCCTCCTGATCGAGGTGCAGGTCGGCGAGGATCTCGGCCATCTCGAGGCCGGTCAGGAAACTGCTCGAGCCCTCCGACCAGATGTTCTTGGCCGCGATGGCCTCGGCCTCGACCTCGCGGCTGAGCTCACAACCGCGCCGCAGCAGGTCGCGATCGCGAACCTGTATGCGCTGGGCGAGGTCATCCAGCCAGCGCTCGATATCGAGTTCGCGGCTCTGCTGCTCGAGATGATGACGTTTGCGCACCGTGACCATGCAACGGGTCCTCAGCGGCCGGGTTCGGGTCGGATTAGCGCTCGAACAGGGCGATGGATTCCACGTGGGCGGTGTGTGGAAACATGTCCATCACGCCGGCCCGGCGCAACCGGTAACCCCGGGCTTCCAGTTCCCTCGCGTCGCGGGCCAGCGCGGCGGGACCGCAGGCGATATAGAGAATCCGGGGGGCATCAAAGCGATCGATGGCGGCGACGATTTCGGCCGCCCCCGACCTTGGCGGGTCCAGCAGGATCCGGTCGAAAGCCCCGGCCCAGGGCGATCCAGTATAGTCCTCGCGCAGGTCCGCGGCAAAAAAGCGCGCATTGGCGATCCCGTTGCGACGCGCATTGGCCGTGGCGCG
>JBFGWM010000208.1:0-4969 GCA_041588495.1 Pseudomonadales bacterium | reverse complement strand
TGTTCTTCCACAGCAACCTGCCGCTCTCGGTCGCGCTGGTGTGGATCACCAACCCGGTGACCATGCCGGTCATTTTCTACTCCGCGTACCGCTTCGGCGCGTGGCTGCTGGATTTCCCACGCACCAAGTTCAAGATCGAACTGTCCTGGGAATGGGTCACCCAGGGGCTGATCCCGATCTGGGAACCGCTCCTCACGGGTTCGCTGATCTTCGGACTCGTCGGTGGGCTGGTGAGTTACTGGACCATCCTGCTGCTGTGGCGCCTGCACGTGATCCGGGCCTGGCAGATCCGCCGCCAGAAACGCATCAAGCGCCGCCTGCAGCAGCACTATCTCGAGACGGGGGTGAAAAAACCCTTCGTGCCCGCGACACGGGATGCCGTGATCGCGGTACCCTCGAACAACCGGGGTGGTGATACGGGCAACGATCCGGCGTCCTGAGGCGGGAAGTCCGGAAGCGCGGATCAGGCCTCGCGCAGGCGTCCGCTCTCGAGCAGCATGCGCCGCCCCATGAGACCCGCGAGTTCCTCGTCGTGGGTGACCACCACGAAGGAAATCCCCAGCTCCCGGTTCAGGCGCAGCATCAGTTCCTGCACCCCGCGGGCGGTGCCGCGGTCGAGGTTGCCGGTCGGCTCGTCGGCCAGCACGCAGCCGGGCCGGGTCACCAGCGCGCGGGCGATGGCGACCCGCTGGCGCTCACCGCCGGAAAGTTCCCCCGGCTTGTGTTCCAGCCGCGCCGCCAACCCCACCTCCCCCAGCATCTCGCGCGCCGCCGACGCTGCATCCGCCGCGCTGCTGCCGCCGATCATCAGCGGCAGGGCCACGTTTTCGAGCGCGGTGAACTCCGGCAACAGGTGATGCAGCTGGTAGATGAAGCCGAGTCCCGCGTTGCGGATGCGGCTGCGCTCGCGCTCGCCCACCGCGGACAGGCTGCGCCCACCGACGCGGACCTCGCCCGAGGTGGGCAGGTCGAGTCCGCCGAGAATATTCAGCAGGGTGGTCTTTCCGGACCCGGAATGACCGATGACGGCGACGCTCTCACCGGCATTCACGCACAGGGACACCCCGGCCAGCACCTCCAGTTCCTGGGGTCCCTCCCGGTACACCCGGCGCAGGTTGTCGCCGACCAGTACCGGTTCAGCACCACCGTCACTCATAGCGCAGGGCCTCCGCGGGCTGGGTGCGCGAGGCGCGCCACGCCGGGTAGATGGTGGCGAGGAAACTCAGGGCCAGGGCCACGCCGGTGACGATCATCACATCCTCCCGCCGCAACTCGGACGGCAGGTAGCTGATGAAATACACGTCGGAACTGAGAAACTGGATGCCCAGGGTCGCCTCCAGCCAGGAAATCAGGTCGCTGACGGTGAGTGCACCGAGGATGCCGAGGCCGGTCCCGACCAGGGTTCCGAACACGCCGATCACCGAACCCTGCACCATGAACACCCCCATCACCGCCGCGGGACTGGCGCCCATGGCACGCAGGATGGCGATGTCGGCACGCTTGTCGGTCACCACCATGACCAGTGTCGACACGATGTTGAACGCCGCAACCGCGACGATCAGCAGGAGCAGCAGCGCGATCATGGTCTTTTCCATGCGGATCGCCTGGAACAGGTTGCCGTGATTGCGGGTCCAGTCGGAGGCGACGTACTCCGGCCCCATCTGCACCGCGATCTCCCGCGACACCCGCGGCGCGAGGAACAGGTCGTCCATCTTCAGGCGCAAGCCATGCACGCCCTGCCCCAGCCCGGCCATGCGCGCAGCGTCTTCCAGGTGCACGAAGGCATGACTGGAGTCGAGTTCCGCGCCGACCCCGAACAGGCCCACCACGCGCAGGCGGCGCAGGCGCGGGAACACGCCGGCCGGGGACACCGAGGCCTCGGGCAGCACCAGGGTCACCCGGTCGCCGACCCCCACCTGCAGGCGCCGCGCCAGGTCGCGCCCGAGCACCACGCCGAACTCCCCGGGCACGAGGTCCGCGAGGGCCCCCTCGATCATGTGGTTGCCAATGATGCTGACCCGTGGCTCCCAGTCGGGGTGAATGCCGTAAACCAGCGACCCGTGCACGCCGCCACTGCGGGTCATCATGGCCTGCAGGAACACAAACGGCGCACTGGCCTCGACGTGGGGGTTGCGCTCAACCTCCTCCGCCAGCGCCTCCCAGTCGCGCACGGAATTCCCCCAGGCCGTCACCGTCGCGTGGGGCAGCATGCCGAGAATGCGCTGGCGCAGTTCGCGGTCGAACCCGTTCATGACCGAGAGCACGATGATCAGCACCGCAACGCCCAGGGTGAGCCCGAGCATGGAGGTCAGGGAGATGAACGAAATGAAATGATTGCGCCGCTTCGCACGCGTGTAGCGCAGTCCGACGAACAGGGGGACGGGCTTGAACATGGGCGCATTAAAGCACAGTCCGGAGCACGGCTCACTCCCGCAAAGCGTGTTAAACTTTTCACATTAAAGTGGGTCTTTCCGTGCCACGCCTCATCCGCATGGCACGGTGACACGAAGGCGGTGCATGGCAACCCACCACGCTGGGGCACACTGGCACGATGAACGGACAACGCGTCAAAAAGGACACCAAGAACCAGCGCGAGTACTTCCGGGTACCCGACCGCGTGGCCCTCGGCTACAGGGTGGTTCCCACGGCACTCGCGGTGGACGAGCACGCCGATCTCGACGACTACGTCTCCCCCTGTTTCCAGGCGCTCACCGAGTTGCACCGACTGGACATGGACGCGCGCTATATCCTGCGCGCCATCGCCGAAAAGGACCGCAACGTCGCCGACTACCTCCACCTCGTGGAGCAGAAGTTCAACGTGATCATGCGCCTGGTGGTCATGAACAACCCCGACGCGGACAACCTGAGCACGGTCGACGTGAACCTCAGCGAGGGTGGCATCGAGTTTCCCGCAACGGAAGAACTCGCACCCGGCACCCACCTCGCCCTGCGCCTGTGCCTGCAACCGGCGGGTGCCGCGCTCCTGCTGTTCGGACGGGTCGCGCACTGCGAGGCGAGTGATGACGCGGCGCTGCCCTACAGTATCGGCCTGGAATTCGTGCGCCAGGCTGAACCCGAGCGCCAGGTGCTGGCGCGGCACGCCCTGCACCTGCAGAGCCAGCAACGCAAGCAGGCGGTGCCACGCTGAACGGGCGAAATTCCGGAAACCATTTAGACTTAGTGCATTCCACCTCACATTTGACTGAAGGACCCGAAAAATGAAGAGCGCCAAGATCCTGTTCCCGGTGGTCGCCCTGTTTGCCGCCGGCTGGAGCCTGGAGGGCGCGGCCGCAATGCGCGTCGGCGCCATGTCCGATGCAACCAGTGTTGCCACGCCGCGCAACGGCATTACCAAGCAGGACGTGGAAAAGCGTTTCGGCGCACCCGAGGAACGCGCGCCCGCGGTCGGCCAGCCGCCGATCAGTCGCTGGGTATATAAGGATTACACGGTCTATTTCGAAGCCGACCGCGTCATCCACAGCGTCGTCCACGAGCGCTGATCCCGATTTGAATCCGTCGCCGCCCGCTTCCCGGCGGGCGGGTGCGTCCCGCGCTTTCCCTCACCCGATCCCCGTGACCCGATGACCGGACATCCGTTCGACCGCGACCACGTGTGGCACCCCTACGCCGCCCTGCCGCCGGCACTGCCGGCGTGGGAGGTGCGCGGGGCATCCGGCGTGCACATCGAACTCGCGGACGGCCACCGCCTTATCGACGGCATGGCGTCCTGGTGGTCGGTCATCCACGGCTACAACCACCCGGTACTGAACCGCGCCCTGCACCAGCAGGCGGACCGCTTCGCCCACGTCATGTTCGGTGGCCTGACCCATGCACCTGCCATCCGCCTCGCGGAGACCCTGGTGGACATCACGCCCACCCCGCTGGAGTGCGTGTTCTTCGCCGATTCCGGTTCGGTGGCGGTCGAGGTCGCGATCAAGATGGCGATCCAGTACTGGCACGCGGCGGGAAAACCCGCGAAGCAGAAACTGCTCACCATCCGCAATGGTTACCATGGCGACACCTTCGGGGCGATGGCCGTGTGCGACCCGGTCAACGGCATGCATTCGCTGTTCACGGGCGTGCTCCCGCAACACTTTTTCGCCGACGCGCCCCGCTGCCCACCCGACGAGCCATGGGATCCCGAGGACATCGTTTCCCTGCGCACCCTAGCTGAGCAACACCACGACGAGATCGCGGCAATCATCCTCGAACCGGTCGTCCAGGGCGCGGGGGGCATGCGTTTCTACCATCCTCAATACGTGGCGGAGGCACGCCGCATCTGCGACGCGTTCGACCTGCTGCTGATCCTCGACGAGATCGCCACCGGCTTCGGACGTTCCGGCAGGTTGTTTGCCTGCGAGCACGCCGGCATCGCACCGGACATTCTCTGCCTGGGCAAGGCCCTGACCGGGGGCTACATGACCCTGGCGACGACCCTGGCCACGCGCCGGGTGGCCGATACCATCTGCGGTGGCGACCCCGGCCTGTTCATGCACGGCCCGACCTTCATGGCCAACCCCCTCGCCTGCGCCGTGGCCAATGCCAGCATCGGCCTGCTCCTGGAACAGGACTGGCAGGCTGAAATCCGTCGTATCGAGGCCGGTTTACGGAAGGGCCTCGAACCCTGCGCCGATCTGCCGGCCGTCGCCGACGTCCGCGTCATGGGTGCGATCGGGGTCGTCGAACTGAAGGAGCCGGTGGACATGCCGTCGATACAGCCGCGCTTCGTGGAAGCCGGAGTCTGGGTACGGCCGTTCGGCAAGCTGGTGTACGTGATGCCGCCCTATGTCATCCGCGATGACGAGTTGGCGTTCCTGACCGGGGCCATCACCAAGGTTGTCGCGGGGTTGCAGGGTTGAAGTCCGGACTGCGAGGTTAAGGGCGCTAGGCATCAAACGCCTCATCCGGGAACTGCGGCACAGGTGTGCGTTACACCGGGTCCGCGGGGTTGGATCGCTTTTTCTCCCCC
>JBFGWM010000207.1:0-5022 GCA_041588495.1 Pseudomonadales bacterium | reverse complement strand
GGGAGCGGAACTCCACGAGCGCGACTCGGTGCCGGCGCTTGCGGCGGACGCGGCGTGGCAGTTCACCCGGCACTGGTTGAGGCATGGGCGGCGTCCATACTGGATTCCGGCCGGCGGTTCGTCGCCGACGGGCGTGCTCGGTTTTGTGAACGCGGCTTTCGAACTGCGCGCCCAGGTCGAGGCGGGTGATCTGCCCGAACCGGACCGCCTGTACCTCGCGATGGGCAGCATGGGTTCCGCGGCGGGACTGGCCATCGGGCTGCGTGCCGCCGGCCTGTCGACGCGCGTGGTCGCGGTGCGCGTGGTGGAGAAGAAATTTGCCGGCGCGCGTCTGCTCGACGACCTTCTGCACCAGTGCTGTGGCTGGATCGGGAATCTCGATAGCGGGTTTCCGGTTCCGGACCCCGCGCAGCTTGAGGTCGAGGTGCGCGACGAGTTTTTCGGCGGCGGCTACGGTGTGATCGACAGCGATACCGCGAAAGCGATCCGGCGGACCGCGGAGCTGGAACATCTCGGCCTCGACGGAACCTATTCGGGCAAGGCGATGACGGCCCTGTTTCGCGATGCCGCGGCGGGCGCCTGTGCCGGAAAGCGTGTTCTTTTCTGGAGCACGTTCAACTCGCGGCCACTGGCGCCGTTGCTCTCGGACCTTGACCATCGGCGCCTGCCGACGCGACTGCAGCGCTATTTCCGTGACGGTGAGCGTTGAGCGTTCCCGAGTCGCGACTTGCGTCTTTCGAGCCAGTTGAACCAGAATGAGAAGTCATGTTCGCCATTCAATTTTCGGGTCAGCCGCGGGTAGCCGATGAGTTCAAGCAGTGTCGATGAGGCGGACCCTTCAGACCCGCCGGAGCCTTCCACCCTCGAGGAAGCGCAACAGGCGCTGCATCGGGAGACCGCCATCCGCCGGTCCCTGGAGGAACGCCTGCGCAGGGTCGAGGGTGAACTCAGCGAGGTTACCTCCCAGTTCCAGGATTTTCTCTACATCGTTTCCCACGACCTGAATGCGCCCATGCGCAAGATCCTCGCGTTTTCTGAACGCCTGTCCACCAATTGTGGCGACCAGCTCAGCGAAAAGGGCCGGCATTACGTGGAGCGCATGTCGGTGGCCGCGCAGAACCTGCAGGGTTTGCTGGAAGGGGTGCTGACCATTTCGCGGGTGCCGCGCATGCGCTCCGAACCGCGCCGGGTCGACCTGGAGGAGGTGGTGCGGCGGGTCGCCACCGAGCTGGCGCCGCGACTCGAGGCCGCCGGGGCCGAGCTTGTGTACGAAGACCTGCCCGCGGTGTTCGCGAGCGGCGAGCAGATGGAGATGCTGATCCGTAACCTGCTCGACAACGCGCTCAAGTTTGCCGACCCCGCCAGGCCACCGCACATCGAATTGCGCGCCGTGCCGCCAGCGGATGCCGGGTCCGGGGTTTGTGTCGAGGTGCGCGACAACGGGATCGGTTTCGAACCGCGTTTCAGCGATGACGTGTTTCGCATCTTTCAGCGCCTGCACCCGCCGGACCGATACGCCGGGAACGGCATCGGTCTCACCGTTTGTCGCACGATTGTCAGTGCCAACGGCGGGACGATCTCGGTGCAGAGCACGCCCGGGGAGGGCAGTTGCTTCCGCTTCACACTGCCGGCGCCACCGCCGGCGGAGTCCTAGTCCCGCCGCCTCAGTGGACGGTCAGATAACGGCCCAGGCAGTGGGACAGCGTCTCCAGCTTGACCGGCTTTGCGATGTGGTCGTCCATGCCCGCATCGAGGCATTTCTGGCGGTCCTGCTCCATGGCGTTCGCGGTCAGCGCCAGGATGGGAATCCGGCTGCCGGTCTCCTGTGAGCGAATCTCGCGGGTGGCCAGGAAGCCGTCCATGACCGGCATCTGGCAGTCCATCAGGATCAGGTCGTAGCTGCCGTCGCGCCACATGCTGACTGCCTCGTCGCCGTTGTTTGCAACCTGCACCGTGCAGCCCAGTTTCTCCAGCATCTTGCAGGCCACCTTCTGGTTGACCAGGTTATCCTCGGCCAGCAGGACGCGGGCCTTGAGCGACGGAGTGCTCTGTGCCTCGGGACCCGGCGCGGCTTCCTCGCGCACCGTCATGCGGGTCACCAGCCTGGCCTGCCTGCGGGTCGGCGGTGATGCCAGCAGGCGGCGCGCGACGCCGAGCAGGTCCGACTCGTGGCAGGGGCGCGGCAGGTAGCCGTGGATGCCGGCGTCCTTGCTGCGCTGGCCGTCACCGAGTTCGGGTGTCGACGTGTAGAGGAGCAGGCGGGTGTCGCGCAGGCGTGGGTCCTCGCCGACGCGTGTTGCGAAATCCAGGCCGGTCATGCTCGGCAGGCGTTTCTCAAGGATCACCATGTGGTAGGGATTGCGATCCTCGACCGCGCGCTGCAGTTCGGCGTAGGCGGGGGCCGGGTGGGCGAACTCGTCCACGCGCAGGTGCCAGCTGCGCAACTGCTCGACGGTGACGCCGCGGGTCAGGTCGTTGCCGTCCACCACCATCACGCGTGAGCCCAGCAACTCCGGGGCGAGGGCTTCCTCCGCGGCGTCTTCCATGTACTGCAGGTTCACGGTAACCGTGAAGGTGGTGCCCTCGCCGGGCTTGCTCTGCACGCTGATATTGCCGCCCATCATCTCGGTCAGGCGCTTGGCGATGGTGAGGCCGAGCCCGGTCCCGCCGTAGCGGCGCGTGGTCGAGGTGTCGGCCTGGGTGAAATCGCGGAAGATGTCGGCGAATTTCTCCGGTGCGATCCCGATGCCGGTGTCCTCGATGCGCATCGAGAGGCTGGCCCGGGTCGCGGAGCGTGTTTCTGCCGATACGTCGATCAACACGTGTCCCTCGTGGGTGAACTTGATCGCGTTGTTCACGAAGTTGGTGAGAATCTGGCGCAGGCGCACCGGGTCGCCGCGGAACACCGGCGGGGTTCCGGGCGCAATCCTGAGCTGCAGGATCAGGCCCTTCTCGCGGGCGAGAATGCCGAGGAGGTCGACGAGGTCCTCGAGTTCCTTGCGCAGGCTGAACTCGACTTCCTCGAGTTCCAGCTTGCCGGCTTCGACCTTGGAGAAGTCGAGGATGTCGTTGATGATGTTGAGCAACGATTCCGCCGAGGACTGGATGGTGTCGACGTAGTCCGCCTGCTGCGGCGGCAGTTCCATGTCCTTGAGCAGCGCGGTCATGCCGATGATCCCGTTCATCGGGGTGCGGATCTCGTGGGACATGTTGGCCAGGAAGCTGCTCTTCTGGCGATTGGCCTTTTCCGCCTCGAGCCGGGCGGAGCGCAGTTCCTGTTCATACTGGCGCTGGCGGGTGATGTCGCGCAGGAACACGGTGACCAGGTTGCCCTGGTCGGTGTGTACCCGGCTCAGCGCGAATTCGGCGAAGAAGCGGCTGCCGTCCTCGCGCTGGATGCGGATGCGGTTGCGGTTCATTCCCTCCGGCAGTCTGCCGGTCTTCAGGAACTCCGACAGCAGGCGGTCCAGTTCCTGGTGGCGGCGCTTGGGCACCAGCACGCGCAGGTGCTCGCCCACGATGTGGCTCGGTTGGGCGTCCAGCATGATGGCGCCGGCCATGTTCACGCTCTGGATGATGCCGTTTTCGTCCGCGGTCAGGATAGCGTCGGTGGCGTTGTCGAGCACCGCCTGGACCTGGGCGTGCTCGGCGGCCAGTTCCGCGTTGATGTGGACCAGTTCCTGCTGCAATCCCTCGCGCTGGCGCATCTCCTCGGCCAGTTCGCGGTTGATGAGCTGGATGCGCTGGCCGCGCAGGCGGGATCCCTGGTAGAGATAAATCATCAGGGTGAGCAACAGCGCGGCGGTCATGCCGGAGACGAAAATCACTTCCGGCATGAACGAGCGCAACTGGGTGAGCCGGGTCTTGGTGGGGATCGCCTCCAGTTCCCACTCCTCCCCGAAGATGCTGAAGTGCGCGAGTTTCTTCCATGCCTCTCCGTGCAGCGTGGCTTCCCCGAAGAGGAAATCCGTGTTCTTGCCGAAGCGCAGGCGCGCCGCGTATCCCTTGTAGGTTGGAACCGAGAGGACCTCGCGCACGAGCGGATGGATCTCCAGCATCCCGCCGACGTATCCGGAAAAGTCGCGGCCCACGTGGATCGGGTAGAACACGAGGAACGCGTCGTGGTTCTCCATGCCGGGTGCGCCGGAATGGAGGAACACGCTGCGCTGGACCCGGGATTCGACGAGACCGCGCTTGAGCGGAGGGTGCGCGTCCAGGTCGGCGTCCTGCAGGAAACCGCGGTCCTCCAGCGCGGTGACCCAGCGGATGGTGCGCCCGGTGTCGACCCAGAATACGGCGGAAAGGGCGGGATCATTCACCAGGCGGCGGGTCGCGAGTCCGTCCCATTCCTCTTTCATGACCAAACCTTTCACCTTCCAGATCTCGGCCATGTCGTACAGGAAACGATTGTGTTCCTCGACCTTGTGCTGGATTTCGCGGGCCATGCCGTGGGTGGTCAGCTCGATCGTTTCCCGCACGCGGTCCTGTTGGGATGCGGTCAGCAGGTGCCAGGTGAAGTAGGTGCCGACGAGGATCAGGAACCCGGTTCCGGCGGCGGCCCAGGGCTGCGGACGCAGTTCCGCCGGCGAGCGCATGAAATTGACGGTGCACAGCACGCCGACCGCGAGGGCAGCCTGCGCAAAGGAGAGCGGCGGCAGGGTGTAACCGGACAGGGGAAGAGCCCTGGCCTCGGGAAGGATGCTGGTGGCAGCGGCCAGGAACTGCGCCATGGCCAGCGCGAAGGCGGTGACCGCCAGCAGGGTGACCCAGCGCCAGTTGCCCGCTGCCGGCCGCCACGCCTGCAGCAGGATGCCCAGGGCGGACAGGCCGAGCGAGAGCGCGGCCCATGGCAGCCAGGTGATTTCCTGCGTCGTGCCGGCTGTGGTGGCCGTATTCGCGGTTGCGCCCACAAGGCCGGCGAGGCCGTAGGCGGTCACCGCCGCCAGGACAACGGCACCCAGGCCACCCGCGACGCGCAGCTGGTCGCACGCGAGGAGCATCAGGGCGGCGGCAAGCGCGGTC
>JBFGWM010000206.1:0-5095 GCA_041588495.1 Pseudomonadales bacterium | reverse complement strand
AGGCGCGACCCGATCTCGTCGGCGACGCGGTCCACCGCCTTGTCGACCTCGGACCGCGTGTACAGGCACTCGGCCTCCGCGCGGACCCGCAGAATCTCTGCGCGATCAGTCGGCATAAGCGGGTGACTGGCGTAGCGCCGCCGCCTGCTCTTTCTCCATGTCCACCTGTACCGGGTCGGCCACGTGCAGGGTGCGGGTGGGGAACGCGATGTCGGCGCCGTGCCGCTCGATGATCTCCATGACCTTCAGCAGGACATCCTGCTTGATCTCGTGGAACAACACCCAGTTCGTGGTCTTGGTGAAGGTGTAGATGAAGAAATCCAGGGATGATGCGTTGAAGGCGTTGAAATTCACGATCAGCGTCTGGTTGGTGTCGATCTCCGGGTGCTCGCGCAACATCGTCTTCACGTCCTCGACGATCGGCGCCATCTTGGCGCCGTCCACGTAGCGGATGCCGACGGTTTCCTTGATACGCCGGTTGGTCATGCGCGACGGGTTCTCGACCGCGATATTCATGAACGTGGAATTGGGCACGTAGAGGGGCCGCTTGTCGAAGGTGCGAATGCGCGTGAGGCGCCAGCCGATGTCCTCGACCGTGCCCTCGATGTCCTTGTCCGGAGAACGGATCCACTCGCCCACCGCGAACGGCCGGTCCATGTAGATCATCAGCCCGCCGAAGAAGTTCGCGAGCAGGTCCTTGGCCGCGAAGCCGATGGCGATGCCGCCGATGCCGCCAAAGGCGAGGACCCCGGAAATGCTGTAGCCCAGGGTCTGCAGCATCACCAGCGCGGCGGTGATGATCACGGAGATGCGTACCAGCTTGCCGACGGCGTTGACCGTGGTCTCATCGACCCCCTGCTTGCCGTCACGCGGCTGCCGGTAATACTGCTCGGCACGGTTCACCAGGCGCACGATGGCCCAGGCGATGATGAACACCACGCCGACGTCGCGCGCCGGGCCGACAAAATCGAAGATGGCGGCCTCGGTGCGGGCGCGCACGATTTCCACCGCCCACAGCAGGCCGACCAGCCACACCAGGTAAGCCAGGGGCCGCTTGAGGGCGTCGACGATCACGTCGTCCCATCCGGCGCCGTTGCCGGCCAGCTTGGCCTGCAGCTTGTTGAGGCCGCGGACCGCGACCAGGTTGGCGAGCAGGGTGAGCAGCACCACCACGAAGATCTGGGTGATCCACAGGGCGGTATCGCTGGTGATGCCCATGCTGGAAAGAATGTCGTCCAGCTCTTTCATTCGGAACAGGGTGTCGTCTTTCATGCTTCGGAAACCGGTCAGCCCTCCGCGGCCAGTTGTTCGGTGATCGCGCAGGCCTCCCGCCATTCGGAAGACTCGCACAACGCGCTGCGTGGCAGTGCCTTGCGCCCGGCCATGGCCGGCAGCCGCGAACAGTCCGCGGGGGCCCGGCCGGCCAGGAATTCGAGCACCTGGACGGCGCCGTCGCGATCATTGCAGACGAGTACCATATCACACCCCGCATGCAGCGCCGCGCGGGCGCGCTCGGGATAACCCCCGGCCACGGTGGCGCCTTCCATCGCGAGGTCGTCACTGAAGATCACCCCGTCAAAACCCATTTCCCGGCGGAGGATCTCGCGCAGCCAGCGCGGCGAGAAGCCGGCCGGATGGCTGTCCACCCGGTCGTAGATCACGTGGGCGGGCATGATGCCTTCCAGGCCGTCCACGATCAGGCGTTCGAAGGGCAGCATGTCGCGGGCCAGCAGGGTTTCCAGGGGCCGGTCGTCGACCGGCACGTCCACGTGGGAATCGGCCGCCACGTAGCCGTGCCCGGGGAAGTGCTTGCCGGTGGCCGCCATCCCGGCACGGCGCATCCCGGCGACGAAGGCGCCGGCCAGGGCGGTGGCGATGTCGGGGTCGGAATGGAAGGCGCGATCGCCGATCACGCTCGACTGGCCGTAATCGAGGTCCAGTACCGGCGCGAAACTGAAATCCACGTCGCAGGCCCGCAACTCGGCCGCCATCAGCCAGCCGCAACGTCCGGCGGCCGCCAGGGCCCCACCGGGGTCCGCGTCGAAGCGTTCCCCCAGCCGCCGCATCGGCGGCAGGCGGACGAACCCGTCGCGGAAGCGTTGCACGCGGCCGCCCTCCTGGTCCACGGCGAGCAGCAGTTCGGGCCGCACAGCCCGCACCTCGCGCACCAGGGATTCCAGTTGTTCCGGACTCTCGTAGTTACGGGAAAAGAAAATCAGTCCGCCGACCACCGGGTGGGCAAGGATTTCGCGATCGCCGGCATCCAGGGAACACCCCTCGATATCCAGCATGAGGGGGCCGGGAGGGCACGCCTGGGAATCAGTCATATGCGTATTCGGGTCGGGGGCGGGTTCTGAAATTCTAGCCCAGCGGGGCGCCCCCCCGAAAGGACCGCGGATGCGGCTACTCGACGATATCCACCGGACAACGGACCGGAACCCGGTCGAACAGGTCGATGATGTCGCGGTTGCGCATGCGCACGCACCCGTGGGATGCCGGGACCCCCATGGGCTCGACGTCCGGGGTGCCATGGATGTAGATGTAGCGGCGCATGGAATCCACGTCCCCGAGGCGGTTGAAACCCGGCTCGCAGCCGGACAGCCAGAGGATGCGGGTCAGGATCCAGTCGCGCTCCGGATGGGCGCGGGCCAGTTCGCGGCTGTAGATCTCGCCGGTGAACCGGCGGCCGACGAACACCGCGTTCTCGGGCAGCCCGGCGCCGATCCGGGCACGGATCACGTGGCGCCCCCGCGGCGTGCACTCGCTGCCGGACTGTTCCCCCGGCCCGTTGCGCGCGGTGGACACCGGCCAATGGCACACGCACCCGTCACCCTCCCACAGCTCGAGCTGCTGGGTGCCGAGATCGATGCGGATCGAAAGCCCTGTACTCAAGCCCGTGTACCTCCATCAGGACCGGCCGGGGTTCGCTGCCGCCCGCACCCGGTGGGCAGCAACGCGGGTTCACGCAGCATCACGCGAAACCGCTTCTCTCCCGGGAACGCCCCACACCGTATCACGACCAGGCCGGCAGCCTACCGCTCCAGGCCGGCGATATGCGCCACGATCTGCCCGCCGAGTCGGTCCACGAGGCGCGAGTAGGAGGCCACCAGTTCGGCATAGCCGGGCCCGGCAGCCTGGTCCGCAAACCGGAACCGCTCGAACGCCACTTCCCGGCGCTCGGGGTGACGGACCAGGGACCAGGTACCTTCCAGGACCGTCGCACCACCCAGCGAACCCTCCATGCGCAGGACGTCGATGCGCACCTGGTAGTCCGGTTTCCGGTAAGCCGGCCAGGGATGCAGGTAGATCTGCGCGGGTTCGAAGCCCGTCAGCATCCGGCGCGCGATCAGCCGCGCCATGTTGGTGTCGAGGCTGCCGCCCCACTGGTCGAATTCCCCGAGTACCAGCCGGTGGTCTTCGCCGCGGGTGACGATCTGCGGACGGTTCAGGATATCCGGCAGGTTGACCGGCCCCAGCCCCACGGCGAACGGAACCCGTGCCGCCGGATCACGTGGCAGGGGCTCGCCGGGGTCCGCCTCGAGAACGTAAAAGCGGGTTTCCGGCGAACTGAAACCGAAGGACACGCATCCGGACAGGACCGCGAGCGCGGCGATCGATACGATCTTCGGCAATCCGTTCATAGCGGCCCCAACCTACCTTTTTCCGGAAATGAGCGCCTCGGGATGGCGCTCCAGGTATTCCGCCACGGCGCGGATCGCGCGCGCGGCGGCCCCCAGTTCCCGCAATGCCTGGAGCGCCTCGTGGCCCACCTCGCCATCCGCCGAGGTGGCCAGTTCCAGGGTCTGCAGGGTGGACTCGAACTGGCGCGCGGCGCCGGTGGCCTCCTCCATCAAACCGGCCAGTTCCTCGCTGGCGCGGCTGGTGTTCCTGAGTATGGGCCCGGCCTCCGCATTCACCTTGGTGAGCAGGGATTCCAGTTGCCGGGCCGAGCCGTTCAGGCTGGCAAGCGCCGTGTTCAGTTCCGCGCCCATGGCGTCCACCGGCACCGCGTCGAGCCTGGCGAGGATGCTGACCACGCTGTCGGTAATGCCCTGCAGGGGACCGGGCGTGCTGGGAACAACCGGGTAACCCATGTCGGTCACCACCGTTTCCGGTTCGGCATTCGGATAGATGTCGATATCGACGTATTTCTGCCCCGTCAGCAGGTTTCCGGTCTTGAGCTGCACCCGCGCGCCGCTGTCCGCGAGCCGCTGCACCCACTCCACGCGGCGCTCCAGCCCCGGGGGCAGCGTGGAACCGGTTTCGAATGGGAGCAGCTGCGGATCGATGCCCAGCAGCACGCCGATGCGGACGTCACCCGGCAGGGTGCGATGCACGGGCAGGATGCTGCGCACCGTTCCCACCCGCATTCCGCGGTACTCGACGGCGGCGCCGGGACTCAGCCCGCGCACCGATTCGTTGAAATAGACCAGGTAGGGGTTGGTGCCGACCACCGGCCTCTCCTCGCTCTCCCGGCGCGTGTTGAAGAGCGTGAACAGGTGATCGTCCGGGACCGCCCCGCGGGCACCCGGCGCCTCGGGGGTGCTGAATGCGAGTCCGCCCGTGGCCAGCGCGGCCAGGGACTCCACGTCGATCTGTACGCCCTCGGAACTGGTTTCCACCTGGATTCCCGAAACGATCCAGAACCGCGAGTTCACGTCCACGAACCGGTCGTGGGGCGATTCCACGAACACCTCGACGAGGACGTGGCTGTGGTCCTCCGAAAGCCCGTAACTGACCACGGAGCCGACCTGGATACTGCGGAAATAGACGGGCGAGCCGACCGAAAGCCAGCCCACGTCCGAGGCCAGCAGGGTGAAGATGGAGCCCGACTGGTGGGAGAGGATCCGCGGCGGCTCGCCGAGCCCGGTGAACTCGCGCAGATCCGCGCCACCGGAGCCGGGATCCATGCCGATGTAGGCGCCGCTGACCAGCGTGCCGAGACCGCTGACCCCGGTGGCCTCCAGCCGCGGCCGGACGATCCAGAAGCGCGTGGTGTCGGTCAGGCGCGACTCGGTGCCCTGCGCCATCTGCACCTCCACCTCGACACCGGAGCCGGCCGGGGCAAAACGCACCGAGGTGACCTTGCCGACGT
>JBFGWM010000205.1:0-5120 GCA_041588495.1 Pseudomonadales bacterium | reverse complement strand
CTGACTGCGCGTGTTGCGCAGCCCCCGCCGGGAGGCGAGCACCGCAGTGCACCCCGCGCAGCGGGGCTCACTTTCCGGGGCGCGGGGGAGTCCAGAGGGGCGCCGCGCAGCGCCCCCCTGGTGCCCGTCCGGCATGAGGACAGGTGCTTGCGGTGAAACCGGAGAATGGAAACGCCGGTCCTCGTCTCACTTTACGGGGAATGACCGTCCCACCCCCGGGATTGGGTCGAAGTGTCCTGGTCCGTGAGTTCGCGAGTTGTTCGGCAGTCCCCCCTGTAAAGGACTCAGTTCGTGGTTCCCGGGCGGGAGCCGGGACGTTCGAGCAGGCAAAAAAAAGGCCCCTCCGTGAGGAGGGGCCAGCGTGGTTGAAGCGTGGTTCAGTTTTCGAGCGGCGATTCCATCGGGCAGACGCCGGGCATCTTGGACTTGGTGAACTCCTCGGTGGTGAAGTGATCCACCTGGATGGCGTCCCAGACCGCGATATCCGCCTCTTTGAGCAGTTCCGCCTCTTCCTTGGTGATGATTTCCGCCTTGACCGCTTCCGCGTAGATCAGCGGGTTCATCTCCCAGCGAACGCCAGGAACGCGACCCGGACTCGGCACCTTGATCTTGCCTTTCTTGAGCGCCTTCGACACCTTCTTCTCGGCCTCCGACGCGGCAACCACCTTGTGGAAGGCATTCTCCACGCGGCCGACGGAATCGTCCGGCTTCATGTTGCGGTAGGCGTACTGGATGAGCTCCTCGCGGGCCTCGCACGGTTGCAGCAGGATCCGCGCGATGTCCCCTTCCAGGTAGTCGTCCGGCTCGTTGTAGCTGCGTCCGATCGGGAAGATCATCAGCCGCATGAGATGGGCGACAGGCCGGTTCGGGAAGTTCTGCAGCACGCCGTAGATGGCTTCCTGGATCTGGTACAGGCAGTACTCCAGGGACCATTCCACGAGGTCCGCCTGGTCTTCCGGGTAGCCGTCGTCATGGTAGTGCTTGAGACATGCGGTCCCGAGGTACAGGTAGGACAGGCAGTCGCCGAGACGACCGGACAGTTTCTCGCGGAACTTCAGCGAGCCGCCGAGGATGGCCAGGGACACGTCGCTGAGGAACGCGAAGGCTGCAGAGAAGCGCGCCATGTGCTGGTAGTAGCGGCGCACCTTCTTGGTCATGCCCGGCGCCTTCGGCGGACGGTGGGCCAGACCCCGGGTGAAGCCCAGCACCATCGCGCGGGTGGCGAGGTTCACGTAGCGACCCATGTGGCCCCAGAACGCGGCGTCGAAATCGAGCAGGCCCTGGGCCTGGTCGGGGTTCTTGGCCGAATCCATTTCCTTGAAGATGAAGGGGTGACACAGCATCGCGCCCTGGCCGTAGATGATCAGGGTCCGGGTCAGGATGTTCGCCCCTTCCACCGTGATCGCGATCGGCACCGCCGTGTAGGGCTTGGCGATGACGTTCCGCGGTCCGCGGATCACCGCGCGGCCGGCCATGATGTCCATGGCGACGTCCACGGCCTTCCGCATGTTCTCGGTGTTGTGGTACTTGAGAATCGCGGACGGTACCGCCGGCTTTTCACCGAGGTCCAGCATGCCGCAGGTCAGCTTGCGGGCGGAGTCCATGATGTAGGTCAGACCGGCGATCTCCGCGAGGCCTTCCTCGACACCCTCGAAATTGCCGATGGGCACGTTGAACTGCTTGCGGATACGGCTGTAGGCGCCGACGTGCATGCAGCAGGTCTTGCCGGCTGCCGTGCTCAGTGCGGGCAGGGAGACCGAGCGGCCCACGGAGAGGCAGTTCACCAGCATCTGCCAGCCTTTGCCGATGTAGTCCTGGCCGCCGATGATGTAATCCAGCGGTACGAACACGTCGTCGCCCCAGGTCGGACCATTCATGAACACGGTGTTCAACGGGCGGTGGCGCATACCGTGGTGGACGCCCTTGGTGTCGGTCGGGATCAGGGCGCAGGTGATGCCCAGTTCCTCTTCACCGCCGAGCAGGCCGTCGGGGTCGTACATCTTGAAGGCGAGGCCGAGGAGGGTCGCGACCGGGCACAGCGTGATGTAACGCTTGTTCCAGGTCAGCTTCATGCCCACCACTTCCTTGCCCTTCCACTTGCCCTTGCAGATGATGCCCTTGTCAGGAATCGCCCCGGCGTCGGATCCTGCCAGTGGCGAGGTCAGTGCGAAGCAGGGGATGTGCGTACCGTTGGCCAGCTTGGGCAGGTACTCGTCCTTCTGTTCCTGGGTGCCGTAGTGCAGCAGCAGTTCGGCGGGGCCGAGGGAGTTCGGCACCATCACCGTAACCGCGGTGGAGATGCTGCGCGTGGCCAGCTTGGTGACCACCGTGGAGTGCGCATAGCCGGAGAACTCCAGGCCCCCGTACTTCTTCGGGATGATCATGCCGAAGAAGCCCTTGTCCTTGAGGTACTGCCAGATTTCCGGAGTGAGATCGAGATGATCCTCGATGATCTCCCAGTCGTTGATCATGTCGCAGACTTCCTCGACGGGGCCGTCCATGAAGGCCTTTTCCTCGTCGGTGAGGGTCGGCTTCGGGCGACCCAGCAGCTTGCTCCAGTCGGGTGAACCGCTGAACAGTTCACCGTCCCAGCTGACGGTGCCCGCTTCGAGGGCCTCGCGCTCGGTTTGCGACATGCTCGGCAGGGTGGCGCGGACCAGCTTGATGATCCAGCTGGTCAGCAAGGTGCGGCGTAGCGGTGTCGGGGTGGCCATCAACGCGAGAACCGCGAGCGCAACCCAGAGTACCGTCAGCGCGGTGCCGGAAATTGACGTGAACATCGGGGCCGCGATCAGGAAAGCCGCGAGCACCACGGTCCACACAACGCCGGATGCGCCGATGTACCCCAGGGCCAGAAAGGCGACGATAAATGCAGCGATGAACATAGGAATCTACCCCCGAGGAAACCCTCGATCAGAGAATAAACAGGTGATCAATCCATTGGTCGTCCGGTCGCCGTCCCGGCGTCCGGTTCATTCAGGTTAGTGCATCATCGGCGGATTGCCACCCGCGGGGCGGGCGTGCGGGACGGTTTTCCGGGAGGCCCCGGAGCGCTCGACTATGCTGGTGAAAAAACCGTCGAAAGTGGCCCCGGAGACCTGATCATGACCCATGACCTGACCAATCGATATGGAAAGACCGCGCTGGTGACCGGGGCCTCCGCGGGCATCGGCAAAGCGTTCGCGCGCGGCCTCGCCGCGGAGGGGTGCGATCTCGTCCTGGTCGCCCGTCGCGAGCAGGCGCTGCAGGCGTTGTGCGGAGAACTTTCCGCGTCCCACGGCATCACGGCCCATGCCGTCGCCCAGGATCTGAGCGTCGCCGACGCCGCGCCGCAACTCGGGGCGAAGGTGGCCGCGCTCGGGGTGGAAGTCGACATCCTGGTCAACAACGCCGGCTTCGGGACCTATGGCCCCTTCGAGACGCTCGACCTGGAACGTGAACTGGCCATGGTCAACCTGAACTGCGCCCTGCCGGTGGCCCTGACCCACCAGTACCTGCCCGGCATGCTGGAGCGCGGCCGTGGGGCGGTCATCGTGCTGGCCAGCGTTGCCGGGACCATGCCGGTGCCTTACATGTCGACCTACTCGGCGACCAAGGCTTTCGACCGCTATTTTGCCGAGAGCCTGTACGGGGAACTCAGGGGGCGGGGGATCGACGTGCTGGCGGTGCTGCCGGGCGATACCTCCACCGAGTTCAAGCAGACCTCGAACCTGGACAAGACCTTCCCGGTGCCGGTACGCACCGCGGATGACGTGGTCGCCACCGCGCTGGGCGCCCTCGGTCACAAACCCTCGGTCACCGACGGCGTGTTCAACAAGGCCAGTGCCGTTTCAGCGGGCTGGTTGCCACGCAAGGTCCTGGTGGCGGCGGGCAAGCGCCTGTTCGCGCCCTGAGGGGCTCAGTCGACGTCGATCACCACCACCGTCACGTTGTCCTGTCCGGGGCGCTCCAGGGCCTCCACGGTCTGCAGCAGGCACGCGGCGCAAGCTTCGGGCGTGCTGATATCGCGGCACACTTCGGCAATGGCATACACGCCCAGCACGTCAAGCCCGTCACTGGCCAGCAGCAGCCGGTCGCCGGGCTCAAGGGCGTAGGGCACTTCGGGCAGATCGACGTGCTCGGGCAGGTTCCCGGTGACCGCGCTCATCAGGATGTGTCCGTAGAGGGTCGTATCCGTGTCGAACGCGACGCCGTCGCCTGCCAGCTCCGGGCTGCGCCGCGCAAGGATGCCGCGCATGCTGTGATCCTCGTTGAGGTGGCGCAGGGAACCCTCGCGGTACAGATAGAGGTGGCTGTCGCCGATGCTCAGCCAGTGCAGGTCCCGGCCATCGGTCGAGGCGGCAACCAGGGTGCTTCCCATGCCCCTGGCTTCCGGGTGCGCTTCCACGTGGTCCCTGATGCGGTCCAGGGAGCCACGCAGGGCGGCGGACAGCACCTCGCGGGGCGGGGTGGACGGGTCCCCGCCGCGCCAGTTTTCCACGACGGCGTCCGCCACCAGTCCGCTGGCGATTTCCCCGGCAGGGTGTCCACCCATGCCATCGGCCACCACGGCGAGCAACAGTGCGCCGGATCGCTCCAAACGCCAGCTGTCCTCCTGCTTTTCCCGGCTGCCCTGGATGGCGGCGCCGGTGGCGCTCAGTCTTGGAGCCTGCTGCATGGGATCCGCCCGCACTTTATCCAGATTATGGGCCCGTCCGCCGGTTCCCGCTTTCCCGGACTCGCCCAAACCCGTAGCATGCCCCCTGCCGGATCGGACCGGCGCCACTCCGGAGCCCCCAATGCAAGTGCCGAAATACTATTTCCACCTCGATGCCCTGATTGTCTGTTGCGCGCTGTTCGTCCTGTCTGTCGCCGGTAACCTGTTCCTGTACCTGGAGTACCACGGACTGGTGAGGGAATTTTCCCAGGTGTCGATCCAGGCACAGCTCGAGGGTCTCAACCGCGGATCCCTGGAGGCGGCGCTGGAAAGTTGTCGTGCGCGGGTGGCCGAAGCGCCGAGTTGCCCGTCGGAAAACCTCGCCGCCAGCCCGGCGGAATAGCCCTGGGTTTCACCCGCCCGGCTTATTTCGGCGTGATCGCCATCAATTGGCCGTTTGTTTTAGTGGAAATTACGGCCAATG
>JBFGWM010000204.1:0-5139 GCA_041588495.1 Pseudomonadales bacterium | reverse complement strand
CGACCAGTCGCATGCTCATGCGCAAAACGTTGGAGCGCGCCGGTTTCGCGGTGGCTGAGGCATCGAACGGTGTGGAATGCCTCGCGACTGTCGAACGTATGCCGCCCAACATCATCCTGCTCGACGTGGAAATGCCGGAGATGAACGGCTTCGTCGCGTGCAAGCGCATCCGCCAGATGCCGGAGGGCCAGCACGTCCCGATCCTCATGGTCACCGGACTCGATGACGTCGAATCGGTGAACCGCGCCTACGAGGTCGGGGCCACCGATTTCACCTCGAAGCCGCTCAACTGGCCGGTACTCGGGCACCGGGTGCGATACATGCTGCGCGCCAGCGAGGCATTCCGTAACGTGCAGATCAGCGAGGCGCGTACGCGGGCCCTGCTGCGGGCGATGCCGGATTCCATGATCCGGATGAGCCTGTGGGGCGATATTCTCGACATGCACCTGGGCCAGGATGCGCAGATTCCGCTG
Source organism: Pseudomonadales bacterium (assembly GCA_041588495.1). Lineage (GTDB taxonomy): Bacteria > Pseudomonadota > Gammaproteobacteria > Pseudomonadales > JBFGWM01 > JBFGWM01. Next base: position 4,666 of record JBFGWM010000204.1, on the reverse strand, counting down.
TCCGTGGAGGACACGGTGGATCGTACCCTGGGCGATGTGATGGGCGACAATTTCCAGCGCGCGATGCTGGAGTTGGTCAAGGATGCGATGGCAAGCCACAGCACCCAGTCGGTCGAAGTCGATTTCCCGCCGGGAGAAGAGGCGCGGAACTATGAAATCCGCCTGGTGATCAGTGCGGACAACGAAGTCCTGACCGTCATCCGCGACATCACCGAGCGGAAGGAGGCCGAGCAGCGCATGCGCTTCCTGGCCTTCTACGACAGCCTGACCGGCCTGCCGAACCGGCAGCTGTTCTCCATCCGGCTGGAGCACGCCCTGCAACGCGCGCAGAAGCAGGGCACCAATATCGCCGTGTTCCTCATCGATCTCGACGTGTTCCAACGCATCAACGACACTCTCGGTCACGGCATGGGCGACCTGTTGCTCAAGGGCATGGGCAAGCGCCTCAAGCAGGTCATGATGGAACACACGGACTACGATGGCCGCGACGAGGAGGAGGAGGACCCGACGACCTACTCCACTGCCGCTCGCCTCGGCGGCGACGAGTTCGTGCTGCTGCTGGAAGGAGTCGACGACGCCGCGGAAAACGTTCGCGAACTGGCCCGCGAGGTGACCGAGGCCATCTCGGTGCCGATGGCCCTGAGTGGCCAGGAAGTGGTGGTGACGCCGAGCATGGGGATCGTCATATCGCCGGATGACGGCGAGACCGTGGACACCCTGCTGATGAACGCGGATACCGCGATGTACCACGCGAAAAAGGAAGGCCGCAACAACTTCCAGTTCTACGCGGGATCCATGAACGAGCGGTCCCTGGAGCGGCTTTCACTCGAGAACCGCTTGCGCAAGGCCCTCGAACAGGACGAACTGGTGCTCCACTACCAGCCGCAAATCGACGTGAAATCCGGCAGGGTTACAGGGGTGGAGGCGCTGGTGCGCTGGATGAACCCCGACCTCGGCATGGTCTCCCCCGGCGAATTCATCCCCCTGGCCGAGGAAACCGGCCTGATCCTCCCGCTCGGCGAATGGGTCCTGGTCACCGCCTGCCGGCAGTGCAAGGCGTGGCAGGACCAGGGGTTGCCAAGGGTGCGGGTCGCAGTGAACCTGGCCGGTGAGCAGTTCCGGCAGCAGAAATTTGCCAAGGCGGTGGAACGCACCATGAAGGAAATCGGCCTGGACACCGAGTACCTCGAACTGGAAATCACCGAGGGCACGATCATGTCCAATGCCACGGACACCATCGTCACCCTCGAGGAGCTCAAGGCGACCGGCCTTGCGCTCGCGGTGGACGACTTCGGCACGGGTTACTCGTCACTGAGTTACCTCAAGCGCTTCCCCATCGATTACCTGAAGATCGACCAGGCCTTCGTCCGCGACGTCACCGACAATCCCGAGGACGCGGGCATCGTGCGTGCCATCATCGCGATGGCCAAGAGCCTGAAGTTGAAGACGATTGCCGAGGGTGTCGAGACCAGGGAACACGTCGAGTTCCTGAAAGCCGAGGGCGCGGATGTGCTGCAGGGTTACTTCTTCAGTCGCCCGGTGGATGCCGAGACCTGCGCCGAGCTGCTGGGCAAGACGATGGACGTCTGAGTTCCCTTCAGGCCACCGGGCGGCAGCCCGCGACGCGCAGGGCCAGCGTTTCCAATCCGATCCACGGATCCCCCTCCTCCCGCCCGCGCAGCGCCATGTCGATGCGCGCCGCGAGGCGCACCAGTTGCGTGGTGCTCTGGCTGGAGTGTCTGCGCGCGGCCTTGCGCAGCAACTGCTTGCGGGACTCCCAGATGCGTTGCCTGGTGAAGATCTCCGCTTCCGTGCGTTTGCCCGGGCCGGGTGGCGCGCAGAGCGCGGCCAGCACGCGAATCTCGCGGGTGAGGGCGCCCAGCACCGGGGGCAGTTCGACGCCTTCCTCGCGTAACCTGGCCACGGTGCGCAGGACCCGGGCGGCGTCACCGTCGAGGGCGGCATCAACGGTGTCGAAGGCGTCGTATCGGCTGCCGTCAGCGAGGGCCTCGCGGAGCAGCTGCAGGCTGATTTCCTTTTCCTCTCCGGCGACCAGCGACAGTTTCTCGATCTCCTGGCTGGCGGCGAGCAGGTTGCCCTCGGCGGACTCGGCGAGAATCCGCACCACGTCGGACCCTGCGCGCAGCCCGTGGCGCGCCAGGCGCCCCTCGATCCACGCGGGCAGTTGCTTGCGGTCCGGGGCGTAAACCGGCACGTGCCAGCCATTGTCGTCGAGGGCCCGGATCCAGGCGGTTTTCATCCCGCCTGCGGGCACGTGCCCGGTCAGGATCAGCAGCAGGTTGCCCTGGCCGGCCGTCGCAGCGAGTTCGCGAAGAATGCGGCCGCCCTCGGTGCCGGGCTTCGCTGTCGGCAGGTGGAGTTCGACCAGGCTGCGGGATGCAAACAGGGAGCGCGCGCTGCACGCCTCGACGAGACTGTTCCAGTCAAAGTGCTGTTGTACGTGGAGAGAGACACGTTCCTCGCAGCCGGCTTTGCGTGCCGCCTCGCGGACTGCGTCGCGGCATTCCCCGACCAGCAGGGGTTCGTCACCGGAAATCCAGACCAGGCCTGGCAGGTTTTCACGCAGGGCGCCTGGAAGCGCGTCGGGCTTGATCCGCATCGGGTTATCCGCGGAGGGTCTTCGCCTTCAGGAGGCGGCGGCTTCCTGCTCCGCGATCGCGCGGCGGATGTCCTCACTGGACAGGCGGCGCAGGATGCCGAGTACCCGGTGCGCGGTTTCCTCCTGCATTTCGCGGCGCAGCAGTTCTTCCTCGTCGGCCTCGCCGAGCAGGCGCCCGCGGCTGTGGATGATCACCCGTTCGGTCTGCACCGAAACCGGGCCCAGCACCGTGGAGCCCTGCGGCGATTTCACCTCGAAGCGGATGCGGGACACCAGTTCGTACTCCGCGGCCTCGACCTGGTCGTTGTAGGACACCGTGCGCCGGTCGCTCTCTTCGTCGAGGATGCTCAGGGAATAGGCGTTCGTGCTCTCGGTTCCGGCCTCCGGAAGTTCGACGCCCAGCGCGATGAGCCGCCGCTTGATATTGCGGGCGAGGGTGCTGTAGCTGTCCGGTGCATGCACCTTCATAACCTGCAGTTCGGGCGCAAGTTCGTAATGCCCGCGCAGGTGAAATCCGCAACCGGCGAGTGCCGTGATCACGAGACACATGGCCAGGACCCGGATCCGGTTGATGAGGCTGTACTGCATGGCGATTCTCCCTGCTGCCCTGCTCGTGGTGACGCGCCGTTCAGGCAACCACGATGTTGACCAGTTTCCTGGGTACGATAATAACCTTTCTCGGCGGCTTTTCACCTGTAAACCGTCGCACGTTCTCATCGGCCAGCGCGGTCTGCCGGATGGTCTCGTCATCGGCGGCCGCGTCCACCTGGATCTGGGCGCGCACCTTGCCGTTCACCTGTACCGCCATCTGCAGCGTGGTTTCCGCCATCGCGCGGGAATCGGCGTCGGGCCAGGGTTGGTCGATGACCGGATTCTCGTGCCCCAGTTCCTTCCACAGGGCGTGGCACACATGGGGCGTGATCGGCGACAGGAGCGTGACGACCGCCTCGATGGCGCGGTGGCGGATCAGCGCCCCGGTGGTCGAGGAACCCCCGAAGCGGCTGATCTCGTTGACCAGTTCCATGATCGCGGCGATCGCCGTATTGAATGTGTAACGTCGGCTCACGTCGTCGCTGACCTTGGCGATCGTGCGGTGGGTCTTGCGCAGCAGGGCGGCCTCGTCCTCCGGAAGCCCGGTGGGGTCGATCACCGCATCCGTCTCCGCGGGAACCTCGTGGGTCGCGATCAGCTTCCACAGGCGGCGCAGGAAGCGGTGGGCGCCCTCGACGCCGGAGTCCGACCATTCCAGGGTCTGCTCAGGCGGCGCCGCGAACATCATGAACAGGCGCACGGTGTCGGCGCCGTAGCGCTCGATCAGTTCCTGGGGATCGACCGTATTCCCCTTGGACTTGGACATCTTGCTGCCGTCCTTGAGCACCATGCCCTGGGTCAGCAGGTTGGCGAACGGTTCGTCGGTTTCGACAAGGCCTTCATCGCGCATCAGGCGGTGGAAAAAACGCGCATACAGCAGATGCAGGATGGCGTGTTCGATTCCGCCGATGTACTGATCCACAGGGAGCCAGTAGTTTGCGCGGGCATCCAGCATGCCGGATGCGTCCGGGCAGGCGAAGCGCGCGTAGTACCAGGACGATTCCATGAAGGTATCGAAGGTGTCCGTTTCACGGCGTAGTGGTTGTTCCGCGTCATCCGTGCCTGCGTTCAGGAAGTCGGTCATGCTGTGCAACGGATTGGCCCCACCCTCGTAGCGGATGTTTTCCGGCAGCACCACTGGCAGGTCATCCTCGGCAACCGGCAGCACCGTGCCGTCTTCCCGGTGCACTACGGGAATCGGAGCGCCCCAGTAGCGCTGGCGCGAGACGCCCCAGTCGCGCAGCCGGAAATTCACCTGCACGTCACCAAGTTTTCGCTCGGAAAGGTAAGCCGCGATGTCATCGAAGGCTTCGGCCGAATCCAGCCCGTCGAAGGGACCGGAATTCACCAGCACGCCCGCATCGACATAGGCGCCGCTATCGAGGTCGACGGTGGCGTCCGCCGTTGCGGGGGCAATGACCTGACGGACTGGCAGCCCGTACGCGCGGGCAAACT
>JBFGWM010000203.1:0-5306 GCA_041588495.1 Pseudomonadales bacterium | reverse complement strand
ATTTCACGACCATCGAGTTGAAGTCGAACTTCACCGGCAGCGCGCGCGAAGGCGTGTTGTCCTGCGAGGCGCGGCTGGCCCACGGCGGGCGCACGACCCAGGTCTGGGACGCGACGGTGATTCGCGACCAGGACGATCGTACCATCGCCATGTTCCGCTGCACGCAGATGATCCTGTATCCGCGCTGAGCCGATCCGGCCCGGCGCCTTGCTCTGTTCACCGCGAAGGTTCCTTGCGACGGTCCGTGGGACCGGTGTTACGAGGACGCCAGGCGGTTGCTGCAACCGCGGGATTTCCTCGTCGGAAATTTCAGTGGTGTCCGGATGAAGTGGGGCGGGCGCTTTCGGAGTCCTCGACGGTACAGGGCGGCGCCCGGCGAGACCCGCCGGCAGCACCCACACACTGTATTTAACATAATATATATTATGCGTAATTATGGTTGGCATGCGGGGGAGAGGAAGCCCGTGCAGTGACTCCCCTGGGTGCGGTCTCAGCCGCGTGGTGGCTGTCGCACCCGCGCAATCCGGCTTAGCGGTGCAGCAGGCGGATCCCAGGAGCGGTTCTGCCATCGCTCGATCCACGGTCCTGATCAGGAGACCGTTGCACCGGGTCCTTCGTCACGATGTCACCTTGCCGCGTCTGCGCCGCAAAACGACCAGGACAAGGGCCAGGAACAATCCGGCGCCGGCCCAGGGCGCGGCGGCGACCAATCTGGGCCACACGGTCCGCTGGATGATATTTCTTTGTAATTGCTTCATGTACTCGTAACCGTCCGGCATGGGCAGCACGTTGTTGTCACGCTCGTAGGCGCGAAAATCCTCCAGCATCTCCGCGAACCGCTCCGGCTGATCGTTCTTCAGGTCGCGGGTTTCGCCAGGGTCCTGCAGGATGTCGTACAGGTGCCACTGGTTGTCGCCCAGTGGCGGCAGGTTGCGAACCAGTTTGTAGGCGCCCTTGTACAGGGCGGCATTCCCCGCGAGTTCGTAGCCCACCGGTTCATCCACAGGATGGGTTTCCGCCGCATTGCCCGAGAGGACCGGTGCCAGGCTTCTGCCGGTGAGCGGTTCGACGGCGCGGCCCTCGAACTCCGTGCCGGGGTGAACCACGCCGGCGAATTCCAGCGAGGTCGGCATGATGTCTTTCAGGTAGGCGAATCGGTGATGCACGACGTTTTCCGCCACCCTGCCCGGCCAGGACACGATGAGCGGGACCCGCAGGCCCCCTTCCCCGGCCCAGAACTTGTAAAAACTGCCGGGCGCGGCGGCGGCGCTTGCCCAGCTCGGCCCGAGGTACGCGTACGCACCTTTGGCCCCGAGGGACTCCAGATCCGTCTCGTAGTGGTACTGGATCCAGAGACGGGCGATCAGGTTGTCATGGGGGTCGGTGGGCTCGGGCCCGTTGTCGGAAAGGAACACGAACAGTGTGTTGTCGTATTCGCCGACGCGTTTCAGGTAGTCGATCAGCCGTCCGATGTGGTGATCCATGGCGTCCAGCATGCCGGCGTAGACCGCCATGCGCCGTACCATGTAGCGCTGTTCCTCCGCGCCCAGTCGATTCCAGTCTTCGGTGGTGGGCATGCGGACCATGCCGGCGCCTTCCGGCACGATGCCCAAGCCGATGGCTCCCTGGCGGCGTGCCTCGCGCAGTGCTTCCCACCCGGCGGTGTAGGTGTCTGCATATTTCTCAATGAACTCCGCGGGCGCCTGCAGGGGGATGTGCACGGCCTGGAAGCCTACCTGGGCAAAGAACGGTTGCCCGGTGCCGCGATCGGCCTCGATGAACTCGATGGTCTTGTCGATGAAATAGCGGGATGAGTAGAAGTCGTCCGGCAGTTGGTGTTCGTGTCCGTTGGCGAACCAGTGTGCCTTGTCGTAGAGAGGCGCGTAGGTGCGCTGCTCCCAGTTGTCCGCACCCGTGTCGGCCAGCGTGATGGTGTGCTCGAAACCACGGTAAAACGGCAGTTTCCTGCCCTCGTAACCCAGGTGCCACTTGCCGACGTGATAGGTGTGGTAGCCGGCATCCCGCAGCAGGCGCGCCAGGGTGACCACACGGTCGTTGAGAACACCCTCGTATCCGGGCTGGCCGACGTGTTCGGGCGGGGCGACCACCGCCATGTTGCCGAGCCCGTTGCGATGGTGATCCACGCCGGTCTGCAGGATGGCGCGGGTCGGCGAACAGGATGCCGTCGCGTGAAAGTTGGTGAATCGCACACCACGCGCCGCCAGTGCATCGAGGTGCGGGGTGGAGATCTCGCTGCCGTAGGCGCCCAGATCACTGAAACCGACGTCGTCGCCAATCAGAAGGACGATGTTCGGCGGCTTGTCTGCGCCAGCCGCAGAGCTCGCCCCGATCAGCAGGAGCATGGTGAACAACCGAAGCCGTCTTGCGGTCTGCAATTGATTCAGCATGTGCATGGTGGCCCCGCGATTCGATGCTGTGACGTCAGTGCCGACAGGAGGTGAACGGGCTTTCTCTTTTTATTGTCGCGTGGGTCCGTCTGTCACGGTCGCGATTGCGCCGCCTCAGTCCTGCCACGGCGTGATCTGCAGCCCGATGCCGATCACGTTCTGGTAGTGGTTATAGTCGACCATGGTTTCTCCGTAACCGCTGAACAGGCGCAGGTAGCCCTTCAGGGTGTCGGTGAGCGGGAAGGACCAGTCGAGCTGCAGCGCGCCGCGGCCGCCGATGAGGTTGTGGCGGCTCATCATGCCGAGGATGTGACCGCCGCGGGTCCACGAAACGTTGAGGTCGCCGTAGCCGAGGAAGTCGTCGATGTCGGGGTTGTCGTCGCCGCTGCGGGCCTCGGGGAGCCGGTACCAGGGGCGCACCAGCGCGGTCCACGGCCCCCGCTCGAATCCGAACTCGGCGTAGACCCGGTTCCAGCTGCGCGACAGCGGGTTGGAGCGGACGTTGGACTGGTGGACCAGGCCGATGTTGAGCACGCGCCAGTCTAGACCGGCGATCTCCTCCTTCAGCGGCAGGGAGAAGATCAGTTCCGGCTCGTAGTTGGTTTCCCGGAATGGCGAGGACACTTCGCCGTTGTACATCTGCCAGTGGGACACCTGGGTGAAGCCGAACCACAGGTCCCAGGGGTGGTCGCCGAACAGGTTCTCCCAGATGCGCGTCTTGATGCTGACCTGGAACATCGTCTCCGTGGCCTCGATGGACAGCGGCTCGGTGGCGGTGTGGCCGGGCGCCGGCGAGTCGGGGAGGCGGTTGCGGCGGTCGCTGTAGCGCAGGGGCATGAAGAAGATGCCGCGATGCGGACGCAGGCTGTAGCGCGCTTCGCGGGCGCTCGAATCGTGTTCCCACAGGCGCCACAGGCGCGACTTGCCGTCGCTGTAGCGTTCGCGCTTGGGGTCGTTCCGCCGGGCGATCTTCGTCGATGGGTCGTCGCCCTCTTCCGCCTTGGCGACGACGTCCGTGGCCGGCTCGGCGGCGACCGCTTCGCGCCCGAAGGCGCGGTCGTAGCAGGCCAGGCGCGCGGCATCATCGCCGATGGCGGCGCAGCTGACAGGGTCCGTCGCGGCATGGATGCCGTTCGCACCGAGGGTGAGGAAGATCGCGAACACGGTGGGAGCAGGCCCGCCCTGCCCCCTGCTGACGGGCTTCATCTGGCCCGGTCTCATTCCCTGGACTTGAGCAGGAAGTGCGCGCGGGCGACCGCCACCGGCTGGTCGGGGTCGGACTGCCAGCACTTCGCCTGCACCTGGGCGACGCGCCGGCCGAGGCGCTGCACGTGGCAGGTGGCGTACAGATCCCGTGCCTTGGCGGAACGCAGGAAGTCGATGGAGAAGTCGATGGGCTGGGGAACGCGCCCGTTGCGTTCGGAGATGAAGAGGCGGGCCAGGGCGGCGTTTTCCAGGAAGCCGGCGACCACGCCGCCGTGCAGGGCCGGCAGGGACGCGTTGCCGACGAGGGTCTCCCGATACGGGAGCTTCAGCTGCAGTTCGTCCCCTTCCAGCCGCGCTTCCACGCCCAGGTAGCGGGCGTACGGAATCATGTCGATGACTTTGTCGAAGTCGAGGTCGCTCGCCGCGTCGAGGATGTCCTGGCGGGTGTCGTCCCTGCCGTTTTCCACGCTCATGCGGTGGGTTCCTCTTCCAGGGGCAGGAACGGCTTGCGGCCGCTGCCAAGCATGAACGCACCCTGGGCGGTGGACACCGGGCGCGACTCGTCGTCCTGCCACAACTCGCCGCGCACGAAGGCGATGGTGCGGGTCTTGTGGAAGCACTCGGCGCGTGCGATCAGCTCGCGGTCGGCACGGGCCGGGCGCAGGTAGTCCATGCGCAGGTCGAGGGTGGCGATGGTGGCGAGCTTGCCCAGCGCGCTGAACACGGCGATGCCGAAGGCGGCGTCGACCAGCGAGATCTGCACGCTGGTGTGGATCAGGTTGTATTCGGCGTCACCGACCGTGAAGTCGCGCACCGGCTGGCGCATCCACGCGGTGCCGCCTTCCACGCGGATGATCTCGTGGCCCATGTCGCGGCTGTGCGGAACCGATTCGGCCAGTTTGCTGGTGAACGCGGCCAGGCGTTCGCGGGCCTTCTTGCGCTTGCGCGCCGCGCGTTCCTCGTCGCTCTGCTCGCTGTCGCTCATTCGCTCTCCGTCGCGGTTTGCGGCCACCAGGCGCGCATCAGGCTTTCCTCGCCCGGCACGCCCAGGCGGATGGGAAATCCATAATGGCCGGTGCCGCGGTGCACGTACATGCGGTTGCGGCCTTTGGCCCAGAAGCCATGATCCGGGATTGTGCTGGTTGCGCCGACGGTCGTCCAGTTCACCCCGAGGGACAGCAGGCCGACGTGGCCGCCGTGGGTGTGCCCGGCCAGGGTCAGGTCGGCCGCGCCGTCCGGCACGTGGCGGAAGGCGCCGGGGTCGTGCAGCAGCAGGATGCGCGGCGTGGCATCCGTGCGCGGGTATTTCGTGAACAGGTCCTCGAGGTGATGGCGGCGCCCGCGGAACACGAAATCGGCCCCCACGATCTCCACCGGCCCGATGGAAGTATCCACGCGGACCATCTGGTCCACCAGCAGGTGGCCGCCGATGCGCTCCAGGGCCGCGTACACGGTGGGCCGGGCCTCGTGGTCGTGGTTGCCGAGGCAGGCGTAGACGCGGCCGTCGAGTGCGCGCAGGGGTTCCAGGGCATAGGTGACCGCGTCGACGTCGGCGTGGGATTCCATGGTCAGCAGGTCGCCGGTGATCAGCACCAGTTCCGGTTCCAGGCTGACCGCGTACTCGCACACGGCGCGCAGGCGCTCCGCGGACATGAACGGGCCGAGGTGCGGGTCGGTGATCTGGAACAGGCT
>JBFGWM010000202.1:0-5337 GCA_041588495.1 Pseudomonadales bacterium | reverse complement strand
GTGATCACCGGCTGGTGATCCACCAGCCTGATGAGGCGCATATTCGAGTAGATCGGGTAGACGTAGTCCCTTGCCTCGGCGGAATCCGAGGACAGTGCGCGCACCAGGAGCGCGCCGCGTGTCGTGGCGAAAAAAAACAGCGCGGTCAGCAGGGACAGCAAACCGAGTCCATACAAGCCGCCTAACAGCCAGTTGTTCATGGAGTTTTCATGTCTGGAGAGGATGAATGGAAAGGACCGTCGGAAGCCGGTGTCGAGCAGACTTGCGAAACATGTCGTACCCCGGCCTCAGCAGGCCCATCCGATTTGCGGGCTCGCGCCGGTGTATCGCCGGCAGTGCCAAGCGAACGTGGGTCCGGCGCCGGTCCGGGTCGTGGGGTCTGGCCTGCAGCCTGCGCGTGATCATAAACGGTTACCCATACAGTTTCGTGCCCGCATGGCGTGATCAATTACCCTTGAAGTATAAGATTCCGCGATTTCGCCCGAGTTGATCTGGATCAGCGCTTCCGGTTTCGGGACGCATATCATTGAAAGTCCGCAGGCGACATCCGGCCGGAGGGGTCTACCGCTGACGGTGGAAAGGAGTTGGTGAGTGGGATCGGAAACTTCGGGTGTGACCCTTGGTCCGGATCGCGGGCATGCGCCCGCGGAGCGCGCATGGTATCAGCAGTCGAGCACGGAAGTGCTCGATCGACTCGGCGCCACCCCGCAGGGATTGTCGACGACCGCGGCTGCCGAGCGCGTCGCCCGGTTCGGCTATAACGAGTTCACGATTGCCGCACCCAGCGCCTGGAAGCGGCTGTTCCGGCAATTCCACAATGCCCTGGTGTATATCCTGCTGCTGGCGATTGCCATGACGGCCGTGCTGGGTATGTGGGTGGACATGGCGGTCATCCTCGGTGTGGTCGTTTTAAACGTGGTGATCGGGTTTTTCCAGGAGGGGCGGGCGGAGGCTTCCCTGGAGGCGCTGAGGCGCACCCTGGTGCAGACCTGTACCGTGCTTCGGAACGGCGAATCGACCATCATTTCGGCGCGGGAACTGGTGCCCGGGGAAATCGTGATCCTGAATGGTGGGGACCGGGTCCCGGCCGATCTCCGCCTGATCCAGGTCAATGATACCCATGCCGATGAAAGCACCCTGACCGGAGAATCGATCCCGGTGAAGAAAAGCGTCGAGGCCGTCGTCCACGCCAGGGCCACGCCGGGGGAGCAAAAGTGCATGGCCTTCAGCGGCACGTTTGTGACGCGTGGTTCCGCGCTGGGTGTTGTTGTCGCGACGGCTGAGCAGACCGAGCTCGGCAAGATTGCGGCGCTGATGAAGCATACGAAGGCTCCGCTGACCCCGCTGCAGTTGAAGATGGTGGAGTTCACCCGCACGCTCATCGTCGCCATCCTGGCCGTCGGCGCATTGAACTTTGCACTGGGCTGGTTCGTCGGCTTCGACCTCGCCTACGCGTTCCTCGGTTCGATTTCCCTGATCGTGGCGGCGATACCGGAAATGCTGCCGATGATCGTGACCGGCATCCTGGCACTTTCCGCCACCCGCATGGCTCGGCGCAATGCACTGATCCGGCGCCTGCCTGCGGCCGAGACCCTGGGCTGTGTCACGGCGATCTGTTCTGACAAGACCGGGACCCTCACCCGCAACGAGATGACAGTACAGAAAATCCTCTGTGCGGACGCGCTGTACGATGTCAGCGGTGTGGGATATGCGCCGGAAGGCTTCATCCTCTGCGGCGAGCAACCGGTCGATCTTTCCAACCTGCCCCACGCGCTTGCCGCGACCTTGCACACCGGCGCGGCCTGCAACGATGCCCGCCTGGTGAGCGAGGAAGGCCGACACCGGGTGATCGGTGACCCCACGGAAGGTGCACTTGTCGTGGCGGCGGCCAAGGCGCGGCTCGGCAATCACCGAAAAAGGCTGGACGAGATTCCCTTCGATTCGGAACGGATGTACATGGCCACCCTGGTGCAGGGGGAGGAAGGAAACTTTATTTTCGTCAAGGGCTCCCCGGAGCAGGTACTGGAATTGTGCATGCACCAGATGACCGGGGCGGGTGTGGTCGAGCTGGAACGGGAGCGTATCCTGAATGAGGCTGCGCAGCTGGCCGGCAATGCGCTGCGCGTGATCGCCATGGCGTGGAAGGCGGTTCCGGGCAGCCATCGGCTGATCACGGAGAAAGACCTGCACACCCTGACCTTCCTGGGTATCGAGGGCATGATCGACCCGCCGCGCCAGGAGGCGATCGAGGCGATCAGGAATTGCCGGAGCGCCGGCATACGCCCTCTCATGATCACTGGCGATCATGCGCTCACGGCAACGGCGGTGGCGCGCCAGCTCGGAATCATTGACGAGCGTGGGCCGGGAGCGGTTCGCGGCGACCAGTTGAGCGCGATGACGGATGACGAGTTGCGGGAGACCGTCGGCACCACCTCGGTCTTTGCGCGCGTGGCTCCCGAACACAAGTTGCGCATCGCAAAGCGCCTGCAGGAGCGGGGCGAGATCGTCGCGATGACCGGTGACGGGGTGAACGATGCGCCGGCGCTCAGGGCTGCCGACATCGGTGTGGCCATGGGTGTGACCGGGACCGAGGTGAGCAAGGAAGCGGCCAGCATGGTGCTCACCGATGACAACTTCTCCAGTATCGTGGGTGCGGTCGAGGAAGGGCGTCATGCCTGGCGCAACCTCGAAAAAGCGATTTTCTACACGCTTCCAACGAATGGCGGCCAGGCGCTGCTGGTGATCGGCGCAATTCTCATGGCGTCCTTCATTCCCATTTTTTCCGCCCGGCTGGCCCTCGAGCCGGTGATGATCCTCTGGATCAACCTGTTTGATTCCGTCTTTCTGACCATGCCGCTGATGATGGAGAAGAAAGAGCCGGGTCTGCTCAATGAGCCGCCACGGCCGCCCGGTGAGAAGATCGCGTCGTGGTCCCTGCTGGGACGGATCGTCCTTATCGGGCTGGCCATCGCCTGCCCGGGGTTTTGGATTTACCATCATTTTGGGGCTGCCGCGGTCGCCGCAGACGGCACGGTCCTGGATCCGGTCCTGCTTTCCCAGGCCCAGACTGCCGCATTCTGGGCCGTGCTCATGGTGCATTTCGGGTTCGTCATGAGCGCGCGTTCGCTGCACAAGTCGGCATTCACCTTCAGCCCGTTTTCCAATCGCTGGCTGCTGGCCGGTATCGCGGCCAGTGTGGGGCTGCGTTTGATCCCGAGTTACGTGCCCGCGGTCGGCGCGGCGTTTCGGACCGAGAATTTCCCGGCGGAATGGTGGGTTTACATCCTGCCCTGCCTGCTGCCCGGCTTCGTCGTGCTGGAACTGGAGAAATGCCTGCGGGCGCGCCTGGCGGGCCCTCCGCGAAAATCCCGCATTACCTGATCCAGGTCAAATTCGGACCGGCGCGGGGGGGGTATTCTTGAGTCCAGACAAGATCTTGATAAGGGAATATGGGATGTGAAAATGCTTGAGCCCGTGAACCTGTCCGCAGCGGAGTTGGCTGGCAGCGTGCACCTGTGCGATCTGGAAGCCCACCGTCCCCTGGAGGACGTGCTGCGCGAGGAAGGGTTGCTCGACGAGGACGGACTGGAACAGTACCGCAAGGTCAAATGTGAGCAACATTCCGGATCGATCGCCCGCATCCTCGCCCAGCGGCACATCCTGTCCCAGGCAAACTACGTTGCCGCCTTCTGCAAATCCGTTGGCCTGCCTTACATCAATATTGAAAACCTGGTCCCGGACGAGGAAGTCCTGGCCAATGTCACCTACCTCACGGCACTCAAGTACAACCTGTTCCCGGTGGCCCTGGTCGACGGAAGCCTGGTCGTCGCTTTCGAGGACCCGAGCGACCCCATCGCGCTGAACGCGGCGACTTTCGATGCCAAGCACCCGGTGGTTCCGATCGGGGCGCCCGCAGACCAGATCAGTGCCTGTATCGAGAAGTATTACGAGAGTGTTGAGATGCAGGACCTGGTGCGGGCGGTCAACCTGGAGATTCTGCCCGCCGGCGATGCGCTGCAGGATTCCCTCAACCTCGAAAAAGCGGCCAACCAGCAACCGGTGGTCAAACTGGTCAACGGGATTATTCATCGCGCAATCAAGGACGGCGCCTCGGATATCAACATCCGGCCGGGCCATGACGCGTTGCAGGTCTACTACCGGATCGACGGCCAGATGCTCCCGGTGCATCGCCTGAACCTGGAACTGCTGCCGGCCCTGACCAGTCGCATCAAGATCATTGCCAACCTGGATATTGCCGAGCGACGCCTGCCACAGGACGGCCACATCAGCGTCCGGTTCATGAACCGCGACGTCGACCTGCGTGTCTCGGTCATTCCCACGGTGGTGGGAGAAAGCACGGTGATCCGCGTTCTCGACTCGGCGCATAACCTGGTGTCGATTGACGACCTGGACATGGATGAACACAGCGGATCCATTTTTCGCCAGTTGATCCAGCATGATTCCGGCATCCTGCTCGTTACCGGCCCGACGGGTTCGGGGAAATCGACCACGCTCTACGCGGTCCTGAACGAACGGCGACTGGGTCGGCGCCACATCATCACCGTGGAGGATCCGGTCGAGTACCACATCGAGGGCGTGGAACAGATCCAGGTCCACAACAAGATCGGGTACACCTTTGCCGAGGCCTTGCGGCATATCCTGCGCCACGACCCGGACGACATTCTCATCGGTGAAATGCGGGATACCGAGACCGCGGCCATCGCGGTCAAGGCCTCCCTTACCGGGCATTTCGTGATGAGCACCCTGCACACGCAGGATGCGATCACGGCGGTCGATCGCCTTACCGACATGGGCATGGAGCCCTACCTGATCGCATCCTCGCTGACGGGCGTGCTGGCCCAGCGCCTGGTGCGTCGCCTGTGCACGAACTGCCGGGTGGAGAGCTACCTGCGGCCGAGCGTGCTGGAGGAACTCAGGCTGCCGAAGGACACGGTATTCTGGCGGGGTGAGGGTTGCGCGGAATGCCATGGCACCGGTTATCACGGGCGGCACATGGTGTGCGAGATCCTCGCGGTCAGTCCGGCAATCCGGCGCATGATTGCCGAGCGCAGGCCGGAGGCGGAAATTCGCGACCAGGCGACCCGCGAGGGAATGCGCTTCATGCGCGACCATGCGATCGAGCTCGCCAGGAAAGGGGTGACTTCGCTGGAGGAGGCACTCGCGGTCCGGGGCTGAGACCGGGTGGCAGGGTGATGTCCGGCCGGTCTCCCCGTGAACGGGTATGTGGCGGCGCTACCGGATTCCGCAGGCTGGATTTTCAGGCAGCATGCATTCGTCTCTCGTGTGCGCCGGGACCGTGTACCTACGACTCCGGAT
>JBFGWM010000201.1:0-5378 GCA_041588495.1 Pseudomonadales bacterium | reverse complement strand
CGACCCGGACGACGTGCGCCGGGCCCTGGATGACGGCCACGCCGCGGCGACCATCCTGCCGTCCCGCGCCCGCGGCAGCGATACCGACGAACTGCGCTTCGCGTTCGACGGCGACGCGGTCCTCTTCTCGGACGAGGCGGAGCGGGTGTTCAAGCAGGAAGGGCTCGAGGCGTTTGCGCGCAGCGAGCGGGAAGCCGCCCGCAGGCCCCTTTCCGGGGGGCCGTTCATGGAGTTCCTGGCCGCGCTGCACAAGCTGCAGGCCGAGTTCAGCCGTGACGACTGCCCGATTCGTACCGGGCTGTTCACCGCGCGCTCGGCGCCGGCACACGAACGGGTGATCCGCACCCTGCGCGCCTGGGACATCCGTATCGACGAGTCCCTGTTCCTCGGTGGCCTGCCCAAGGGGGAGTTCCTGCGCGCATTCAATGCCGACGTGTTCTTTGACGACCAGCAGGGCCACTGCGATTCCGCCAGCGAGCATGTCGCCACCGGACACGTGCCCCACGGTGTGGCAAACCTGGTGGTCAAGGAGCCTGCCAAGGGCGCCAAGTAGCCGGTATCGAGGGGCTGCCGCTTCGCCGATGCGCGTGTCGGTCTAAAGGCTGAGTTCCGCAAGGCGGACGCCGGCGTCCTCGAGGACGCGCGAGATTTCGGTCGCGCCGGCGGCACGCAGTTTTTCCTCTTCCTGAGGATTCATGGCGTACACGCTGATTTTCGTGGTGTCCCCCGCCTCGCGCACGCGGCGCACCGCCTCGAGGCGGGCGCCAAAGCCGGGGAGGGCGATCACCACGCCCTCGAGCCGGTCCACGCTGATTCCGCTCCACAGGTCGCTGTCCTGCACATCCGCACAGATCACGTCGATGCCCTGGCCGCGCCATTCCTGGGCCACCAACGGGTCGCTGTCGATCCCGGCAACCGGGTAGTTGTTGTCCTCCAGCCAGCGCAGCGCGGCGCCGCCAGTGCGCCCCAGGCCCAGCACCAGGAAGCGCAGGTCGTGGGATTCCTGCAGGGGCGCCGGCTGGTCCGGGTGACGAACGTCGAGCTGCAGTGGCACCAGCACGTTGGCGATGCGGTTGTAGATGGCATGGACGAGGCGGTTCACCGGCAGGTTGATCATGAACGATGCCGCCGTGGCCACCGCAAGCACCGCAAAATAGTCGGCGGTCAGCAGGCCCTGGTTGTAACCGACCAGTCCGCCGACCAGGGTGAACTCGCTGTAGCTGGTCAGGGTCGCGCCAGTAATGAATGCCGTGCGTGCGCGCAGTCCGAGCAGCACCAGCAGGCCAAAGAAAAAAGCGGCCTTGAGCGGCAGAACCAGCAGGATCAACCCGGCCCAGAACAGGGTGTCCGGGCCCAGGGTGCCGACCATTCCCACCTTGATGAAGAATCCGACCAGGAAGATCTCCTTGAGGGCCCAGGTGCGGTCGGCGAGGGTCTCGGCGCGGGGGTGACCGGCCAGCAGCGCCCCGGCCAGCAGGGCGCCGAGTTCCGGGCTGAGCCGCAGCGCATGGAAGAACTCCGCGAAACCGAGGGCCAGCAGGGTGCCGAGCAGCAGGAGCAGGTCCGGGTTGCGCGTCACGCGCACCAGCCAGCCCAGCAGCGGTCGCGCCGCGATCAGCGCCGGGATCGCCACCAGGGACAGGGGCGCGGGGGTTCGTTCGCCCACCATCGCGAACAGCAGCACGGCGACCAGGTCCTGGAGGATCAGGATGCCGATGGCGATTCGGCCGTGGAAGGCGCTCAGTTCGTTGCGGTTCTCCAGGTCCTTGGCGGTGATCACCGTGCTCGACATGCTGAGCAGCACCCCGAGGAATATCGCGGTCTGCCAGTCGAGGTCGAAAAACCGGCAGGCGACAACGAAAATGGTCGTGCTGAGAAGCATGTGACCCGCGCCGCCGACCAGCACCTCGCGGGTGAGGATGGTGCGCAGGTTGAGGTGCAGGCCGACCGTGAACAGCAGGAACAGCACGCCGACGTGACTGGCTTCCTCGATCAGCGGCGTGACGCCGCCACCGAAGTTGCCGGCCAGGAATCCCGCGCACAGGTAGCCGACAAAGACGGGCAGCCCGAACCGGCTTGCCGCCAGTCCGAGCACGAACGCCAGCGCCAGCAGCGTGATCTCCTGCACGGGATGAATTCCTCGCTCCGTGAGCCCCGCGCTAGGATAACGATCCGTTTCCTCGGGTGCACCCCCGCGGGACGCGTTTTCAGAAGAAAGCGTACTTGACGCCGAGCACCATGAGGGTGGTCGCCAGGATCGGCTGCAGGAACTGGTTGGGCAGGCGGGCGCCCACCCAGGTGCCGACGAAAATGGCGGGCAGGGAGCCGATCAGCAGTGCGCCCAGCAGGGCAAAATCCACGTTGCCGAGAAACAGGTGGCCGATGCCGGCGACCAGAGTCAACGGTACGGCATGCACGAGATCGGTGCCCACCACCTGGATGGACGGCAGGCGCGGATACAGGATCAGCAGGATCGCGGTGCCGATGGCGCCGGCGCCGACCGAGGACAGGGTGACCATCACGCCGAGGAAAAGGCCACAGACAAAGGTCAGTTTGCCCGCGTTCACGAGCATCCAGGTGCGGCGCTCCACGGCGGCCTCGCTGGGTTTGCCGAGCCGGGTCTTGAGCAGGATCACGGTGGCGGTCAGGATCAGCATCACGCCGAGGGCGGTGGTGAGGACGTGTCCGTAACCCTCGGAGGCGGTGTCGAAGTAACGGTGCAGCACCCAGACCGTGACCAGCGAGGCGGGGATGCTGCCGGCCCCGAGGAGCAGGGCGATCCGCCAGCGAATGGTGCCCTGGCGATGATGCATGGCCACCCCGCCGGACTTGGTGATCGCGGCGTAGAGCAGGTCGGTACCGATGGCGATGTGGGGCGGGAACCCGAACAGGAGAAGCAGCGGCGTCATCAGCGAGCCGCCGCCGACACCAGTGAGCCCCACCGCGAAACCGACGCCGGCGCCAGCCAGGATGTAGAGGTAGAAATCCATTCCGTGGGTTGCGGACCCCGGCGCGGGGAAAGCGCTCCTTGAGGGGCGGGAGTGGTAAATCTAGCCGTTTGTACCTATTCTTAAAAAGAATATTTTTGTCTATTTTTATGCACTAACCATCTATATATGGCGGCCGCAGTACCCAGCGCGTGGCGCGCGGAGACAGGGCGATGAAACTGCAGCAACTCAAGTACATCTGGGAGGTCGCCCACCACGACCTCAATGTCTCCGCCACGGCCCAGAGCCTCTACACCTCGCAACCGGGCATCAGCAAGCAGGTGCGCCTGCTCGAGGACGAACTCGGGGTCGAGATCTTCGCGCGCAGCGGCAAACACCTGACCCGCATCACTCCTGCGGGGGAGGCGATTCTCAAGGTCGCCGGCGAAATCCTGCGCAAGGTCGACAGCATCAAGCAGGTGGCCCAGGAGTTCAGCGACGAGACCCGCGGCAGCCTGTCCATTGCCACCACCCATACCCAGGCGCGCTACGCCCTGCCACCGGTGATCGAGGGCTTCATCCAGCGCTACCCGGAGGTTTCCCTGCACATGCACCAGGGGACCCCGATGCAGATTTCGGAAATGGCCGCCGACGGCACCGTGGATTTCGCCATCGCCACGGAGGCGTTGGAATTGTTCAGCGACCTGGTGATGATGCCCTGCTACCGGTGGAACCGCTGCGTGCTGGTGCCCAGGGGCCACGCGCTCACCCGGCTGGACAAGCTGACCCTGGAGGCGGTCGCGTCACACCCGATTGTCACCTACGTGTTCGGTTTCACCGGGCGCTCGAAACTGGACGATGCCTTCATGAACGCCGGGCTCACCCCGCGGGTGGTGTTTACCGCGACGGACGCCGATGTGATCAAGACCTACGTGAGACTGGGACTGGGGGTGGGCATCGTGGCGCGCATGGCCTACGACCCGGAGCAGGACGGAGACCTGGTGGCGCTGGACGCAAGCAAGCTGTTCGAGCCCAGCACCACCCGTATCGGTTTCCGCAGGGGCACCTTCCTGCGCGGCTTCATGTACGAGTTCATCAGCCTGTTCGCGCCGCACCTCACCCGCGAACTGATCGACCAGGCCAGCGAGGCCCACGGTCGCGGCGAGATCGACCAGCTGTTTCGTGGCGTGAAACTGCCTGAGTACTGAGTCGCTGCCGGATCAGCCCCGGTCGTCGTTCGACGCGCCGACGTGCAGACCGCATTCCTTGGCCCCGGTGTCCTCCCACCACCAGCGCCCCTCGCGCTCGTGCTGGTTGGGCAGGACTGGGCGCGTGCACGGCTCGCAGCCGATGCTGATAAAGCCCTTTTCATGCAGTTCGTTGTAGGGCACGTCGAACATGCGGATGTATTCCCACACCTGGGCCGAGGTCCAGTGGGCCAGCGGGTTGAACTTCACCAGGGGCTTGTCCGCGGAACCGAAGGCCGGGTCGAGCTGGGCCACGGGCACGTTGTCCCGCGTGCCATGGCTCTGGTCACGGCGCTGGCCAGTGATCCACGCATCGAGGCCGGTCAGGCGCCGCCGCAGCGGGGCGACCTTGCGGATGCCGCAGCATTCCTTGTGGCCGTCCTCGAAGAAGCTGAACAGGCCCTTGCTGCGCACCAGGTTCTCCACCTCGGCGCTGTCGGGAAACATGATGTCGAGCTGGATCTTGTCGCCGTAGTGATCACGCACCTTGTCGATGAAACGGTAGGTCTCCGCGTGAAGCCGCCCCGTGTCCAGGGAAAAGACCTTCACCGGGGCGCGAATTTTCGACGCCATGTCGACCAGGACGACGTCCTCGGCGCCGCTGAACGAAATGGCGATATCCTCGTAGTTTTCGAGGGCGTGGCGGAGGATGTCCTGCGGCGAGCGTTCGTCGTACTCGCGGGCCAGGTCCTCGACAGTCTGGTTGATGTTGGTCATGGCGTTGTCCCGGTCGAGAAGGCGGTGAAATGTACCAGATTCGGGCCGGAATATGAAAAGTTCCATGCGTTATAACGCGGTGCCCCGATTGCCCTCGCGCGGCATTGCCTGTAGATTTCCGGTCACCCTGACATGGAGGAATCGTTGTGGAAATCGCCTGCCTGGACCTCGAGGGAGTCCTGATCCCGGAAATCTGGATCGGCGTTGCCGAGCAAACCGGGGTCGATGAACTGCGGGCGACGACCCGGGACATTCCCGACTACGACGAACTGATGCGCATGCGCCTCGACCTGCTCGAAAAACACGGCCTGCGCATGGCGGACATCCAGGCGGTGATCGCCGGCCTGTCCCCGCTCGAGGGTGCGGCGGACTGCCTGGACTGGCTGCGGGAGCGCTTCCAGGTGGTGATCCTCTCCGACACGTATTACGAGTTTGCGGCGCCGCTGATGCGCCAGCTTGGCTGGCCGACCCTGCTCTGCCACCGCCT
>JBFGWM010000200.1:0-5392 GCA_041588495.1 Pseudomonadales bacterium | reverse complement strand
TTCGGGGGCGTCGGGGTAATACTTCTGGGCCAGGATCTGGTACTCGGTATCGGCCTGCAGGGTGACCCGGCTGCCGTCGCGGAACACCAGCAGCGCGTGACTGCCGGCGCCGGTCTTCAGGGTGTCCTTCTCGTGCAGTGGTGCGCCCAGGCGCAGCTTGCGGATTCCGTAGGCCTCGCTTTCCGCGGTCATCGAGCCGCGCAGCAACGCCACGCGGCCGACCACGCTGTCGAGTTCGGGCTTCTCGGGCGCCGCACGGCTGCCTTCCTCCGCCTCGCAATCGCGGTCACAGATGCGCGCATCGAAGCTGGCATCGTTGACCTCCAGCCGGGCCACCGGCGTGTTGACCGTGAAACCACCCGGCTTGGTCTTGGCGATGGCGCCGCTGGTGGCGCGGATGCCGCCGGCGTGCAGCGAGATCTCGCCGCTTTCCGCGAGGTACTCGTCGATGGTCAGCTTGCTGTTGGGGCGCACGGTGACCTTGGCGGAATCCTGGAAACGCAGGATGGCGAAACTGCGTGCGCCGGTCTGCACAACGTCTTCGCGGTACACTTCCGCGCCCTTGCCCAGGATGCGCGGTGGCTGGCCGGCCAGCTGCGCCGCCGCGGCGCCGCGCGCGAACTCGGTCTCCCCCACGGCCGTTGCGGCGTTTGTGGCGGTGCTCCAGGTTGCGGCAAAACCGACCAGGGCGTGGCAGAGCCTGCGGGTCGCGGGACGGGTCAGAAGATTCATCGGCTTCCCCGCCTACATCTTCCACACGAGGTAGGCGTGCAGGAACACGTCCCCCTCGTGGGTCTCGACAGACTTTTCCAGGGGATACGCCAGGTCCATGCGCAGGGCCAGGGGGCCGATGGCGTAGCGCAGGCCGAGCCCGGTGCTTTGCAGCCACTCGTGGGTGGTGGTGGCGCCCTGGGGCGCCTCCAGGTCACGGTAGCCGTGGTCATAGAAGCCGTGGGCGATCCACTTGCCGAACACGGCCGGCGCGACCAGTTCGGTGCGCATCACGTAGCCGGAATCGCCGGCCAGTTCGCGCTCGTCGTATCCGCGCACGCTGGCGAGGCCGCCCAGACCGAACTGCTCGCCGGGGATGAGCGCCTCGTCGGTCCACTGGCCGGTCACGTCGAAATTGAAGCGCCAGTTCTGCGGCAGGCTGAAGTTGCCGAAGCCGCCGAAGCGCCACGCCTGCCAGTTGGTGTCCGCCTTCAGGGAGTTGCCGAAGCTGTCCACGCGCACGCGGTTGTAGGCGGTCGATGTGTTGTCGGTGCCGCCGTCGACATTGGCCAGGTACTGCACGTGGGCCCCGTAGCGGAGCAGGGCGGTTTCGCGGTTGAGGGAATACTTCACGCTGGCCGGCCGGCTGCGCACGTCGCCCACCCCGGGCGGGGTGACCAGGGCACTCGGCGTGAAGCGGATGTCGTTGGTGAAATGCTTGTCCTCGAGGGCGAGCTGCACTTCATGGTCGTAGAGGTCGAAAACCCGCGGCAGGTACTTGATCACGCTGATGCCGCTGACGTGACCGGCCCCGCGCACGTCGAAGAAATTCTCGATGACCCCGGAGTCGACGTCCGACTTGGCGTAGAACGCGTTGACGTGGCCACCCCAGGAGTAAAACGGAATCCCGTAGCTGAGCCCGATCTGCTTGACGTCGTCGTGGTGGTGCTTGTCCGGCGAGGTGGTGGCGGTGATGTTCACCACGTGGTCGCGGTCGAACACGTTGGTATGCTGCCCGCCGAAGGAGAGACGCCACTTGCCGGTCGCCTCGTTGCCGGTGTTGCGCAGGATGGCGAATACCGAGTGCGCCTGCTCATCCTGCACGCGGATGCGCGCATCGACGGTGCGCTCGCCCTCGCCCTCGCGGAACAGCAGTTCCATGCGCTTGGCCGGATGACGGTTGGCGTAGCGCACATCCTCGGCCAGGCGGTCGATGTTGGGTGCGGTGCCGGGCTCGAGGCGTGGCAGCATGCGCAGGATGTTCTCCCGCGAAAAGTGCCGGTTGTTCTCGATGGCGATGTTGCCGACCTTGAAGTTCACCACCTGCAGGAAGATCTCGCCGTCGGTGAGCGTCTGCGGCGGCAACACGATCCGGTAGAAGGCGTAGCCCTGGTCGCGGATCGCGGCCTCCACCGATTTCGCGGCGGTCAGCAGTTCGTCGAGGGTGACCTCGCGACCGCGGTAGGGGGCCAGCAGGGCATCCACCCGGCCGGCTTCCAGGGGCACCTCGTCGGAGAGGCGGAAGCCGGTCACCATGAAACCCAGTTCGGGCGCGGGTTCGAGGGCACCCGCGGGGAGGCTCAGCAACGCGGACAGCGCCAGCGAGCAGACGCCTATACCCAGTCCCTTGTGTATTCTCATGGTTATCTCGCCCGTTACCTGGCGTTCCGTGAACAGCATCCTGGCGGTCTGGCTCCATTCCCCCGGGCGCGCCCGGTTGTTCCCTTGCGCGGCGCGACCCGTGGCGGGACGTTGCAGAGACACCCGGCTTGAAGAAAATATAGGCGATAAACCGCCGGCAGACCCTGTTGATGAGCGGCCGCGGCCCGCGGGCACCCTGTTTGCCCGTACCGGCATCCGGTACCATCCTGAAACGAAACGCTGAAGCGGTTCAGAGGAGGGCGGTTGGATGATTTATGAACTGGGTGAGCGCCGGGCCGAGGTCGCGGACGGGGAATGTTTCGTCGCCGAGAACGCGATCGTCATCGGCACCGTGAACATCGGCCGTAACGCCAGCATCTGGTACAACACCGTGTTGCGCGGTGACAACGACCTCATCACCATCGGCGAGGACAGCAACGTGCAGGACGGTTCCGTGCTGCATACCGACCCCGGCATCAAGCTCACCCTGGGCAGGGGGGTCACGGTGGGACACAAGGTGATGCTGCATGGTTGCCAGATCGGGGATTACAGCCTGGTGGGCATCAATGCCGTGGTGCTGAACCGGGCGAAGATCGGCAAGTATTGCCTGATCGGCGCCAACACCCTGGTCCCGGAGGGCAAGGAAATTCCCGACGGCGTGATGGTGGTGGGGTCACCGTGCCAGATCAAGCGCGAACTGACAGAGCCGGAACGCAAGATGCTCGAACTGAGCGCCGCGCACTACGTGCAGAATGCGAAGCGGTACCGGGAACAACTGAAGGCGGATGAGCGCTTCACCTGAGGGCGCGGGCCAGCGGGTGCGCAATCCCTGCGTGCGCCTGTGTACCCTGGATGACCGCGACATCTGCATGGGCTGTCATCGCAGCCTGGAGGAAATCTGCGCGTGGCACGGCATGAGCGACGACG
This sequence comes from Pseudomonadales bacterium, assembly GCA_041588495.1. Classification (GTDB taxonomy): domain Bacteria; phylum Pseudomonadota; class Gammaproteobacteria; order Pseudomonadales; family JBFGWM01; genus JBFGWM01. Next base: position 2,113 of record JBFGWM010000200.1, on the reverse strand, counting down.
AGCGGCTCGGCGTGCTGGAGCGCGCCCGCGAGCGTGCCGCCACCCGGCCGCGTCGCGGTGCGCCCTGAACCCCGGTCACGGTCCGGAAAACTGGAACAAGCGATAGACGAGGAGGTATGGCATGACGTCGATCGGAACCCCGCTGAAGGAAGGCGCGACCCGGGTTTTGATGCTGGGCTCGGGAGAACTGGGCAAGGAAGTGGTCATCGAGCTGCAGCGGCTTGGCGTCGAGGTGATCGCCGTGGACCGCTACGCCGATGCGCCGGCCATGCAGGTCGCGCACCGTGCCCACGTGATCGACATGCTCGACCCCGGCTCCCTGCGCGACGTGGTGTTGAGCGAGCAGCCCGACTACATCGTTCCGGAAATCGAGGCGATTGCCACGGAGATGCTCGAGGAACTGGAACAGGAGGGCTTCACGGTCATTCCGACTGCGCGTGCCGCCCGGCTGACCATGAACCGCGAGGGCATCCGCCGGCTCGCCGCGGAAACCCTCGGTCTGCAGACCTCACCCTACGTGTTCGCGGAAACCCGCGATGAATTCCTCGCCGCGGTGAAACAACTCGGACTGCCCTGCGTGGTGAAGCCGGTGATGAGTTCCTCGGGCAAGGGCCAGAGCCTGGTGCGCAGCGCCGACGAGGTGGACGCGGCGTGGGAATACGCGCAGCAGGGGGGACGTGCCGGCGCGGGCCGGGTGATCGTCGAGGGATTCGTCGATTTCGATTACGAGATCACCCTGCTCACGGTGCGCCACGCGGATGGCACCACCTACTGCGATCCGATCGGACACCTGCAGGTCGATGGCGATTACCGCGAGTCCTGGCAGCCACACCCGATGTCGGCGACCGCCGCCGCCAGCGCGCGGCGCGTGGCGCGCAGCATCACCGATGCTCTGGGCGGATTCGGTATCTTCGGTGTCGAACTGTTCGTGAAGGGCGACGAGATCTGGTTCAGCGAGGTGTCGCCGCGCCCCCACGACACCGGCATGGTCACGCTGGTGTCCCAGGACCTGTCTGAGTTCGCGCTGCATGCGCGTGCGATTCTCGGTCTCCCGGTGCCGGATATCGTGCAACTGGGTCCGGCGGCTTCCTGCGCCCTGCTGGTCGAGGGCGAATCCGAGACGGTGCGCTTTGCCGACATCGACCGCGCCCTGCGCGAGTCCCACACCGAACTGCGCCTGTTCGGCAAGCCGCAGGTCAGTGGCCGGCGGCGCATGGGCGTGGCCCTGGCGCGCGGCAATGACCTCGAGCAGGCGCGGGACAAGGCGCGCCGCGTGGTCGACACGGTACGCGTGGAACTTTGACCACCTTCCGTCGTGTAATCGCAGGCGCGCATTCTGCGGGGCGCCCCCGACGCCGTCTGGGGGGGTGGTAACGCCAGGTCATGGCCGTGCGCAGCCGATCGATTCGCAGTCGCCTCCTGCTTCGTTTCCTGCCGTTGGCCCTGGGCGGCGTGCTGCTGTCCAGCCACGCGGCCTGGCTCTACCTGGGTCGCCATATCGAGGCCACCGGCACCGCCCACCTGCAGACCGTGGCCAGTATCCGGCACGCGACCCTGGACCAGGTGTTCGCCGCGAACCGCGACAAGCTGCGCCTGCTGCTGACCCGGACGCGCCTGCGCCACGGCCTCGCCGAGTTCAACCGTGCGCCCCGGGAGGCGTTGCGCGTCGAACTGCAGGCGATCCTGGGCGACGCCCGTGGCGCGGTGGAGGGTTTCCACTCGATCCTGCTGTTCGATGCGCGGGGCAACCTGGTGACCCATGCCGGGCACCTGCCGCCGCCCGCAACCCGCACCCGCGGCGAGTACGAACTGCCGGACGCCGGTGACGTCGTCGTCGACCGGTTTTACCTGGACGAGAAGGACCAGCTCGGCCTGCTGTGGTACGGCGAACTGTATCGCGACGGGACCCGTGTCGGTAGCCTGGCGGTGCGTACGGGGGCGGCTGACCTGCTGGCCGTGCTGTCCGATCCGACCGGCCTGGGTACCACGGGGGAGACCTTCCTGGCCCGTGCCGGGGGAGACGGCGAGGTCCATGTGCTGACGCCGTTGCGCTTCGATCCCGGAGCGGCGTTGAAGATGAGGATGGAGGATGGCGGGTTTGCCCGTGATCTTC
>JBFGWM010000199.1:0-5427 GCA_041588495.1 Pseudomonadales bacterium | reverse complement strand
GTCTACCAGGTGCTGCAGAAAACCCGGGTTGGCGGACGCCCCATGCGCCTGCGCCCGGTGGACGGCTCGGCCCGCCCGGTCCGCAAGGACAAGCCGAAGAAAGCCAAGGTCAAGAAGTCACGCAAGAAGCTGGCCCTGTCCGGAAAGTCGGCGAAGGCCGGCAAATCCGCGCGCCGGGACGACTGACTGCGGACGGCGGACAGCGCCGGCGATCAGCCCGCGTCGCCCAGGACTTCACGAATGCGCTCGAACCGCGACTCGGCGTCTTCCCGGTCCGACGGATGCGCGAGTTCATCCTTGGTGGCGTACAGCAGCCGAGCATGACTCAGCAGGCTGTCTCGAAACGATGGGGGCAGGTCCCTGCCCGCCAGGTCGTGGACAATCTCCAGCATGCGGATCGTCACCGCCGCGTCCCCCGCGGCGTGCTGGCGCAGCTGGTTAAACGCTGAATCGAGCATGCCGGCGTAGCTATGGGTCTCGATGCACAGCCGCACCGTACCCCCGTCATCGGCGTGCAGCCCGCTTTCCAGTCGACGACCGGCCAGTACCGCCAACGCCGCGCCCAGCTGGTCCACGCAATTGATCGCCGTGAACGGATCATTGATCCCCGGTGACAGCGCACGCACCCCGACCTCCACCAACTGGTCGATGGAGAACTCCATGTCCTGGGTGACGGTCCGCTCGATGCCGAACACGCAGGCCGCACGCACCGTGTCACACACGGCGTCCGCGTCGTCTCCGGCGTCACCACCCACCAGGGCCAGCAACTGGCCCGGCATGGCAAACTGTCCCGCACGCAACACCAGGCGCACGTACAGGTCACGCCCTGCGGCGAGACCCAGCAGGCTGTCCACGTCCACCGCCTGCAGATAGCCGCCGTTCCGCGCCGTAACCCGCAGCGCATCACCAGGGTCCTCTTCATCGGGAAACGCGCCCACGCCCTCCGGCATTCCGCAAACATCGTCGCCCTCCTCGCGCTCGGGAAGGCCCTGCAGCCGTTGCATGAGTTGCGAGGAAACATCCTCGATCACTTTAGGCGCCTGGATGAACGCGACGATGTGCTGCACGTAGAAAATCAGGAACAGGAAACTGACCAGGCCGAAGCCCAGCGCGATCAGCACCGCGAGATGAGGCACCGGTCCGGCAGCGGAGGATTCAGGCACCGTGGCCAGCGCAAACAGGGTGAAGATGAACGTGGCCATGAACGTGCCCAGGGTCAGCTGGGTGAACTGCTGGCGCATGAAGTTCTTCAGCAGGCGCGGACCGAACTGGCTGGAGGTCAGGGACAGGGCGACGATGGAGATCGAGAACACCACGCTGGCAGTGCCGATCGCCGAGGTGGCGACCGTGCCCAGCACGGCGCGCGCTCCCGGCGCACCGATCGCGAACAGCCAGCCCAGTCCCGGCACATCATCGATCCCGAAGCGGCGTTCGAAGTCATGGGAAAGGACGACCAGCAGGATCGCCGCAATGGTCATCAGGCAGGGCAGGAACCAGTAACTTGAACGCAGGTCCTCGAGAACACGCTGCAGGCGCACTTTCATGACGTAACCTCCCTACGGCGGCGAAGCCCTGACCCGGCTTCACCCTGCAAACGCGTTTGCCAGACTCCGTCCCGCATGCCGCCGTCCCCGCACAAACTGGTGAAAAACCCGACCCGCCAGATTCGCCTGCCCATGGTTGACCGGGCTAAACGGCGAACGGGTAGCGATACACGACGCCCGCCCCGAGAACCAGGATAACGCTACCGGCACAGCGGATGTAACGCAACATGCCCGCATCCGTCCATCCCGAGAAATAGCGGATGAACCCGGGCCACACCAGGTACAGGCCGGACTTGATCACCAGGATCCAGCCAAACAGGGTCACCACCAGCGGCCAGCCCGCCTCCCACACGTTGTGGGTGGCGACCACCAGCAGGCCGAACATCAACAGCGGGATCATCATCGCGAACAGGCGCGTCGGGTCCGCCATGATGCCCCGAACCATGCGCAGCCAGGCTCGTGCCTGAACCACGTAGGACACGCCCAGGATCAGTAACAGCCAGCCCACGGCGGCTCCGGTCACGGTGGTCATGCCCACCTCCACTCCCGCAACGGAGTCATCCTGTACGCGCCTGGACCGGCACCGGTTCAGCGCGCCTCGCGGTCCATTTCCCGCTGGCGTTGCCGCGCGGCATCCTGCATGAAGTCATTCATCTGCGCCTCGAACGGCGGGATCTCGGTGACCGTCGTCGGCACCTCCGGCGGTTCGGGCATCTCGGTGGCGACCTTGCGTGAGGCCGGCGGGGCATCGGAAGGGCCGATCTGCTTCGCCACCAGCAGGCCGACCACGGCAAGCGCGGCGAGAAGAATGATCATCCGCATCGGAGTCTCCTGGTCCGGAAGTCCCTTCCTGTCAGGATAGCGTCCGCCGGGGCCCTGACGCCATGAAAGAAGAATGCTCCCATGACGACTGCCGGGCGTGATTTTTTGGGGGTCGAAAAAGAAAAAACCCGGTGAACCGACGGACCTTGCGGCCTGCCGGGTCACCGGGCAACACGTATGCCAGGATCTCCTCCGGGTGAACGGGCGTCTGAGTTCCCGTCAGGGCCTGGAGGTGGATTGATACCGGTAGAATCTGGTTTCGGTTCCGGGTTCTCCGTGAGGAGATACCGCGTCACTGGAATCCATCATGCAGTCCGAAATAAAACCTGGCCTGCAATGTTCAGACGGGTGTAACGTTTTCCGCTTGCGGACCTTTCTGGCCCTGGGTCACGTTAAAGGTGACCTTCTGGCCTTCATTGAGGGTACGACGGCCGGTGCCGTTAATTGCACGAAAGTGGACGAAGACATCGGAGCCCCCTTCACGTTCGATGAAACCATAGCCCTTGTCGTCGTTGAACCACTTCACGGTACCGGTGATCAATTGATCTGACATTTTAAAACTAACCTCTTACACTTTCTGAAAATGCCGGCTGAGCCGACGTCACTTGTAGCGCCTGTCCCCCCGAACCCGCGGGACCTTGCGGCCAAACTGGCCGGAGCGACGAACGCACTTGACAGTGTAACAGAAACACCCGCGCCCGGTAGCAGAATATTTCCACCCCGCGGGCGACTCATTGCTCCCCCTTTTCCGCACAACTGATGCACAGTTCCGCGGCGGGATCGAATTCCAGGCGGCGCCGGTCGATCACCTCACCGCACTCCGCACACCAGCCGTAATCGCCATGCTCGATCCTGGACAGGGCCGCCTCGATGGCGCGCACCCTCTGCTGCCGTCTCCGGCGCGATTCGGCCGACATGGCCTGCGCCTGCAGGGCATCCATGCGGCTCAGGCGACCGACCCGGGACTGGTCGAGTTCGACCACCCCCGCGGCCTCGTCGCCGGTGGCTTCCACTGCCTGCAGTTCCGCACGCAGGTCGAGCAGGCGACGGCGAAACGTGGCGGCATCGATCTCCGGTTCAGCCACGGGCCCGCATCTCCGCTGCGCGCAAGGGACGCCGCGTGCGCCTCATCGGGGCCCGCCCAGCAGAAGCCCCGTGAGGGTCAACAACCAGATGCCGGCAAGCGCCAGCAGGCTGCAGGCAAACACGTTGAAGCGGTGGGTGACATTGTTGGTGCCGAGGTGAATCCACGAATGCACGCAACGTAACAGCACGTAGGCCCAGGCGAGAGCGACACTGGCGACCGTCACCTGGCCGGAGGCGTAGGCCATCAGCACGCCGACATGAAACAGGGGCGGCATCTCGAAATGGTTGTGGACGTGACGGGTCAGCACGCGCAAACGCTCGGGCTGGTTGCTCTCGCCCTCGAAAAGCCGGTAATAGCGGATCGGCACCTCGCGACTGCGCACCAGCCGGCGCCGGACCAGGCCCATGGCCAGCATCATTCCCGCGGTCAGCAGGAACATCGCAATGCTTGGATAGAGGATCAGTTCCGGTCTCATGGTCGAGTACGCTCTTTCCAGGTTTGATCAAATGCGACGACTCCGCCGCAACTTGCCGGTTCACGGAAGCAACTCACGGTTCCGGGTCTCAGCCGCCATTGCCAGTGCGCACGGGAAATGTTCCGGCCTGCTTCCTGCAAGCCGCCGGCAACAGCCTGTCCTTCACCCCGGGCACGCTGCAGGAACCGGCCAGGCGTCCCTCCACGATCAGCAGTTGCAACTCCATCGGATGCTCGTCGAGCACCTCCGGGTCCTCGGCACGCAGCCGGAACCCGGTGCGCCCGAGGCGAGAGACCTCCTTCACCTGCGGCAACCAGTCCTCCCGCTCAACCGGCAACACGGTGAGCGGGTCCGCCGGCCAGCGCCCGCTGTCCACGTACTCGGCGGCAAGTTTCCGCAGCAGGCCCTGTCCGAACCGGAAAACCTCGCCCACCTCGCGGCGGATCTCCATTTCACGCATCACCGGGATCGAAACCACGGCGCCGAACACGACCAGCAGCCCGAGCAGGATCACGAGACCGCGAAAGGCGCGCCTGATCCACACGATCCAGGGGGCGATCACGTCGACGGGCTCAGGCCGGGTCCAGGCAATGCCGCAGGTACCACTGCGTGGCGCTCGCCGGAGATACCATTGGAATTCCGCTCCGGCCAGGCCGGCGTTTCACGCTACGCCGTCCCACACCGCCACGCATGACCGGGTCAGAAGGCGCCGGCAAGCGCCTGCAGCAGCGCCTTGTAGATTCCGCCGCAGAATTCCACGGCCTCCTCGCTGTCCGATTTCCACTCCGAGGACCACTCCACAAACGTGGCATTGCCCTCGGTCACCGGCAGCGCATGAATGGCCCCCAGGTAATCGCGCACGTCAGCGGGCGACACCGGGTTGGGCCCATTATCGATCGAGTAGACGAGGCGACGGGCATTGTCGTCCAGGGAGACCAGGGTTTCGTGGAAGGCGCCGTTCAGGATGCGCTTCGCGCCGACCTCGGTGCCTCCGACTTCACCCACCTGCTCGCACGCGGTGATCACCTCGGGCGCCCAGGAAAAGTCGTGAAAATTGCGCAGGCGTTTCCAGACCTCGTCCACGGGCGCATTGACGACGATCGACTGGTAGGTGCTCGGCATGACTTTTCTCCAAACTTTGCCAGGAAAATTCATGTTCACACGGATGCCGGGGCACGCTCAAGACTGCCGCCCGCGGCCGCCGCAACGCGATCACGGACGCCTAACGGAACACGTCGGGACATCCGCCGTAATCGTTGAAACGCTCATCCCAGCGCCGCACGTCCTGGGCACGCCGCCAGCGACCGTGGAAGAACTCCATCAGGCAAGGCCCGGTGTCCAGTTCGATGAGGAGCAGATCGTATTCGTCGACGTCATCATAGGGCGGATAATCCGCACGCCGTCCCCAGGTCAGGCCACCGCGACGCTCGGCAAAATTCAGCCAGAACTGAAGTGGCTCCACCCAACTCCCCTGGGCCGCATCCCAGGCCCGCAGGCTG
>JBFGWM010000198.1:0-5496 GCA_041588495.1 Pseudomonadales bacterium | reverse complement strand
CGGCAACCCGCCGTTCTGTGACGGCAGCCACAACAAGAACGACGGCAAGTCCGCGGGCCAGCTCATTCGCGAGTTCATCCGCAATCCGCGGGACGTTTGAAGACCGGCACAGGAACAATCCGATGTTTGATGAAAAGAACTACAAGATCGTGGTGTTCGTGCCGGAGGACCACCTGGAGGGCGTCAAGGACGCGATGTTCCAGGCTGGCGCCGGACGCCTCGGCGAATATGACTGTTGCGCCTGGCAGGTCGAGGGGCGGGGCCAGTTCAGGCCGCTGGAAGGGTCTCATCCCCATGTCGGCGAGCGGGGGAACATCGAGACCATTCCCGAGTACCGCGTGGAAATGGTGTGTGTCGGCGAGAAGCTGGCGGCGGCCGTCGCCGCATTGCGCCTGGCACATCCCTTCGAGGAGCCTGCATTCGACGTGATCGAACTGGTCAACGTCCCCAGACACGGAGCCTGAGCAGGTGGCGGGCGTCGCCCGGCAGCTGAGCCCCGAAGCCCGTGGCTGAACGCTTCCCGCGTGCTGGCCCGCTGGCGGGCCTGGCCCTCGGACTGATCTGCATCTCCGCCGGGGGCTGGAACGCGATACGGGCCTTTCCCAGTTACGCCTGGCCCGCGGTGGAAGGGGAAATCATTGAGGCGGGATTCCGCCGGGGCGCCTATTCGCGCGGCCAGCGCGCGTACTTTCTCGAAGTCCGGTATCGCTACGAAGTGGCTGGAACCGCCTACGACGGTTCCCGCTTCGGCATTGGCGCCCACGACATGTTTTACCGCCAGGAGACCATGCAGGAACTGCTTTACGAGTACATGGAGCGGCCGCGGCAGCGGGTGTTCCATGATCCCCGGGATCCCGGGGAATCCGTGCTGGTTCCGGGTATCTCGCTGATCGACGGGTTCCTGCTCTGCGCCGGGGTGGGGTTGCTGGTCCTCTCGGTTGCGCTCTACGACCCGCAACGCGGGCGTGGCCGTCCACCGGGGTCGGAACCCTGATCCCGTTTCAGCGCGGTCGGTACGGACCGATTTCCCGGGAGCGCACCGGGTAATCGCCGGTCACGCGGTCCTCGAAGTAGAACCGCAGTGTCTGGTTGATGGTGGGGAAGGCCAGTTCCTGCCAGGGGATTTCCTCTTCCGTGAACAGCTTCACCTCCAGGGACTCGTCACCGACGCCGAACTCCGGCGTTTCCAGGTGACCGCGAAAGAACACGTAGACCTGGCTGATGTGCGGCAGGCTGAACATGGCGTAGATGCCATCGAGTTCGACCCGCGCGCAGGCTTCCTCCAGGGTCTCGCGCAGCGCCGCCTGTTCGACGGTCTCCCCGTTCTCCATGAAACCGGCGGGAACCGTCCAGAATCCTTTGCGCGGTTCGATTGCGCGACGGCACAGCAACACCTGTCCGTCGTGGACCGGAAGGCACCCGGCGACGATACGCGGGTTCTGGTAGTGCACGTGGCCGCAGGACCGGCACACGTAGCGTTCGCGATCGTCGCCCTCCGGCACACGCAGTTCGAGGCCGCTTCCACACTGGGTACAGAATTTCATCTGGTAACACAAAACCCGGGGCTGAATTAAGATTATAACCATTGGCGGCCGATCGCCGCGAAGGAAGGTGCGCGTGTCCGCGCCGTCGCATTCACAGGACCGGGATTCGTCCACATGCAAATCAGGCAGTTGCCGCGCCACCTGGCGAACCTGCTGATCACCCTGGCGTTCCTCGCGCACTCCGCCTACGTGTGGCGTATTCCTGCGATCGACAGCTTCGAGCACATTGCCTACGACGTGCGCCTCAACCTGAACCTGCCCAACCGGGTCGACAAGAGCATCGTGGTGCTCGATATCGACGAGAAGAGCCTCGCCCAGGAAGGGCGCTGGCCGTGGCCGCGTGAACGCCTCGCATACATGATCGACCTGCTTTTCGATTATTACGGGATCGGCCTGCTCGCCTTTGACGTCGTATTCTCCGAACCCGACGCCAGTTCGGGACTGCCGCTGCTCGAAATGCTCGCCCAGGGCCCGCTCGGTGAAGACCCGGTATACATGGAGGAGTTCATGCGCATGGCGCCGGAACTCGATTTCGATGCCGTGTTCGCGCGCAGCCTGCAGGGGAGAAACGTGGTTCTCGGCTGGTTCGGCACGGACGACATGGTTGCCGGGCAACCGATCCAGGCCGGAAAGCTGCCGGATCCGGTCATGGTGCTCACACCGGAGCAGCAAAGGCTGCCCCTGGTCGAGAACTTCGGCTACGGCGCGAACCTGGCGATCCTGCAGGACGCCGTGCCTAGCGGCGGGTTTTTCCACAACCCGCTGGTGGACACCGACGGCAAGTTCCGGCGATTCCCGATGCTCGTGAAGTACGGGGACAAGGTATACGAGTCCCTGTCCCTGGCCGTGGTCCGCCTCGTGCTCGGTGCGCCCCCGGTCGAACTGGTGGTGTCCGGCGGTTACGAGGGGGCACCGGTCAATTTTGGCCTCGAGGCCATCCGCATCGGGAGCATGGACATCCCCGTGGATCCCGAGGGTGGGGTGCTGGTGCCGTTCCTGGGTCGCCAGGGCAGTTTTCCCTACGTGTCCATGACCGACGTGCTCAATGGCGAGGTCGAGCCGTCGGTGCTCGAAAACGCGGTGGTCATTATCGGTACCACAGCCGCGGGACTGCTGGACCTGCGTTCGACACCGGTACAAAACGTCTATCCCGGGGTGGAGATCCAGACCAACCTGGTTTCGGGAATCCTCGAGCAACGCATCAAGCATCGCCCCGCGTACGTGCAGGGTATCGAGTTTGTCGGTCTGCTCCTCACCGGCCTCCTGTTCTCGATCGTCGCCCCGGCGGTGCGCCCGGTGTTTGCCGTGATGGTGACGTTTATCTTCCTGTTCGCAGTGGTCTCGATCAACTTCTACGCCTGGAACGAGCTTAACCTGTCGACGAACTATGCCCAGATCCTGCTCCTGGTCGTGGCGCTGGTGTTCTCCAACATGTTCTTCGGGTATTTCCTTGAGCAACGCGAGAAACGCAAGCTCGGCCACGTGTTCGGCCACTACGTGCCGCCGGAACTGGTGGAGGAGATGAGCGAGCGTCCGCAGTCCTTCGGCCTGGAGGGGGAGGCGCGCGAGATGACCGTGCTGTTCTCGGACGTGCGCGGTTTCACCACCCTGTCCGAGGGGCTCGAGCCCGCCGAACTCACCCGGATCATGAACGAGATCCTGACGCCGATGACGCGCGTGATCCACGAGCATCGGGGAACCATCGACAAGTACATGGGCGACGCCATCATGGCCTTCTGGGGCGCGCCGCTGCGTGATCCAGACCATGCGCCCCACGCGGTCAAGGCGGGTCTCGAGTTGTTGCGGGCCACCGAGCGCCTGCGCGAGGAGTTCGAGTCCAAGGGCTGGCCGCCGATCCAGGTGGGTGTCGGCGTGAACACCGGCACCATGAGCGTCGGCAACATGGGTTCCGAGTTCCGCATGGCGTACACGGTGATGGGCGATGCGGTGAACCTGGGTTCGCGCCTCGAGGGCCTGACCAAGCAATACGGCGTGCACTACATCGTGAGCGAATACACGGTCGCCGCCGCGCCCGAGTTCGTGTACCGGGAACTGGACCGGGTGCGCGTCAAGGGCAAGGCCGAACCGGTGGTGATCTTCGAGCCGATTGTCGAGAAGGAGGCGGCGCCGGAGCACGTTTTACGCGAGATCGCCGAGTACAACGACGCCCTGGAACGCTACCGGGCCCGCGACTGGGCTCACGCGCACAAGGCCCTGCGTTACCTGCGCAGCCGCAATCCGGAAATGGTCCTCTACAGCATCTACATCGACCGCATCGAGCACTTCCGCGAAAACCCGCCTGGCGACGACTGGGACGGGGTCTACACCCACACCACGAAATAGTGGACTGCCGGAGCCCGCATTCGGGGGCATGGCGCGAACCGGTGTCGGGACCCGCGCGCCCTCAGCCGCGCAAGGCAGGGGTTACTCGCAGAGCAGTAACTGATCCTGGAACGCGCCGTCGTCTTCGAGGACGGAGTCGCCTTCCTCGCCCGATGGCGTTTCCTGGGCGCCCTGTCCCGAAAGCTCCGTACCGCCCGGACCGGAGTTGTCCGCCAGGATAAGAATCTGGGTCTGGACGCTCGGCGTGGTCGTCGTCGTACCCGTAGTGCCACCGGGAACCAGCTGCATCTGGTTGGTGCCGAACACGCGGCTGACCAGGAATGCCGCATTCTGGGTGGTGAAATCGGTGCCCGCGCCAAGCGTGCCGAAACTCATCGCGTTGAACGGGACGCCGACGAAGGGCGAGAACCCGCCCAGGGTGGTGACCTGGATGGTCGCACCGGGCTGGATGTCGAGATTGTTGGTGACGTTGATCACGTCGTACTGGCTGCCTGCCGTATAGCCGGCAAGCTCGAACAGCGTCGTGGACGCGCCGCCCAGGGTCAGGTTGGTGAAATTCAGCGTTCCCGGGGATTGGCCGACGCTCAACAGCCCGCTGACCATGTTGACCGTGCTGAGGTTGCCGTTGTTGCCCCTGAGCGTGCCGCCATTGAACAGCAACGGATTCGGCGAGGTCATGGTGCCGTTGGTGACGTCGGTGAAGCCGGCGGTCTGGTTGAAGTTGGTGACATTGAGGGTCGCCCCCACCACCTTCAGGGCGCCGAGGTTGTTGATGCCCAGCGCATTGACTGTGGCCGTGGCGCCGCTCAGGTCGAGAATGCCGGTGTTCTGTACGGTGACAGTGGTGCCGGCGAGATTGAGGCCGTTTCCGTTCAGCGCGAGGGTGCCGCTGACGCCAAGGGTCGGTCCCGGTGTGAAGGACGCCCCGCTGGCGATGTTGAGGTTGGAACCGCCGACCAGGTTGGTGCTGCCCATCGGCGTGATGGCGAGGCTGCCGCTGTTCAGGTTCAGGGTTCCACCTGAATTCACCGTGAGATTGCTGGTGGTGATGCTGCCGTCGAGAGCGACCGTGCCGCCCATCGGGACCACGATGCCGCCGCTGAAGGTCAGCGCGCCACCGCCGCTGACGGACCCGGACTGGAAGGTCACCGGCAGGGCGAAGGTCCCACCGCCGCTGGCGACCAGGTTGCCGCCGTTCAGGACCAGCATGCCGGAGCCGTCATCGGTGATATTGAGCCCGGAAACGTCGACGGTGCCGGCCAGCAGGTTCAATGAAGTATTGTTGGAGGTATTCAGTGTGCCACCGATGGTCGCGCCCGAAAGATTGAACGAACTCATCGACAGGTTCAGCGTGCCGTTGAGAATCGGATTGGGCAGGTTCACGACGCCGTTATTGAAGTTGGCGATGCCGTCATTGCGGAAGATGGCGTTGCTGAAGGTCACGTCGCCGTTGAAGGTGACGGTGCCCCCCATTTTGTTGTGGAATTCCTCGGCGCCCGAGCCGGTTACCGTGTGCAGCGTGGGGGCGCCCTGGAACGAGACACTCCCGGTGTTCTCGACGCGCCCGTTGCTGGCGATGGAGAGGGTGCCGCCGTTGGTCTTGGTCAGG
>JBFGWM010000197.1:0-5511 GCA_041588495.1 Pseudomonadales bacterium | reverse complement strand
TCCGTGCGCTCGTACATGAACCAGTTGTTGGTTCCCTTGCCCTGGGCCGTACGCAAAGCCATGTCGGCCTCGGAGAGGAGTTCCTTGACGTCGCGCTTGGTTTCATTGAACGCGGCGCCGATATGGATCACGTTGTGGGTCATCACCTCCTGGAACACGTGCAGGTCCACCAGTCCCTCGTAACACCTCTCGATCTCGGCACTGGCCTTTTCGATATCGAGGTTGGGCAGGAACACGGCGAAATTGGCACCGGCATTACGCGAAATCGCGCAGTTGGGCACCTGCTGCAGGCAGTTGACCAGGGTCTGTGCGACCTGCTCCAGGAGCAGGTCGCCGGCCACGTGGCCGTGGGTCTCGTTGTATTCGCCAAACTCGGCAATGGCCAGGAAGAACACGCAACCGCGTCCCGAACCCTGTTTTGACCCCAGGTACGCCTTCAGGCGGTTGTCGAACTCGCGGCGGTTGCCGAGTCCGGTGACCGGGTCGCGCAGGGACTGGGCACGGAACCGCTCGGCCAGTTCGACCTGCTCGGTGAACATCTTCTTGAGCTTCTCGACCATGCGGTTCATGGCGATCACCACGCGGCGCAGTTCGCGGGTCCGTGGCAGGTAATCGAGAATGCGGAAATCGCGTTCGCTGATGGCCACGGCCTGCGCCTCGACGTCCCGCAGGGGGCGCAGCACGAAATGCAGGATCACCGCCATGAGCACCGAGGCCAGCACCAGCACGATCACGAAGGTCCGGAACTGCTCCTTGGCGATCCGCCACAGGTCCCGGTATGCGCCTTCCGGGCTGCTCTGCACGCGAATCTTGCCGACCAGGTTCCAGCCGGAACTGACGTCCTCCACCGCCTCGGGCGCCGGCAGTTCAAGGGCGTTGAGGAACCAGTTGGGCACGCCCTCGACGCTGACCACGCCGGTCTCGTTGCGCGGCACCTCCTTGACCACGCCGGGCAGGGCGTCGCTCTCGAACTCGATGCGCTGGAACAGGCCGCGGTCGAACACCACCGCGATCATGCGCTCGATGATGGTCGGTTCGAAGTCGGAACCATGCTGGATCGACAGGCTCAGCGAGGTCGCGGCATCCTGGGAGTGGGAGACGAGTTGTTCCTCGACATGCTTGCGCGCATTGAGCACGTTCACCACCATGCTGCTGGCGAACAGCACCACGAAGACCAGGAACATGACAATCAGCAACTGGCGTAAAAGTGTCATGCGGGTTCTCCCCCGTTAGCAATTCGATTTGCCCGTTTCACCGGCTTCAACCTCCCCAGGCCCCTGCCCGCATCCGCTGCTGCAGGTCAGACCACGCACTCAGGCGGCTCGCGCCGCCCACCCGCTGACCGCTGCCGCCGGCCTTGGCGAGATACAGGCCACCGGCATTGAAGTTGTAGACAGGCTTGAGGTCTCGACGCTGGGTCGCGGGCTTGATCAGCGTGTTCAGGTTGTCCAGCACCAGCGGAATCGAGGCGGGTTTCTCAAAATAGGTCAATACCATGTGCGCCTGCTCACCGTAGGACAGGCGCGCCTTGACGTAGGTGATCCGCAGCTTGTCCTCGGACACCCCGAGCGCCTGCAGGGTAAAGAACTTGGCAATCGAGTAGTCCTCGCAGTCACCGCCCCCGGTGGCCAGGAACTCGATGGGCGTCGCCCAGTAGTCCTCCACCCCCCAGTGATGGATGTCATCCACGAAGACAATGATATCGTTGAAGAAATCGTTGACGACCGAGAGTTTCTGGTCCTCCGGGACGCCGCCGTAGGCGCCGACCAGGCGCTCCCAGGCTCGCAACCGTTCGCTGGCTTCCACCCCGAAGCGCTCGCTGACCTTGGCGATGATCGTGTCCGTCACCCCGAGCCTTGCGGCAAAGGCCACGCCGACTGCCAGGCTCAGCGCCAGGGCAGCCAGGCAGGGCAGCAGTTTTCTCGCGTTCGGCGCTGGCAGCATTTCGATTTCGAACCGCTCTCGCTCAGTGGACCGTCGACGCTCGGGAAAAACCGGGAATCGGAGCCCGGCAGGCCATCAGGCGGGCTCAGTTCTTACGATAGTAGAGTCGCACGATCGGTTCCCGTCCGGGCAGGATGTTACCACGCAGTACAGCATTCCCCGCAGCCGCGAGCATCTCCTGGTACAGCCACAATCCACTGTCGTCGTTCGGCGTGCGAACCTCGAATGTCGCGCCGGTTTCGCGGATCCGGTCGACGATTTCACGTATTCGCGGCTGCAGGTCGGGTGACTGCAGGGCGACCGCCGCCGGATCCAGGACGAACTCCAATGTACGTACCTGGTACCAGCCCTGGATCCGCTGGCGGGCATTGGCGATCCCCGGGTGATCGTAGCGCAGCTTCTGCGCCCGGGTGAGATAGAGTTCCGCGCCCTTGTAGTCGCCGCCGCGGGCAATGCGCAGCGCACGCACGATGGAACGCCGCACCACCCGTTCAATTCCCGCCCGCGCTTCGGGGCGTTCCGGGTCGAGATGCAGGACCCGGCTGTACAGTTCGGCGGCGTTGTCACCGGGCGGGCTGTACAGGCGCCCCTGCTGCAGGGCGAGGCGCGCCTGCTCGATCATGGGCATCAACACCTCATCGCCGGGCGGTGGCGGCGGCACCGCCGGTTCGCGCGTGGGGCGATTCGCGTCTTTCCGCTCATCCCCATCCCCGGCGCACCCGGCAATGCATGCGAGGCAAACCGTCAGCAGGCCCGCTCCGCGGGCCGCTGCCCGGAAAGTGGGCCCGCGCGAGACCCGCACAGGGCGCCCTTTCAACCGGCCGACTCCGCTATAATGGCGCGAACCAATCCACCGGGACAAAGTCTGACCTGTAGGCACCCGGACACCGTGACCACTTCCTCCCCAATGCGCAACCTGATCATCCCCGTCATTCTCATCTGCATGACCCTGCCAGGCAGGCTACTGGCCGCGCCCGCGGACCTTCAGCAACTGCTTGGCGGGGAGACCCGCTTTCTGCCCGTGGAGGAAGCCTTCCGCCCTTCCGTCGCGCAACCCGCTCCGGGAATGATGGCACTTTATTTCGATATTGCACCCGATTACTACCTGTACCGGGAGCGCTTCACGATCGTTCCCCAGGGCGACGTGCAACTCGGCGACCCGATCTTCCCCGACGGGGTCGTCAAGGAGGACGAGTACTTCGGCCGCACCGAGGTCTATTACGAGCAGGTCGAGATCCAGCTGCCCTTCCGGGCCGACAGCCCGGCGCCACCGCGACTGCGGGTGCGCTACCAGGGGTGTGCCGAGGCGGGACTCTGCTACCCGCCACAATGGGTGACCCTCGAACTCGGCAGCGCCGGCCCGGTTGCCGACACCCCGCCGTCAACGGGCACACCGCAGGCCACCGAAAGCGTGCTGTTTGCGGGCGGGTTCCTGCAGACCCTGGCGCTGTTTTTCCTCGCCGGGCTCGGCCTCACCTTTACCCCCTGCGTGCTGCCCATGGTGCCGATCCTGTCCAGCGTCATCGTCGGCCAGGGTGAGCGGCTGACCACGCGGCGCAGCGCCGTGCTCTCACTGTCCTACGTGGCGGGGATGGCCGTCAGTTTTGCCGCGGCGGGCCTTCTGGTGGGCCATTTCGGGGCCCGTCTCAACCTGCAGATGCACATGCAGAATCCGTGGGTTCTGGGGTCCTTTGCGCTCCTGTTCGCGGTGCTCGCGCTGTCCATGTTCGACGTCTACCAGTTGCGCCTGCCCAACGTCCTGGCGGCGCGGCTCGCTCCACACTCCGGGAACCATCGCGGCGTGCTCGGCGCGGCCGGGATGGGGATGATCTCCAGTCTCGTCGTATCGCCCTGCGTGACCGCGCCCCTGGCCGGCGCGCTCCTGTATATCAGTGCGACCGGCGACGCCCTGCTTGGCGGAAGCGCACTGCTGGCCCTCGGGGTCGGCATGGGGGTTCCCCTGCTGCTCGTCGGCATCGGCGGTGGGCGCTTCGTACCCCGTGCCGGGCACTGGATGAACCGCGTCAAGCAGGCCTTCGGGGTCGGCCTCCTCGGGGTTGCGATCTGGATGCTCGAGCGGGTTACCCCAGGCCCAGTGATCCTGCTCATGTGGGCCGGGCTCCTCATCCTGTGCGCCGTCGGCCTTGGCGCGCTCGACCGCAGCCCTGCCAGCGGCTGGGCCATCGCCGGGCGCAGCACCGGGATATTCGCCCTGGTCTACGCGGTGCTGCTCATGCTCGGTGCCGCCAGTGGCGGCACCGACCCGCTCCGGCCGCTGGCCAGTTTCGGCCTGCAGACCGCCAGCCAGGCGCGCGGGAACGTCGCGCGCGAAATGGGTTTCATCCCGGTAAGCAATCTCACCCAATTGCGCGAGGCACTCACGAACAGCGGTGGAGACACGCGACCGGTGATGCTGGATATCTACGCGGACTGGTGCATTTCCTGCCAGGTCATCGAAAACCAGGTGTTTGCCGACCCCGAGGTGCGCCGGACCCTGAACCAATTCCGCCTGCTGCGCGCGGATGTGACCGCATCAAACTCGCAACACATTGAATTGATGGAGCATTTTGGAATATTCGGACCACCGGGACTGCTTTTTTTCGCACCCGATGGCGAGGAGTTGCGAGAAGTCCGGGTTCAGGGTGAGATCACGGCGGGTTCCCTGCTCGATCGACTGCGTTCGATACCGTTTCCCGGCAAGGGCGACACGGCAACACGCACTCCCGCGGGTCTGATCCCCGCAGACGACGCGATCTGACCCTGCCAGCATCGCCCCTGCACGCCAAATGTCGACAAGATGCCGACAAATTCGGGATAAAAATCGACAAACACGGGGGTATCGGCTAACTTTCCAAGGAGTTCTCATTCCCGGATATCCGGCCCGGCCCGCACCCGATGGCGACCTTACTGGTATTGCACGGCCCGAACCTCAACCTGCTGGGCAGCCGCGAACCCGGGCTTTACGGGTCACGCACCCTGGACGAGATCAATGCGCGTCTCGCCGACAAGGCCCGTGCCGCCGGACACCACCTGCTGCACCTGCAGAGCAATGCCGAATATGAACTGATCGAGCGCATCCATGACGCGCAGCGGGAGGGTGTCGACTTCATCATCTTCAACCCCGCCGCGTTCACCCACACCAGCGTGGCACTGCGCGATGCGCTGCTGGCAACCGCCATACCATTCATTGAGGTGCACATTTCCAATGTGCACGCGCGGGAGCCATTCCGGCGCAAATCCCATTTTTCAGACATCGCCAGGGGCATCATCTGCGGATGCGGTTCCCTGGGTTACGAACTGGCCCTCGACGCTGCCCTGGAACTCATCGAGGCGAAAGACGACTGATATCCCGGGCACCGACACGGGAGGAGCAGAAAAAAAACGCCATGGACATTCGAAAAGTCAAAAAGCTGATCGAACTGCTCGAGGAATCCGGCATCGAGGAACTCGAGATCCACGAGGGAGAGGAATCGGTACGCATCATTCGTGGCCAGGCCGGCACGGGTTCCCAGCGTCCCCGGCGGCCGGTCTCGGCAGAGCCCGATGACGACGTCGAGGCCGCCGAGC
>JBFGWM010000196.1:0-5513 GCA_041588495.1 Pseudomonadales bacterium | reverse complement strand
TCCCTGCCAGCTGGGGGTGATGACCCGGGAGTACCTGCGCGGCCTCGGCAACCCGGTGGCGTGGAATGAGTACATGATGGAGCACGGCGTGTGCAACGAGGAAATCCGGGATATCAGCATCTGGCTGGCAGGCCTCCCGGCTTTCGGCGCCGGTTCCCCGGGAGAAAATTGAATGGTTGATCAACGCAGGATTGGTACACTTGAACGATCGGCTCAGGTGGTTCGGGCCCATCTCCCCATTGATACAGTCCCGCGTAGCGGGAACTCGGATTAGGCGACTGTTTTGGAAAGGCGGCAGTACACTCGACAACCCCTGGACCTTCCGGCAATCCTCTATTGCCGCAAGACCGGGGACCGTCTGTGTCGCCTCCGCGACTACTGCCCCGGCGGGCTCATGGTGTATTCCACCGACCCCCTGGCCGACGACCTCGATGAAGGCCAGGAGGTCACGGTTTCGTTTTCCCATCGTGGCTCCAGTGGGGCCGACCAGATCTTCCAGGTCCGCTGCAAGGTCGCACGCATCCGCAGTAACAATATCGGCACCGCTTTCAACCAGGACCTCCCGTCAACCCTGAAGACGGCCCTGGAAACAGAGGTGCAACGCCACAAGCAGCGCGCCAAGCCGAAGCCGACGGACACCGAGGCAGCGCCAAAGGTCGAGGACCCGGTGCGCAAGAAAGTTGCGGATGCGATCTGCAGCACCCTGGACGCCCACCTGACCCCCCTGCTGGAGGACCTTTCGGTCTGGGTCGGCAACATCCTCACCGAACTCAGCAAGGAATCTCCACCCGGGAAGATTCGCAAGTCGATCCTCGAGGCCTCGGACCGTTTGGGCATGGAAGGCGACAAGGTCAGCAGGCGCATCCGCGATCGCATCAAGAATTTGACCCGCAAGGCCCCGGAAGGCGCGGTGATCTACCTGGGACCCTGGCAGGACGAATCCCAGGAAAAGGAACTGGATTTCGAGTTGCTGGAAACCGGTTCCTTCGAGAAGTGGCTGGTGGTTTCGTCGACCGCAACCAAGTCGGAGGATGCGTACCAGGACATTCTCGAAGACATCTACCAGTCGTCCCGGCTGGTCCTGGGTGATCATCTCGACCGCAACACCCTGCCCTTCGGCCCGGCCGCCATCTGCCAACTCTATTTCCAGGAATCCGTGCACCTGTTGCCCACCCAGCAGTCCATCGAGATGGTGTTCAAGCTGCTGCACACCCGGGTGATGGAACACCTGTTCGACATGTACGTAAAGATCCTGGAACATCTGAAAACCCACGGGATCACCGACATCGTCCAGGAGGAGCGCCGCAAGAAGCTGGCTGAACTCACCCGGGCACGCGAGAAGTACCGCAGCAAACCCCGGCAGGAAACACCACCGCCCGAGGTTCCGGCAGTCCCGCAGCAGGCCGGGGGAGGATCGGGCGCACCGGGCCAGGCGGCGGGAGGCGGCCCAGGGCAGGCCGGGACCGCCACCGCACCGCAGCCGGGGGCCACGCAACCGATGGACATGGCCGCCCTGGCGGGCGACATCGGTTCCCTGGTGCAGATGCTGAACCTGAAATACCAGATGAACCCGGAGCTTCAGCGCGGCACCAGCACTTCGAACGCGGAAGCGGTCTCGACGAATGAACTGCTCTCGGCGCTGAACGAGCTGCAGAAAGAGGAAATCCCGATTACCGGGGCAAGCCTGGTTCAGCGCCTTGAAGACCGTCTCGACCGCAGCTTTGGTGACCAGAAGCCGCGCAGCCTTTCGCTGCAACAGAAGATGGCTGCCGAATCCGTGTCCGGGATGTTCTCCAGACTCATCGAGTCACCGCAGGTACCGGAGGATACCCGGGAGTGGCTGCAGAGCCTGGAGGTTCCATTCCTAAAATTGTCCCTCCTGCAACCGTCGGAGATCAGCGAGGAGACCCATCCCGCCCGCGAGGTCATCAACCTCATCTGGGAACTGGCCTCGGAAGCGGATGACGTCACCGAGGGACTGCAGCACATCCTGAAGAACCACGTCGAACGCATCGTGGCCCAGTTCCAGGTCGACACCACGGTGTTCGAGGAGGTACGCGACGAACTGAACCTGCTGCTGCACAAGCGACGCAGCGGCTTCCTGAAAAACGTGCAACGCACGATTGCGACCCAGGAAGGCCAGCAGCGCATCCTGCGCAACCGCCTGCAGGTGGCCGATCACATTCGCAAGTGTTTCCCCAAGGGTGAGGCGCCCCGCGTGCTTCTCCGACTGCTGCGCAGTTACTGGGTCGAGGTGCTGGTCTCCAGCCTGCTTCACGAGGACGAGGACAGCTCGGCCATGAAAACGTACTTCGACTCCACCCGCCGGCTGGCCGTGTGGCTCGCCGCGGAGAGACCGCAGGCCTGTTCCGACCGCATCGGCGCTGCCGGCAGCCGGCAGCGCGAGGAAGTCTCCAACTGCCTGAACCGGGGTCTTGAGGACACCTTCAGCTACGGCGAGGAAGCCGCGCAGAGCTGTCGCGAATTACAGGAAATCCTTGACGGAAACCTGCCGGATGCCGGGGACCTGGCGGCGGAGCCCCTGCCGGAGTTGTTCCCGGATGAACTCAGAATGCGCAGGGCGATCGAGCTTGCCGCGGACACCGCAGATCCGGTGGTGCACCAGGTACGGCACCTCAACCAGGGCGACCGCCTGGTCATGACTGCGGAGGACGGCACCGCACGCCGCGCCCGCTTTGCGTGGAGTGCCCCGGACTGGTCGCGGCTCGTGTTCGTGGATGAACGCGGCATGCACGTGAAGGACACCACCATGCTGGAACTGGTGGACCGGATCAAATCGGGCCACTGGAATCTCGACCTTCGCGAACAGATGCCGGCACTCAATCAGGGCATCTTCGGCGCCATGCAGGAGGTCAGCAGCGGGGTCACCGAGCAGGCCGCGCATGACCCCGAGACCGGTCTCCTCACCCGGAAGAGCTTCGAGCGGCGCCTCGAACAGGCGCTGCACGACGCCAAGCGTTCCAACCGTGCGCACGCATTCTGCTTCCTGGATACCGACCAGTTCCGTGTCATCAACAACCAGTTCGGTCACGGTGCGGGCGACAAGTTCATCCGCGATGTCGCCGCGCTCTACTCGCAGCAAGCCCCGGAGGGAAGCGTGCTGGGCCGGCTCGGCGGCGACGAATTCGGATTGCTTCTCGAAAACTGCACGATCGAGCAGGCAACCGCGGTCGCCGAGGGCCTTCGCCAGAGTGTGCTCGAACACCGTTTCGAGTGGCAGGGCGAGGGCTTCAATGCCAGCATCAGCGTGGGCCTGGTGCCGGTTGACTTCAGGATCGCCGATCTCAATGCCCTGTTTCGCAATGCCGACGAAGCCTGCTTCAGCGCCAAGAGCGAGGGGCGCAACCGGGTGAAACTGTTCAGCGCCGACAACGAGGGCGTCAGCGAACAGAAGTTCATGGCCGACTGGATCACCCGCATCGACCGATACATGTCTGAGGGCATGCTGCGCCTGCGCAGCCAGAAGATCGTCCCTCTGAGAGAAGGTGACGCGCACCGTCACAGCGAGATCCTGCTGACCGTCATGAGCGAGGACGGCAAGCCGGGTTCACCCCAGGACCTGGTGCTGGCCGCGGAAGCCTACGGACGGATTCGCGACGTCGACCGCTTCGTGGTTCTCGAGGTCCTGAAATGGATCAGGTCCAACCCGGATCGCATTGACGCGATCGGCGGCATGGCGGTCAATCTTTCCGCCGACACCATGGTCGACAAGCAGTTCCTCGAATTCCTGATCACCGAACTGGAGCTGGCCACGTTCCCACGCGGATTCCTGTGCTTCGAGATCACCGAAACCGCGGCGGCAGGATCATTGCAGAAGGTCGCCGCGTTCATCGAGCGGGTACGCGACCTGGGCTGCAGTTTCGCGATCGATGATTTCGGGACCGGCATGGCGAGTTACGCGTATCTCAAGGAGCTTCCGGTGGATTACCTGAAAATCGACGGCAGCTTCATTGTTGACCTGGTATCGAGCCCGGCGGACCAGGCCATGGTCCGGTCCATGAACGAGGTCGCTCATTTCCTGGGCTTCCGGACCATCGCCGAGTGCGTCGAAAATGATGAAACGCTCGCTCTCGTGAAGGAGATCGGCGTTGATTACGCCCAGGGCTGGGGCATCGAGCGACCGGTCCTGTTGGAATCCTCCTGAACCCGCTTACAACGGCCGGGCATCCCGGACCCGCCACTGCCCTGATGCGACTACAATTTTCCTGAAGCGTTGACTTCACGGCGTTCGTCCGGCAGTGGTATCCCGTGTAAAATCCGGACGACGGGACTTGGACACGGAACTTGGAAAGACGCAAGTATTCACGCCAACCGCTGGACCTGCCGGCCGAACTGACCGGAACGGGTAGCAGCCTCTCCTGCCGCATCCGGGACTACTGCCCCGGCGGCGTGCTCCTGCATGTCCCGGCCCTGGCAGAGGGACACATCCAATCGGGCACCGCCCTGCAGATTTCGTTTTCGGCGAATGCCGGTTCCGGCGTCCACACCTTTCGTGTCGGGGGCACCGCCGCACGCATCCACGAGCAAATGGTCGGAATCGTGTTTCCGCCCGAAGTGCCCCCGGAAGTGCATGCCGCCCTGCATGCGGAAGTCCAGGCCTGGCGACGCGATCACGGCAGGGGTGAAAGCGGCACTACCGTAGCGGAAGTTGACCGCGAGATTTCGGCACGCCTGATCGAGGGCCTGGGCGGGGTGGTGGCCGACAACCTGCCCGGGATGCTCGACGCCAACTTCAAGGCCCTCGGCAACGCGCTGTTCGAGGAAGCGGACAACGCCACCAGCAACCAGAAACAAAGCCTCTGCTTCGAGACCATGAACCAGTTTCGCGCCGAGGCGGGAGCGCTGGCACGTCAGATTACCGACCAGGTGATGGACCTCGTGGGTGGCCTCGCGGCAGGCAAGCGGATCCAGATCGGGCCGGGCACCGGGTCGGACCCTGAAGAACTCTCACTGGTCGATGAAAACGATTTCGAGGACTGGCTACTGGTCTCGGTTACGGTTTCGAAGGCGGAAGACCGGCACCGCGAACTGCTGGACCTGGTCCGCGAGGGTCTTTCGCTGGTACTGGGTGAAGAACTCGATGATGCTGAAGTCCCATTGGGACCGGCGGTGATCACCCAGGCGTTCCACGACGCCACCAAGCATCTGATCACCGACGCCGATATCCAGGGCATCGTCTACCGGACCTTCAGCGAAAAATTTGTACCCGCCCTTTCGGGACTGTTCGAGGCGGCCCGGCGCCAGCTCGAGGATACCGGCGTTCTCGAACTCATCGAGAAGCAACGCGCGCAGCGCAGGGCGGACGCCGTCAAGAAAAAGACGCCGGAACCTTCTGCCCGGGGCGCATCGCATGCCGGCCCGGCCCACGAGGCCGAGTTTGGCGGCGGCCCTGGTGGTGGCGGCCCTGGTGGTGGCGGCCCTGGTGGTGGCGGCCCTGGTGGTGGCGGCCCTGGTGGTGGCGGCCCTGGTGGTGGCGGCCCTGGTGGTGGCGG
>JBFGWM010000195.1:0-5586 GCA_041588495.1 Pseudomonadales bacterium | reverse complement strand
TCGAGGAGGTCGACCTGTTCCTGCGCCCCATGGCCAACGAGAAATGCCTCAACTACCTGATCAAGGTCGCGCCCCAGGTTCCTGATCACGTCATCGGCGATCCCGAGCGAATCCGCCAGATTCTCATCAACCTGCTCAGCAACGCGGTCAAGTTCACGGACAACGGATCAGTTTCGCTGAAGGTCGAGGCGGAGCCGGCGGAAAGCCATCATGTGCGCCTCCATTTCGTGGTCACCGACACCGGCGTGGGCATCGCCAGCAACCGCATCGAGAGCATCTTCGACAGCTTCGTGCAGGGCGACGACTCGTCGACGCGGCGCCACGGCGGCATCGGCCTCGGCCTGCCCATTGCCCTGGCCTCTGCGCGCTCGATGGACGGCGAGATCACGGTCACCAGCGAGGAGGGCAAGGGCTCCGAGTTCACCTTCTCGGTCACCCTCCCCGAGGGGAATCGCCCGGTGGAAACCGCAGGCCACCCGGACGATGAGTCTGTTACCGAGACCGGCGCCGGGCGGAAAAAAATCCAGGTCCTCCTCGCCGAGGACAACAACATCAACCAGATCGTCGCCAGCGGGATGCTGAAGAAAATGGGCTGCGACGTGGACCTCGCCGAGAACGGCGAGGTCGCCGTGGAAAAGGCCCGCAACAAGGATTACGACCTGGTGCTGATGGACCTCGACATGCCGAAGATGGACGGTTTCGACGCCACCCGGGCGATTCGCAAGCTGGGCGGCCATGGCGCCACGGTGCCCATCATCGCGGTCACCGCCAACCTTGAGAGCGGCACCCGCAGCCACTGTCTCGATGTCGGCATGAACGAATACCTGCCCAAGCCGATCAAGCTCTCACACCTGCAGGGCATGATGCGCGCGCTGAAAGTCCTCGCCCACTGACCCCGTCCCGCATTCAGTTCGGCTGCGCCAACGCCACGTCGACGATCTCCAGCAGCATCCTGCGCCACGGACCACCCGAACCAAGACGCATCAGATTGCCAAAGTGCCCGCTCAGGGTGCGGTCGACGAACACCACGTCGTGGGGAAAGGTCATGCCCATGGATTCCTGCCAGTGGGTCACGGCGACATTCTGCAGGTCCTTGTACAGTGTGCTATCGCTGCCGAAGCGATAGCCCTCCTCATCCTCGAAGGGACGGCGGACGATGGTGGCAATGTCCCGCAGCATGTGCAGGGACATCGGCTCACCGCTGATCTTGTGCACGCCCACCCGGTACAGGGTCTGCTGGACGTCCTCGTAGCGCCCGTCCAGCACCGCCCGCGCGAGCAGGGAATAACTGTGGGAAAGCACCGCCGGCACTTCCTTCATGCAGCCGAAGTCGTAGACCACCACGGTGCCGTCGTCGCGGAAACCGAAGTTGGCCAGGTTGGGGTCGGCGTGGATGAACCGGTGTCGCAACAGGCCCTGGATAATGAACTCGAAGATCGCCTGGCCCCACTGGTCGCGGAGCGCAGCAGGCCAATCCCCCGAGCAGGCCTCGTCGGGACTCAACGAAGGTTCGAAGCTCATGCACAGGACATGGCGACCGGTAAGTTCCTCGATCACCACCGGCATGACGATGCCCGGCTGGCCGGCCGCCAGTTCGGCCATGCGCCGCAGGTTGTCCGCCTCCTTGAGGTAATCGAGTTCCTCGAGCAGGCGGTCGTTGAGTTCGGCCCAGACCGGGCCCGTATCCATGCGCGTGAACAGGGAGAACAGCAGTTTCATCACGCCCTTGAGGTTCTTCATGTCGGCCTCGATGACGCGGTCGATGCCCGGGTACTGGACCTTGAACACCACCTCGCGACCATCCTTCAGGGTGGCGCGATGAATCTGCCCGATGGATGCCGCGGCCCAGGGCTCGGGCTCTATGTGATCGACCCGGGCGAAATCCTTGCCGGTTTCCCTGCGGATCACCTCGAGCAACTGCTCGAACGGCACCGCCGGCGCGTTCTGTTGCAGGGAGCGGAGGATCTCGGCGACCTCGCGGGGCAGCATGTGCTCGTGGAGGCTGAGCATCTGGCCGATCTTCATCGGCACGCCCTTCATGCGCCCCAGGGTCTCGACCACGCGCAGGGCGTTGCGCACCTGGTTGCGGCTGCGCTGGATGTCGCGGCCCTCCAGGGAACGGAACACGTTGGACACCGCGTTGCCCGCCATGGACGCGCCCACCCGCCCGGCCAGGGAACCGAGCTTGAGCATGCGGGTCAGTGGGGTGGTGTCTAGTTCGTCGTCCGCCATGTGCGGCTCCGGGCCCGCGGCGGGGCCAGGGTCGGAACCGGGCCACGGGCCCGGATCAGCGCTCCCCCATGGAGGAGCGGGTCGCGTAACCGACCAGTTCGTCGATGAATCCCTGCATCTTGACCACGGTTTCCTGCTCCAGGCGCAGGGCCTGCTGGACGTCGTTGACCAGGTGCTTGCGTTCGACCGACAGGCGGATGGAGCGCGCCAGGGCCGCGCCGTCCGCGGTGTCCTCGATCACGTCCTGCGCGCCACGATGCACCCACTCGACCTGCTGCTCCAGTGCCGTGCCCGGCGCCACCAGCAGGACTTGCGGCAGGTCCGGGTACTGGTGGTTCACGCGGCTCACGGCCTCGGTCGACTCCTTGTCCCCCGCATCCAGGGAAACGTGGGCAAGCACCACGTCAGAGGGATTTTTTGCGAGGTGGTCGACCAGGTCGGCCAGGGAGGAAATGCACGCGGTCTCGAAGCCCACGCGGGCGTCCCCCGCGCCCTCGATCTGCTCGGCCAGCGCGCAGGCGCGCGCGGCGTCATTGTCGGCGATCACCGCCCGGATAGTCTTGTCCATCGCACCTGCCGTCCCCAGCCGACTTATTGAACATACAGTCTAACACGCCCCCGTGAAGGCCCTCAGCCGGTGAAATTGAGCAGCACGCCGGCAGCGACCGCCGACCCGATGACCCCTGCGACATTGGGTCCCATGGCATGCATGAGCAGGAAATTGTGCGGGTTTGCCTCGAGGCCGACCTTGTTGGCCACGCGTGCCGCCATGGGTACCGCGGACACACCCGCGGCGCCGATCAGCGGATTGATCGGATCCCGCGAAAGCAGGTTCATGAGCTTGCCCATGAGCACGCCGGCGGCGGTACCGATCATGAACGCGCCCATGCCGATGGCGAGGATGCCAAGCGTCTTGGCATGCAGGAACTTCTCGGCGTCCAGTTTCGAACCCACCGCGAGACCCAGAAAGATGGTGACAATGTTGATGAGCGCATTCTGGGTGGTGTCGCTGAGCCGCTGCACGACCCCGCACTCGCGCATCAGGTTGCCGAAACAGAACATGCCGAGCAGGGGCGCGGCATCCGGTAACAACAGCGCGACCAGCACCAGCAACAGCAACGGGAACACGATCTTCTCGGTGCGCGGCACGCTGCGCAACTGGGTCATGGCGATGGCACGCTCGGCGCGGGTGGTGAGGGCACGCATGATCGGCGGCTGGATCAGCGGCACCAGGGCCATGTAGGAGTAGGCGGCCACCGCGATCGCGCCGAGCAGTTCCGGCGCCAGGCGACTGGCCACGTAGATCGCGGTCGGCCCGTCGGCGCCGCCGATGATGGCAATCGCGGCAGCGTCCTGCAGGGTGAAGGTGAAACCCTCGAAGCCGAACAGGTTCAGGGACAGGGCCCCGAGCAGCGAGGCGAAAATGCCGAATTGCGCTGCCGCCCCGAGGAACAGGGTCTTGGGATTCGCGAGCAGCGGACCGAAATCGGTCATCGCTCCGACGCCCATGAAGATCATCAGGGGAAAGGCGCCGCTCTCGATGCCGATCAGGTAGAAGAGGTAGAGAATGCCGTTGGCGTCGGCGACTTTCGCACACTCGGCGCCGGCATAAGCGATGCACGTGCCCGCGGCGGAGGACAGGCCCGCACCGGGAATGTTGGCGAGGATGCCGCCGAAACCAATGGGCACCAGCAGCAGCGGTTCAAAACCGCGCACGATGGCGAGAAACAGGAGCAGCAGCCCGACACCGATCATCACCGACTGGCCGGGAGTCAGGTGATAAAGCCCGGTGCTGTGCCAGAGCTGTAGCAGGTTATCCATGCCCGCGGGTTCCGTGCCGCGCTCAGCCGATCAGCATCAGCGCGTCACCCACCGCGACGGGATCCCCCGCCTTGACGTTGACCTGCTGCACGGTTCCCGCGCGGGGCGTGCGCACCTCGGTCTCCATCTTCATGGCCTCGAGTACCAGGATGACATCGCCCGCGGCGACCTTCCGCCCCTCGCCGGCCACCACCTTGACGATGGTCCCGGCCATCGGTGCCGGCACCGGGGTGGCGCCCGTGCCGCCGGAGGCCGCTGCCGTGGCGGCGGGCGGCTCTGGCGCGGGCGGCGCAGCGGCGCCGGTGCGTGGCTGCAGGCTGGCGATATCACCGCCCTCGGTGACCTCGACGACGTAGGACACGCCGTTCACGTTGACCGTGTACACCGCGGGGCCCGGGTTGTCCGTCGGCCTCGCGGCGGCAGACGCAGCCGCCACCGGCGGCGCCGGGGCCGATTCCTCTGCGTCCGGCGCCGGTTCGAAGGCATCCGGGTTGCCACGGTTCTCGAGGAACTTGAGCCCGACCTGGGGGAACAGCGCATAGGTCAGCACATCGTCAATTTTCTGCTCGGCGAGACGAATGCCTTTCTCGGCCACGATGCCCTCGAGTTCGCGGGTCAGCTTGTCCACTTCCGGTTCCAGCAGGTCCGCCGGGCGGCAGGTCACCGGGCGGTCACCGTCGAGCACGCGCTGCTGCAGGGCCTTGTTCACGGGCGCCGGGGTGGCGCCGTATTCGCCGCGCAGGACCCCCGCGGTCTCCTTGGAGATACTCTTGTAGCGTTCCCCGGTGAGCACGTTGAGGACCGCCTGGGTGCCGACGATCTGCGAGGTGGGGGTGACCAGGGGCAGGAAACCGAGGTCCTCGCGCACCCGCGGAATCTCCTCCAGCACCTCGTCCATGCGGTCGGCGGCGCCCTGCTCGCGCAACTGGTTCTCCATGTTGGTGAGCATGCCGCCCGGGACCTGGGCAACCAGGATCCGCGAGTCGACGCCACGCAGGCTGCCCTCGAACTTCGCGTATTTCTTTCTCACCTTGCGGAAATAAGCGGCGATCTCTTCCAGCAACTCGATGTCGAGCCCGGTATCGCGCCCGGTTTCGCGGAAAATCGCCACCACCGCCTCGGTCGGCGAATGGCCATAGGTCATGCTCATGGAGGAGATCGCGGTGTCGACGTTGTCGGCGCCGGCCTCGACACACTTGAGGATGGTTGCGGTGGACAGCCCGGTCGTGCCGTGGCAATGAATGTGCACCGGGATTTCCAGCGACTCCTTGAGCCGGCTGACCAGTTCGAAACCGGTATAGGGCGTCAGCAATCCGGCCATGTCCTTGATGGCGACGGAGTTCGCGCCCATGTCCTGCAGTCGCGACGCGAAATCGACCCACATGCTGAGGTTGTGCACCGGGCTCACCGTGTAGGAGAGGGTGCCCTGCGCGTGCCTGCCCT
This sequence comes from Pseudomonadales bacterium, assembly GCA_041588495.1. Taxonomy (GTDB): domain Bacteria; phylum Pseudomonadota; class Gammaproteobacteria; order Pseudomonadales; family JBFGWM01; genus JBFGWM01. The sequence goes on along the minus strand of JBFGWM010000195.1, from coordinate 90 downwards.
GTTTCAGCACCGCCTCGATCGCGCGGCGCAGGTTGCGCGGGTCATTCATGGCGTCGAACACGCGGAACACGTCAACCCCGTTGACCGCGG
>JBFGWM010000194.1:0-5591 GCA_041588495.1 Pseudomonadales bacterium | reverse complement strand
GCCGGCGAGGCGCCCGGTGTCACGTTCCAGCACGATGAAGTTCCAGTCGAACGTGGTTCCCTCGAGCGGTAAAAAGAGCAGCTTATCGAGGTCGTCGAACTGCTCGCGGAACCGTGTCCAGCGTTTTGCCGAGCCCGTTTTCTCCGGTTTGATCCGCGCGGGATCGAGCGCCCTTTCGCGAACCTGTGCGAGGTGGTCCGCCACGGGCCGATAACGCTCGGGGTGTTTCTGGTACTTGAAATCGGTGGCCACGAACTGCATGAACTCCTCGTTCGTCTGCGCGGGAAGCGCGTACGCCAGGAACGGGAAGTCGAGCGATGCCCGGTCGAAATGTTCGGGTGGCAGGCGCTCCAGATCCAGCTTCGAGGCGGGAATCACTTCAAACCGGTCGCCCGCGAACACCAGTGCGGCCGGACGTTGCTGGTAAATGGTGTGGCCGCCGTAGGCCAGGGCGAGTACCTGCGCGAGCGCCACCAGGGCGATGTCGAGTTTCACGCCGCGCTTGCCCGGAACATACAGCAGGAAGGTGAGGACCGGACCGAGAATCGCATCGACCGGTACCAGGATGCGCAGCGCCTCGTAGACGTCCTCCAGGCGGAACAGGATGTCCGGGTACCAGGACCGGGTGACCACCCACAGGAACCCCGTGATCAGGACCGCGCTGAAGCAACAGTGCAGCAGGAATGCCCGGAGGCGCGCCCGCAGGTGGAATTCGCGCCTTGCCGGGGTGTGGGTCGGCTGCTCCGTGGTCATGCCCATCTCCAGATGGTTCCCCCTCCCGTCGTGACAGTGAATCCGGTCAACCGCCCGAAACTACCGGTGATCTGGATTTTACGTGGGGATTTTGGGACTCGTTTCAAGCCCGGGAAGGCTGTTCAGCAGTTTTAAGAACCCGGCGCCCGGATAAGCTTTTCAGGCGTTCTGGGGACCCACCTCGACCGGATGCAGGGCCGATTGTATCTCTTCCGGGATGTCGACCTGTTCCGTATCTGCCGCTTCCCGGGTGTCGCTGAACCGGGTGTAGTCCACGCGCACCATGCCGCTCGCCGTGGGCGAGATGATGTCGACGAAACAGTGATTCCACAGGATGTGCTGCCAGTCATAGACATTCTGCGCGATGACGGTCTGCATCAGGGCGCTGTCGACCCCGCTGGTGATGACGCTGACCCGGGCGTTGCCCATGCGCAGCGCTTCCGGGTTGAGACCGTGCAGCGGACTGCTCTCGTCGATCACGTGGACCGCGGTCCAGGTGATGAGGAACATCGGTGACGTATCCTGCAGCATTTTCAGCGGATACAGCTTGCGGGTGATCTCGCCCTCCAGGGTGCGCTCGGTGATCATCAGGTCGAGGCGGATGCGGGCCTCAATGACCGCGGTGTTCCGCGAATTTGCGAGGCGCATCATGAGGACGGGTTGCCCGTCGCGGCGGCAGATGACCATGTCGTCGCTGAACTGCACCTTGGCCGTGGGCAGGGAAATTTTGGCAAACAGCATGCCCGTGGTGATGGCCACCCAGAGCAGACCGAACAGGACCTCGGTGGTCGCCAGCACGTGGGCGTACAGGTTGGCCGGCAGGATGTTCCCGTAGCCGATGGTGGTCATGGTATCGATGCTGAAAAAGAAGGCGTCGGAGAAACTGCCCGGACGGGCGTTTTGCAGGCACTCGGGCCAGAGCATGTACAACAACGCGAACACCACGTTCGCGCCGATGTAGATACCGACGAAGATCAGCAGCACACGCGCCCAGCTGGTGGCCAGCAGGTAGTGATAGAAATCGGCCGTCGTGCTGCGTGCGCGGCGACCGATCTGCTCGACCGTGAAACCCTGCACCTGGATGACGCTGCGATCGGTCCGTTTGCACTCTTTGCCCATGGCCGGAAACCGCTGTAATTCTCCTGCCGGTAAGCATAGCCGACCGCATCCCGCGAAATGCGTCGGCCGGCGCCTCGTCACAGGATCAGGATGCGCTCGAACAGGAAGTAACCCGCGGTGAGCCCACCCTGGTAGGTCAGCATGGTGAGGAAGGCCGCCCCGACCCTGAGGGCCGCGTGGCGGTTGCGCGTGGCCCGGTAAACCGCCCACGCGCCGACGCCGAGCAGGATGTTGGGCGCAATGGTGTACACCGCCACGCCGGCGAGCGTCAGCACGTGCTGCGCGTACCACAGGTCGACGCGGGCATTGAGCATCTCCGCGGAGAATACGGTTGCCGAAGCCAGCCCGGTGACCACCAGTACCGCCCACGGGGCCGTGAGGAAACGGGTCAGGCGGCGCCCGCCGTGCACCACGATGAGCAGCGGAATGGTCCACAGCAGGCCGGCGTACAGGGGCACCCGGGCGATCTCCGGGGCGCCGGTCGCATTGAACACCACCGAGGCGTACTCGACCGAGAGCATCAGTTGCGGGTAGAACAGGAGGGCGCTGAGCGGCGCCAGGAAACTCCACAGGCGGATCCACTCCCGGTGGCCGAGTCTCCAGCCCACCAGGGGGAACGCGACGTGGTAAGTGCCGAGCAGGATCAGCAGCCGCTGTCCGGCGGGAAGCGCGATGGGCAGGGCCATCACCGCGGCGGAAAACCCGAGGAATGCGGCATGGAAAATGAACAGGTCGCGGTCGGTATGGCGGGCCGCCAGGGGACTGGCGGGTCGAGCCGGTATCGGAACCGGGAAGATTCGTGCAGATTCGCCGTGATTCATCGCATGACTCCTCGCTTGCCGTGGTCCTGGCGGGATTCCGTGAACCCCTGGCTACCAATGTATTTGCTGACATGTTGGAAATAAACGGCTACTGAGGCATAGTATCTATTCCATATAGGAACATATTGGAGGGCGCGATGGATGATCTTCGTTGTTTCGTGGCCGTGGTCGAACAAGGCAATTTCAGTAGCGCCGCGCGCCAACTGGGCATGACCCCCTCGGCGGTGAGCAAGGTGGTCTCCAGGCTGGAGGAGCGCCTCGGGGTGCGCCTGCTCAACCGCACCACCCGCGCGGTGAGCCTCACCGAGGAAGGCCGCATGTTCCACGAGCGCAGCCGCGGCATCCTCGAGGATCTCGATGACATGGAGCGCACGGTGCGCGACATGCAGAGCCGGCCGGCGGGCACCCTGCGCATCACCACCACCCCGGCCTTCGGGATCAGCGTCCTGCTCGACGTCATCCACGAATACAACCGGGAATATCCCGACGTGCGCTTTGACGTGAACCTCGCCGAGGAAACCGTCGATATCGTGGCCAAGGGGATCGACCTTGCCCTGCGCGAGGGACTGGTCCAGGACAGCCGCCTGGTGGCCCGCAAGCTCACCGACACCCGCTTCCTGGCCTGCGCGCCGCCGGGCTGGTTTGCCGACGGCGGGCAGCCGGAGACCCTCGAGGAGTTTTTCCGCCTGGACAGCGTGTCCTATATCACGCCGCGGGTGGAGGAGATTGCGCGGCGCATGTTCGGTGAGCGTATCGATTTTTCGACGATCAACCTCCGGCTGCAGATCAATACGTTCCACGGGATGCGCGAGGCGGTGAAAAAGGGTCTGGGCGTCTCCCTCCTGCCCTGCTATTTCGTCGAGGAGGACGTGCTCGCCGGGCGGCTGCAGGCGCTGCCTCACCTGCAGGTCCCCTCGGTACCGATCTCCGCCGTCTACCCGGGCGCACGACTGTTGTCACCGAAGGTGCGGACGTTCATCGACTTCCTGGTGGAACACTTCGCCGACAACCCCCCGGTCGCGGAACGCCTCAGGCTCGCGAACGGCTGAGGTCGGCCTGGCCGACCGACGGTTCGCGGAACCCGGCATACACGATCAGCAGGCACAGCGCCGCCACCCAGGCCGCGACCGCGTAGGCCGTGACCGGGCCGGCGGCGTCCCACAGCACGCCACTGAGCAATGCGCCGACCGCGCTGCCCGCGCCGAAGCTGGCGCTGCTGTAGAGGGCCTGGCCCTTACCGGCATGCCGGGCGCCGAAATAGCGATGTACCCAGTCGATGGCCGCGGCATGAAACGCGCCGAAAGAGAACGCGTGCAGGCACTGGGCGAACAGCAGCACGGGCAGGTTGTCCGCGTAGCAGCCGATCAGCCACCAGCGCATCGTGGTGAGCACCAGCGCCGCCAGCACCAACCCGCGCACCCCGACGCGGGGCAGGATGCGGTGCATGCCGAGGAACAACACGATCTCCGCGATCACTCCCAGCGACCACAGCAGGCCGATGCTGGTGCGGTTGTATCCGTGCAGATCGAGGAACAGCGAAAAAAACGTGTAATACGGCCCGTGGGAAACCTGCAGCAGGAAACAGGCCACAAAAAATGTGATCGCCTCGCGACGGCGTAGCAGGACCAGAAAACCCGCCCCGCCCTCCTCCGTGCGCCGCAGGGGCTCCTCCCCGACACTGACCGTACTCAGCCAGATGAGCAGGATCACGGGTAACAGGACCCACGGCAGGTTGGTGACGGGGTAACGGTCGAACAGCCAGCCCAGGCCGGCCACGGTAACGATGAATCCGACCGATCCCCACAGGCGGATGCGGCTGTAGCGGCTGGTGCGCTCGCCGAGGTGGCCCAGGGTGATGACCTCGAACTGGGACAGGATGGCGTTCCAGAAAAAGCTGAACAGGGTCACCACCGCGGCCATCCACCAGAAATCGGTGCGCACCAGGAGGCCGCAGAACACGATGGTGGTGGCAAAGGCGCCGAAACGGATGATGCGCAGGCGGCTGCCCTGGCGATCGGCAATCCAGCCCCACACGTTGGGCGCCACGATCTTGGTGCCGGTGAGCAGGGCCATCAGCACGCCGATGGCCTGTCCGCTGTAGCCGAGGGCGTCGAGATAAACGCTCCAGTACGGAGCCAGTCCGCCGAGCAGCGCGAAGTAGGCGAAATAGAAGGTCGAGAGGCGCCAGTACGGCAGGGCCGTACCGGTCATGGCTCCCCTGATCCGGGCACGCTCGCGGGAACCACCGGCGTGGTGCAGCGCACGTCGGCGTTCTGTGCCCGGTGACGGAGCAGGTGATCCATCAGCACCAGCGCGAGCATCGCCTCGGCAATCGGCGTCGCACGTATCCCCACGCAGGGATCATGACGCCCGGTGGTGACGACCTCGACGGGATTGCCGTCGACATCGATGGAACGGCCGGGAATGCGCAGGCTCGAGGTCGGCTTCAGCGCGATGTGGGCGACGACGTCCTGGCCCGAGGTGATGCCTCCGAGCACGCCGCCCGCGTTGTTGGACAGGAACCCCTCCGGGGTGATCTCGTCGCGGTGCTCGGTGCCCTTCTGTTCCACGCTGGCGAAACCGGCCCCGATCTCGACTCCCTTGACCGCGTTGATGCTCATCAGGGCGCCGGCGAGGTCGGCGTCGAACCGGTCGAACACCGGGTCGCCCAGTCCCGGCGGGACGCCGGTGGCAGTCACCGTGATGCGTGCGCCGATGGAATCGCCGTTCTTGCGCAGGCGGTCCATGTAGGCCTCCATCTCCGCGACCTTGCCGGGATCGGGACAGAAAAACGGGTTGTTGCGGATCTCCTCCGCCGCGAAGCGTTCGGCGCGAATTGGGCCCAGCTGGCTGAGCCAGCCGAGAATCGCGATGCCGGCGGATTCCTGCAGGTACTTG
>JBFGWM010000193.1:0-5595 GCA_041588495.1 Pseudomonadales bacterium | reverse complement strand
GTGAGCAGGCGCAGACCCTCGGTTACACCGTGGTCGATGCCAGCACGGTGGTGGCCACCCACCTCAACCAGGTCATGCACAAGCACGCCCACGAGTTGATCGGCCACGAGGAAGTCGGCCGCCTGCTGGAGATGCTTGGTCGCCAGTCACCCAAGCTCGCCGAGCAGTTCCCGGAAAAGGTGCCGGTCAACGTGCTGCTCAAGGTGCTGCAGAACCTGCTTTCCGAGGGCATCCCGGTGCGCGACATCCGCACCATCGCCGAGGCCATCGTGGAAGCGGCGCAGAAGAGCCAGGACCCCGGACAACTGACCGCCGCGGTGCGTATCGCGCTGTCGCGCCTGATCGCGGAAACCGTCAGCGGCGGCGAGGAAACGCTGCCGGTGATCACCCTCGAGCCGGACCTCGAACAACTGTTGGTGAAATCCATTCACCAGTCGCGCCAGGCGGGCGCCGGCGAGGAGACCGTGGCGCTGGAGCCCGGCATGGCCGAGCGCCTGCAGAAATCCCTCAACGACGCGGCACGCCGCCAGGAAGTGGCCGGCAAGCCGGCGATCCTGCTGGTGGCCGCGCCGATCCGCGCCATGCTGGCGCGGTTCGTCCGCTACGGCGGCGCCCAGATGCACGTGCTCTCCTACCAGGAGGTTCCCGACGATCGCCAGATCACCATCGTCGCGACCGTCGGGCAGGACGGCTGAAGGAAAGGCTAACCGAACCATGGAACAGGTAGGTACACGACCATGAAAGTGAAACGATTCTTCGCCCCGGACATGCGCCAGGGCATCCGCCTCGTGCGGGAGGAGATGGGCGCCGACGCGGTGATCCTCTCCAACCGGAAGATCGCCGGCGGCATCGAGATCGTCGCCACCTGCGAGTACGCCGCCGCGCAGGCGCCCGAACCGGCTGCCCCGGCACCCGCGTCCGTGGAGAAGTCCGAAGTCGCGCCGGAAGACTCGCGCCAGTTGCGGCGGGCCCTCGGCGAGGCGCTGACCGAGCGGCTGATCGCCGCTTCGGAGTCCACCGACCCGGATGCGGCGCCGTATCGCGGCGCGCCGGCGGAAGGCCAGGTGGGCACCTTGCCAATCGCCGCCAAGCCACGGGGAACTGCCGGTGTGCCGACCCGGCGCAGGAAGCAGCCGGCTGCGGCGGAAGCGGGTGCCGCCCCGGTCGCGGTTGCCAGCGCCCCCACACACGCCACGCCCGCCGGGGGCGTGCAGGGCATGGAGGCGGAACTGCGCTCGATGCGCGAACTCCTGAACCAGTGTTTCGGCTCCATCGCCTGGGAACGCATGGCCGCCAACGATCCGGGCCACGCGCTGCTCGTCGACCGTTTCGTGCGCATGGGATTTGATGGCCAGCATGCCCGCAACCTGGCCGAATCCTGCCCGGTGACCGGCAATGACGAACTCGACTGGCGGAATGCCCTGGGACGGCTCAGCAAGCAGATCCCGGTGGTCGACGAGGACCTCGTCGCCCGCGGCGGCATGTTTGCCCTGGTCGGCCCCGCCGGCAGCGGCAAGACCACCACCATCGGCAAGCTGGCCGCGCGTTACGCGTTGCAGCATGGCGCCGAGCGCATTGCGCTGGTGACCACCGACAGTTACCGGATCGCCGCCCATGAACACCTGCGTGCGTTCGGACGCATTCTGAATATTCCGGTACGCATCGCCGATCCCGAGCACCCGCTGGAAGAGGTGCTGCACAGCCTGCGTGACAAGTCCCTGGTGCTGGTGGACACCGCCGGCCTGCATCCCGCGGAAAGCGAGTTCGACCATCAGGTCGACCGCCTCGCGCGCTGTCGGGGCCTGCGCAGCCTGCTGGTGCTGCCCGCGACCAGCCAGTCGGGGGTGCTGGGGCGCATGGTGCGTGCCCACGCCGGTCTGTCGCCGGTGGCCTGCATCCTCACCAAGCTGGACGAGAGCGCCCGTCTCGGCGACGCGCTCGCGGTGAGCATGGCCGAGCGCCTGCCGGTGGCTTACCTTTCAGATGGCCAGCGTGTGCCCCACGACCTGCGGGTCGCCCGGGCCTACAGCCTGGTCAGCCGCGCCGTTGCGCTGATGCAGGAGGCGCCGCCCGAGGATTTCGCCCACGCCCTCGGCCGCGCCGCGACCGGGGCTGCCGGACTGGCGCTGCAGGCAGTATGATGGCCTGCGACCGATTCGTTAGCGCGGGGACCCCGTAAACATGAGCAAACCCATCCAGGTGGTCGCGGTGACCGGCGGCAAGGGCGGGGTCGGCAAGACCAACGTCTCCGTCAACCTGTCCATGGCCCTGGCCGGCATGGGCCGCCGCGTGGCATTGCTGGATGCCGACCTCGGCCTGGCCAATGTCGATATCCTGCTCGGCATCAAGGCCCGGTACACCCTCGAGGATGTGCTGCGTGGCGAACGCGAACTGATCGACATCCTGGTCCGCGGGCCCGGCGGCATCCATATCGTGCCGGCTTCCTCCGGTGTACAGAAAATGGCCGAGCTCGGCGTGCAGGAGCACGCGGGGCTGATTCACGCCTTCAGCGAACTGGCGCCACAGCTGGACGTGCTGGTGGTCGATACCGCCGCGGGCATCAGCGACCTGGTGATCAGTTTCGTGCGCGCGGTGCAGGAGGTCATCCTCGTGGTGTGCGACGAGCCCACCTCGATCACCGATGCGTATGCCCTGCTCAAGGTGCTCAACCAGCAATACGGCATGCAGCGCTTCCGGGTGCTCGCCAACATGACGCGATCCGATCAGGAGGGACGCGCACTGTTTGCTAAACTCACCAGGGTCGCCGACCGCTTCCTCGACGTCGGGCTGCAGTACATCGGCTGCATTCCCTTCGACGAGAACCTGCGCAAGGCGGTGCAGCGCCAGAAACCGGTGCTGGAAGCCTACCCCCAGACACAGGCCTCCGCGGCGTTTCGCCGCCTGGCCGAGCAGGTCGATCGCTGGCCGTTGCCGGCGGGCCCGCGCGGCCACCTTGAGTTCTTCGTCGAGCGGCTCATCGGTGGGGGAGTGGAGGCGCCAGGATGAGCGCCGCAAGTGCCATGGCCGTGTATACAGAGATGCAGAGCAGCAGTCCTGAACAGCTGATAGAAGAGTACGCGCCGCTGGTGAAGCGGATCGCGCACCACATGCTCATGCGCCTGCCGCCTAGCGTGCAGGTCGATGACCTCATCCAGTCCGGCATGATCGGCCTGCTGGAGGCGGCGCGAAAATTTGACGCCGGCAAGGGCGCGAGTTTCGAGACCTACGCCGGCATCCGTATCCGTGGCGCGATGCTCGACGAGATCCGCAAGGGCGACTGGGTGCCGCGCTCCGTGCACCGCAACGCGCGCCGCGTGGCCGACGCGATCAAGTCCATCGAGGACCGCACCGGGCGCGATGCCCGTGACACCGAGGTGGCGGCCGAGCTGGGGGTAAGCGTCGAGGAGTACGGCACCATGCTCGCCGATTCGGCGAGCGGCAAGCTGTTCGGCTTCGACGACCTGGCCGCGGGCGCCGAGGAGAACCTCTCCGAGGGTATCTCGGGTGTGCAGAGCCGGCCCTTCGAAGAGGTGGCCGACGCCAGCTTCCAGGAGCACCTGGCCGAGGCCATCGGTGGCCTTCCCGAACGCGAGAGACTGGTATTGGCGCTGTACTACGACGAGGAACTCAACCTCAAGGAAATCGGCGCGGTGCTGGGCGTGAGCGAGTCCCGGGTGTGCCAGATTCACAGCCAGGCGGCCCTGCGCCTGCGCAGCCGCCTGAGCGGCTGGACCGAATGAGATCCAGGGTCATTGCGGGCCTCTGCAACTCCGATTCCCTGTACTAGACTGTACATGCGGTAGTTCTGCGTGCCCGCGCTGCGATTGTTCGAGTGAACGGAGGCCCTCTTGGACAAGAACATGAAGATTCTCATCGTCGATGATTTTTCGACGATGCGGAGGATCGTCAAGAACCTGCTTCGCGACCTGGGTTTCACCAACACCCAGGAAGCCGATGACGGTACCACGGCCCTGCCACTCCTCAAGAGCGGGAACTTCGACTTCCTGGTCACGGACTGGAACATGCCCGGCATGACCGGCATCGAGTTGCTGCGCACGGTGCGTGCCGATCCGCAGCTGGCCAACCTGCCGGTGCTGATGGTTACTGCGGAGGCCAAGCGGGAGCAGATCGTGGAAGCGGCGCAGGCTGGCGTCAACGGCTACATCATCAAGCCGTTCACCGCAGCCACCCTGGACGAGAAAATCCAGAAAATTTTCGAACGCGTGGGCGGTTGAGCCCTACCCAAGGCGGTCAATCATGCCCGAAGAACCGGATCTCGAATTTACCAGCGCGCTACGCAACAGCGCTTCCGAACTCATTGCCCAGCTCGACCAGGGCAATTTCGGAGATGCGCTCAAGACGATCCACGATATCAATGTCGCCCGCGAGCAGAGCCTGTTCCAGGAAGTCGGCAAGCTGACCCGCGCGCTGCACGACGCGATCGTCAATTTCCACATCGACATGGCGGCCAAGGGCGGGCAGGGCGAACAGCCATCGGAACTGGCGGACGCCTCGGACCGGCTCAATTATGTCATCGAGATGACCGAGAAGGCGGCCAACCGCACCATGGACCTGGTCGACGAGTGCATCCCGGTTGCCGAGCAGCTCGGTGACGAGGCGAAGACCCTGCGCACGGACTGGCAGCGGCTGATCAAGCGCGAGCTCAGCGCCGAGGAGTTCCGCGAGTTGTACAAGCGCATGGACGGGTTTCTGGACTACACCCAGAACCAGGCCGGCAGTCTGCACCAGGGCCTCAGCAACATCATCATGGCGCAGGAGTACCAGGACCTCACCGGCCAGCTGATCAAGCGGGTCATCGGACTGGTGAAAGACGTCGAGGCCAGCCTGGTCAACCTGGTGCGCATGGCCGGGCAGGTCGAGGCGATGACGGGGATCCGCTCCACCGCTCCCGATGCCGCCGTGGCCGAGGAGAAGAAAAAGAGGACAACCACCGGCGAGGGACCGCAGATCCATCCGGAGAACCGGCCCGACGTGGTGTCCGGGCAGGACGACGTCGACGACCTGCTGTCGAGTCTCGGCTTTTGATGCCGCGGTGCGGAGCGCCCTGAGATGAGTTTCGAAGCCGACGAGGAGATCCTGCAGGATTTCCTGGTCGAAGCCGGCGAGATCCTCGAGACCCTTTCCGAACAGCTCGTGGAACTCGAGCAGAGTCCCGACGACCGTGATCTCCTGAACGCGATCTTCCGCGGCTTCCATACCGTCAAGGGCGGCGCCGGTTTCCTGCAGATCGATGCCCTCGTGGAGGTCTGCCACGTCGCCGAGAACGTGTTCGACGCCCTGCGCAACGGGCAGCGCGGTGTGGACGCCGATCTCATGGACGTCGTCCTGCAGGCCCTCGACACCGTCAACGAGATGTTCGACGTGGTGCGTGCGCGCGAGATGCCGAGTCCCCCCGACCCGGCCCTCCTGCAGCGACTGGAGGCCCTGTTGTCCGGCGAGGCGCCGGCCCCGGAGCCCGAGCCCGCAGCGGAACCGGAACCCGAGCCCGAGGCACCCGCCGCTCCCGCCGCCACGGGTGGCGGGGAACTCACCGACGACGAGTTCGAAACTCTACTCGACCAACTCCACGGCAGT
>JBFGWM010000192.1:0-5598 GCA_041588495.1 Pseudomonadales bacterium | reverse complement strand
CCCGCTCTGGGTGCCTGGTCCGGGAGCTGGGAGCGGGTGCCCGTCGGCTTGTTGAGTCATCGGTGACATCCAATTACAATTCCCAGCCCCGCGCCGGAATAGCTCAGTTGGTAGAGCAACGCATTCGTAATGCGTAGGTCGGCAGTTCGAGTCTGCCTTCCGGCACCATTTCCCGGGCGTTCCGCCAGCCTCCCTACGGCCCCTTTCCCCTCTGTGTCCTGCCCCGGCTAGGCCCTGATCCGCAGCGAAAGATCGATCGCCCGGCAGTGCTTGGTCAGGGCGCCGATGGAGATGAAATCGACCCCGGTTTCGGCCAGTTGGCGCAGTGTCGACTCGTCGACGCCGCCGGAGACCTCCAGTTTCGCGCGGCCCGCGTTGCGGGCCACCGCCTCGCGGATGTGCTCGATGCGGAAGTTGTCCAGCATGATCGTGTCCGTCCCGCAGTCCAGGGCGGCATCGAGTTCCTGCAGGTTTTCGACCTCGACCTCGACGGGTTTCCCGGGATGGGTCGCGCGCGCCTGCTGTACCGCGGCGGCAATGGAGCCGCACGCCGCGATATGGTTTTCCTTGACCAGGAAGGCGTCGTAGAGGCCCATGCGATGATTGTGGCCGCCGCCGCAGGTCACCGCGAATTTCTGCGCCAGGCGCAGGCCGGGGAGGGTTTTGCGGGTGTCGAGCAGGCGCACCGGCAGGCCCCTGACGACGTCCACGTGGCGGCGGGTGACGGTAGCGGTTCCGGACAGGGTCTGCAGGAAATTCAACGCGGTGCGCTCGCCGGTGAGGATGCCGCGCGCGGGACCCTCCAGTGCGCAGAGTTCGGTGCCGGCCGTGACCGCGTCGCCGTCCGCGGCCATCCAGTCGATCCCGACCCGCGCATCGACCTGGCGAAACACCTCGTCGAACCAGGCCGTGCCGCAAAGTACCGCTTCCTCCTGGCAGATCACCGTGGCGCGGGCCGTGGCCGTGGCGGGGATCAGTTCGGCGGTGATGTCGCCGTCGCCCACGTCCTCGGCCAGCGCGATGGCGACCGACCTGGCGATCTCCGCTGGATCGGGCCGGGTCAAGGGTCGCCAACCGGCGCCGCGGCGCGCGTGGAGAGGAATTCCCGGGTCAGGCGGAACACCAGCGGACTCAGCACCAGCAGGGCGATCAGGTTGGGCACCGCCATGAGGGCGTTCAGGGTGTCCGCCAGCAGCCAGATGAAATCCAGGGAAACCAGCGTGCCGAGCGGGATCGCGAGAATCCACAGGATGCGGAACGGCTGGATGGCGCGGACCCCGAACAGGTACTCCGCACACTTCTCGCCGTAGAAGCTCCAGCCCAGCAGCGTGGTGAAGGCGAACAGGGCGAGCCCGACGGTGACGATGTACTGGCCCACGCCGGGAAGCGCGGTGCCGAACGCCGTTGCCGACAGGGGCGCTCCGGACTCGCCACTGGTCCAGGCGCCGGTGACGATGATCACGAGTCCGGTGATGCTGCATACGATGATCGTATCGATAAAGGTGCCCAGCATCGCGATGGTGCCCTGGCGCACCGGGTTGTCGGTGCGTGCCGCGGCGTGGGCGATCGGCGCGCTGCCGAGGCCGGCCTCGTTGGAGAACACGCCGCGGGCGACGCCGAAGCGGATCGCAGCCCACACCGTGGCGCCGGCGAAGCCGCCGACTTCCGCGGCCGGCGTGAACGCGTGTTTCATGACCAACGCCAAGGCGGCAGGGATCTGGTCGGCGTTGATCGCCAGGATGACGATGCCGGCGACGAGGTAGGCGATTGCCATAAACGGCACCAGTTTCCCCGCGACCTTGGCGATACGCTTGATGCCGCCGACCAGCACCAGGCCGGCGAGGACCGCCATCACGATCCCGGTGATCCAGTTGTCGATACCGAAGGCGCTGTTCAGCGCGCTTGCGACCGAGTTCGACTGCACGGTGTTGCCGATGCCGAACCCGGCGATGGTGCCGAAGATCGCGAAGGTGGCACCCAGCCAGGCCCACTTCGCGCCCATCCCGTTGCGGATGTAGTACATGGGGCCGCCCACGTAGTTGCCGTTGGCGTCGACCTCGCGGAAGCGGACGGCGAGCACCGCTTCGGCGTACTTGGTGGCCATGCCGACCAGGGCGATGCACCACATCCAGAACAGTGCGCCGGGTCCGCCCGCTGCAATCGCGGTCGCCACGCCGGCGATGTTGCCGGTGCCGATAGTGGCCGAAAGGGCGGTCATCAGGGCATTGAAGGCGCTGATGTCGCCCTCTCCGGGTGCGGTGCGGCCCCGCCACAGCATGCGGAACGCGTAACCCAGTTTGCGGAACTGGTAGCCGTGCAGGCCGACCGTGAGATAGAGACCGGTTCCGGCCAGCAGGGCCAGCATCGCCGGGCCCCAGACAAATCCATTGATGCTGGAAATCAGCTGCTCTACGGCTTCCACGGGACTACTCCGCTCTCGGCAGGCTCATGCAGGCCGATTGTACACACCTTTCGCGGGGGGCAAAGTGCTGATCAGCGGGGCGGGGGATGGTAGCGCAGGCGCAGTTCCTCCCCGCGCTGGGTGAACTCGACCTGCCGCAAGGCGCTCATGCCGAGCAGCACACCGTCGCCCTCCATGTGCGGGTTGATGGTCGCGTTGACGTTGCGCAGTTCGATGGCGCCGAGACCGAGACTTTCGAGGCGGGTACGGTGTACCGGCACAGTGCCCGCCGCGGTGACCGCGTAACCGCGTGCGAGGGACTCGAGGCCGATGCGCTCGGAGAGCGGGCCGGGTACCACCACGTCAGTGGCGCCGGTATCGAGCAGGAAGGTGACTTCCGTGCCGTTGATATGTCCGTTGGCGACGTAGTGACCCTTGCGGTTGCGTCGCAGCACCACCTCCACCACGCCGCCCGGCCCGGTGGCGGACTCCGGTTCGGGATTCGGGTTGTACTGTGCTTCCTCCCAGCGCCCGAACGCCAGCGCCAGCAGTCCCAGGACGGAAAGCCAGAACAGCAGCAGCATGAAGCGTCCGGCGCCCCGCCCGGGCGGCGGCCTGTCTGCGCTGGGGTCGGGCATGGATGTCGGGAGCCTGTCGGTGGGGAACGGTCTGCCTATTCTAGGGCGCGGCCACGCACCGTGCACGGCGCGGCGGCGGCCTTCGCATCCGGTGTTAAACTTGCAGGAGGGCGCGTCGTGTCGGGCCCGTATCCCCCGGTCATCCAGGCGAGGTCGAGGCATGGTTTCCGATGTCCAGTCTCCCGGGCAAAATGGCGCTGCCCCCGGGACCCTCGATTCACTGCTCCGCGAGTACATGCGTGCTGCGGAAGAGGAATTGCTGGAGCGTGCCGACCACGCCGGTTCGAGTGCGGAACAGAACCTCCTTTTTGAGCTGCTCGGTGAACTGCGCCACCGGGGAGAGGGCATTATCGAAACGTTTTTCCACCACTGGGAAAACGGAGAGCGTGATCCCGCCGCGGGTGGCCCGGCCGTGCCGACGAGCGACCAGGACCTGCGCCTGGTGCGGGACGCGGTCGTGGAGCGGCTGGAGAAACGCGGCGTGGCAGGCGAGTCGTTTCCCGTGGGCCTGATCTGCGACCTGTTCCTCGCGTCGATGCAGGAACATGGCATCGATGTCGACGGCTGCATCAACCTGCTGGATATTTTCGAGCGCGCTGTGCTGGAGCAGGTGCAACCGGCATCGCTGGAACGGGACGGAAACGGCGCGGCTCTCTGGGACCGCGACCGGCTGGCCGCGGCACTCGAGGACCACCTGTTGCGCAACCAGGGCCGCTTCGATGCCTGGCACAGCGCCTGCGGTCGTCCCGAGCTTTCCTCCGCCGGGGGCATCGGACAGCGCACGCTCGTTTCGCTGCTCGCCTCGCTGCGTGGCCTGGCTGTTTCCGCCGCCACCAGCAACCTGCCGGCGGAACTGCTGATGAATTCCCTGCACCAGAAGTGCGTGGAGTCCGGGCCGGGCGCCTGCCTGCACCCGGTGGACGCCCAGGTGATCTTCCTGGTGCTGTGCCGCCTGCAGCGACTGTACAGTGATCCCGACCTCGATTCCGCTGCACGTGCCCAGCTGGGTCGCCTGTGCATTCCCCTGGTGGCCGGGGCGCTGGTGGACCCCGACCTGCTGCTCGAGCCTTCCCATCCGGGGCGGCAACTGGTCAACGAGTTGTCGGGCACCATGCTGGGCTGGAAGGGTCTCGGCGACCTGCGTAGCGCCGCGACCTGGCGCAAGGTGGATGCCATCATCGGCGAACTCGAGGCGCATGATCCCGCGGAAGTGTCCCGGTTCGCCGATTGCGTGGTCGAATGGCGGGTTTTCCGGCGCCGGCGCAAGGAACGCCTGGAGCGGCTCGGCTTCGGGGTCCGTACCGCGCTCGAGGACCTGCAGCGTACCGACGACGCGCGGTTGCAGGCCATGGAATCTGTACGCGAGCACCTGCTGGACCGCGAGGTTCCGGACCAGGTGATGGAGTTGGCGGCCGGTGCCTGGGGCGACGTTCTCTTCCATTACTGCCTTGAAAACGGCCTGGGGAGCGTGGAATGGAATCACGCCATCGAGGTCCTCGATTCCCTGCTGGCCAGCGTGCAGCGTGATATCGCCCGGGCCGAGAGACCCGCCATACTCGCCGGCCTGCCCGCACTGCTCCGGGAGCTTCGCGTGGGGCTGCGGGAGATCGGCATGGAGGTCGCGGAAATCGATCACCTGCTCTCCGCCCTGCAGCAGGTGCATGGCTGCCTCCTGTTCAGTTCCGGCTCGGCCGATGCGATCACCTGGGTCTGTGTCGACGAGGAAACCTTTTCGAGGGTGCGCGGGCGCGACATCACCGGTGATTCCATCGCCTGGCAGGACGACGACGCGGGCGGTAATGTCACGGTGGTGCCCGACGCCTGGCTGGAGTTCTCGCCGCCGCTCAACGGGACCACGCGGTTCCGCGTCTACGGTGTCGAGGAGGCCCTGCACCTGGCAATCCTGGTCAACGGGGCCAACCTGGTGATTCGAGAAATCAGCCTTGCCGAGCTCGGCGAGGGTCTGCTCGCGGGGCACATCCGGATGCTCGATCGCACTCCGGTGCTCGAACGCGCGCTTGCGGCTGCCTGAGTGCGGCCCGCCGTGTCCGACAGGGAAGCCTCGCCGTCTCCGCCTGCCGGGCGCTGGCGGGTGCGTGACCACTGGCTGGA
Source organism: Pseudomonadales bacterium (assembly GCA_041588495.1). Taxonomy (GTDB): domain Bacteria; phylum Pseudomonadota; class Gammaproteobacteria; order Pseudomonadales; family JBFGWM01; genus JBFGWM01. The sequence goes on along the minus strand of JBFGWM010000192.1, from coordinate 447 downwards.
AGGTGCCCGCCGGGTTCCGTCCCCCAACTGTAATGAGCGCCCCTGTGACTGCGCGGTCGACCTGCTGGTCATCCATTGCATCAGCCTGCCGCCCGGGGAGTTCGGTGGCGAGTACATCGACCAGTTCTTCCAGAACCGCCTGCCGGTCGCCGCGCATCCCTATTTTGCGGAGATCCAGGGCCTGGAAGTCTCCGCGCACCTGCTCGTGCGGCGGGATGGGGAAGTGGTCCAGTACGTGCCCTTCGACCGTCGCGCATGGCATGCCGGAAAATCGTGCTTCGCGGACCGGGAGAACTGCAATGATTTTTCCATCGGGATCGAGGTGGAGGGAGCGGAGGACATGGCCTACGAGCCGGTCCAGTACCGGGTGCTCGCGGAGGTGACCCGCAGCCTGATGGCCTGTTATCCGGGCATTCGCCGCGATCGCATCGTCCGCCACAGTGACAT
>JBFGWM010000191.1:0-5631 GCA_041588495.1 Pseudomonadales bacterium | reverse complement strand
CGCGCTGGATGAGGACATCGCGCTGCTGGCCATGCAGCATTGCCAGGGCGGTGATGGTGGGCCGGACCGATGATTCCAGGTGTTCCGGTTCCGGGCGGCGAGTCCTGCGCAGGGGACCGTCCGTCCGCCGCATACGAGAGTCCCTGGTGAAAGCCGACAAGGTCCGGGAACTGGACCGGGGCCGCGCCTGGATCGATCCCCTCATGAAGGCGTACGGATTCTCGTGGCACCCGGGATGGGCGGGAAGATCCAGCGGCGGACACTCTGCCTCGGGCGCGTATCGGCGCGGAAATCGCTCCCTGGAACTTCATTTTCGCCACGCGCTGGGGCTGGTGACCTATCGCCTGGGCGACCTGGTCTTGTCCCACGACGAGTACATGCGCGAGGTCGCGGAACGCGGATGTTCCCGGTATCCGGGATTCTCCGACGATCCGCAGGACGGATTCCGCCACCTGGCCCACGACCTGGAGCACTTTGCGGCAGATTTTCTTTCCGGGAATGGCAGGCGGTTCCGCACCATCGCGGCGGCGGCGGCGAGGCGTCGGGCACTTCCGGGCCTGCGCAGGTTGCCGAAATGATCCGCAGGTCCTGAGTACGGGGGGAATCAGGTGGAAACCATCGTCACCTTCACCGCCGGGCGCTTCCGTCCGGTTTTGTCCGAGGATGCACAGGTCAACCCGGGCCGCTATGGAGCCGAACTCGCCTGGTGGCTGTGCACGGAGCTTGCGAAACGCGGCGTGGAGACCGGATATCCCAACTACGAAGACTGGGGCTGGTTCATCGAGTACAACACCGGTGATGGCGAGTACTGGTTGTGTTGCGGGAATATCGAGGGATTGGATGAGCGGTGGCACGTATTCCTGGACCCGAAGTCAAAGGGCCTGTTCGGTCGGAACAAGGCCGATCCGGCCGCGGCGCGCCCGCTGATCGAGGCGTTGCGCGCACTGCTGGAGGAGGCGGAGGGCGTTTCCGCCATCGACTGGTCCGCGGAATCCGACGCCAGCTGATGGCCGGTTCCGTCGTGCCCCGTTTCATCTTCTAAGATGTGCCTATGAGCAAGAGCGTTTTTTATCGCCTGTTCGGCGCTGGCGCCGTCCCGAAGGACGCCCTCGAGCAGGTCCGCCGTGAGGGCGTGGTGCTGCAGGAGGAGGGTGTCTGCGGCTCCATGACCATGCGCAATTTTCGCGCCCCGGGGCGGGCTCACGGGGTGAAGAAGCAGTGGTTCACCGGATCGATCGTGCTCACCGAGCAGCACCTGCTCGCGTTCGGCTGGAAGCTGCCGGTGATCGGTCTCGCGTGGAATGATCCACGTATTCATGCGTTGGTCGGCGTCCTGGAAAAGCCGAACGAACTTCGCTTCAGTTACGATGCGTCCGAGTTCAACAGCGACTGGTCGGGACAGATCGAGATCCGTTACCGCACGCCGAAGGCGCGCAGCATCCTCGAGCATTTCCAGCGGCGCCGGGGCGCCACCGACAAGGGCGGTGCATGAGCGGGTTTATCGACTTCCTGCACGAGGCGTTCGCGGAGTTCGGTCCCATTCAGCCAAGGAAGATGTTCGGTGGCCACGGTATCTTTCACGGGGGCGTGATGATCGGGCTGGTGTCTGACGAGTGCCTGTACCTGAAGGCCGATGCGGAAACCGAGTCCCGCTTTGTCGAGCGGGGCCTGGAACAGTTTACCTACGCAAAGGGAAACAAGAGGGTGGGGATGTCTTATTACCAGGCGCCGGAGGAGGCGCTTGAAGATCCGGCGGAAATGGTCGCGTGGGCGCGTCTCGCCTTCGAGGCCGCATTGAGGTCAAGGAAATGACGGGGACGTGCAGAAAGGTGTTCCTGCTTGCGTTGCTGGTCGCGGCGGTTCCTTCCGGGTTGCTTGTGGCGCCCGGCGCGCATGCCGATGCGCCGCGGGGCATCGCGGTGACGCCGCGCAATTTCCCGGATCATCTCGAGACGGATATCGACGATGCCTTCATCCGCGCGACGGAGGTCGGGCGGCATGCCGTGTCCATCAGCCAGTGGGGAGACCTCGACCCGAAGGTCGTGCGCCAGGTGGTGAAACGCATGCGCGGCGCCGGCCTGGTGCCGGTGCTGGGCCTGAGCCCGACCACCCTGGGTCACGGGCGCGCTGAACTCGACCTGCCGGAATCGGTGCGGCGCAAGGCGGGCGGGAAGATCTCGTTCGCCAATCCGGTGATCCGCGAGGCTTTCATTGATACCGCCGTGGCACTGGGCCGGCTGCACCCGGATTACCTGTGTCTCGCGACCGAAATCAACCTGCTGGCCATGCAGAAACTGCCCGAATACCTGCACTTCGCGAAGTTGTACAAGGAGGCCTACCACGCGGTGAAGCGGGTTGCGCCGCAGACCCGGGTGTTCGTCAGCTTCCAGTGGGAGGCAATGCGCCTGCTGGACGCCCGTGAGCCGGGACGAATCGGGGAACATTCCAAGGTCATCGATATCTTCCGCCCCGAGCTCGATCTCGTCGCGTTGACCAGTTACCCGGCGCCGGTGCACGAAAAGCCCGCGCGGCTCCCCGACGACTACTACCGGTGGATCTTCCGTCACATCCCGCGCAGCGACGCCGTGATGTTCATGGAGATCGGCTGGCCCACCGAGGGTGTGGGTAATCGGCGCGAGCAGCGCCAGTTCATCGAGCGCCTTCCGGAACTGCTGACGGGCATCAACCTCGTGGGCATCGAGTGGGCGTTGTTGCACGATGTCACGATCTTCGACGCCGATCTCAACTCGGTCGGGCTGCGCGAGCGGGACGGGCGCCAGAAGCCGGGTTTCAGTGCATTTCGTGCCCTGCGGGTTCCCTAGGGCCTGGCGCGAGGGTACAACGGTGTCCGCGTGCACCGGGCTCGCGCCGCCGGGAAACGGTTAACCGTACATGGCGAGGACGAAGGGTGCTCCGCGCATCTACTGCCTGCCGGCCACCGGCGCGCCGGTGGTGGCGGTGTTCCGGCGCGGGCCGAGCGAGTGGTCGCACGTGGGGCGCTGGGATCTGCAGACCATGCGCTACGAACCCGGCGCCTGGCTGCGGGGGCGCATCTTCCCGCGCCGCTCCGACCTCTCTCCGGACGGGCGTTACCTGAGTTACTTCGCCCACGATCCCCGCGCGAAGTGGGAACACGGCGACGCCTATATCGCGGTCTCGAAGCTGCCGTGGCTCACGGCCCTGCATGCGTTTGGCACCTGTGGAACCTGGACGCGGGGTTATCGTTTCCTGGAGCCCGATGAGACTGCCGGGCCGGACGATGAGCAACTGCCCAATGGCTTTCACCTGCGTGTGATTCCCATCGAGCAGTTTGCCAACGAGCGGCGCCGCGGCTGGGTGGAGACCGCGGACTGTCCGTCACGACGTCCCGGCGATGCCTGGGACCAGGAGCGTAACGTGCGGCTGCAAAAGCCCCAACCGGGCGGGAAGGCCATGCTCATGGTCGAGAGCCTGGGCCATGCCGGTGGCGAGTTCGGGGTCGGCCAGGCAGTGGACGGGATGCAGGTGCGCTATTCACTTGCCTGTGACGGCGAGCCCCGTTTCCTGGATGACCTGCAGTGGGCCGATTGGGATGCGCGGGGCAGGCTCCTGGTGGCGACCCGGGACGGGAGGATCCAGTTGCGTGGGTAGGACGGCAACCCGGTGGGCGCAGACTTCGAGGCAAATCTCGCGGAATTGTCCCCGCAACCGGGTGCGGCACCGGATTGGGCGGATAACTGGTGAGAGCAGCATGACTGCAGTTCGCGGGGCACTCCTGATTTGCGTGGTGGTTCTCGCCTCCAGCGGTTGGGAGTGGTATCGCTACTACGAGACCGTTCTGTATCCAAAGGATTATCACCGCACTTATTTCATCATGGCCCTGGTGCCGGCGGTGCTGCTGTGTCTCGCTGTGATGATGGCGGCCGTGCAGGCGGTCTGGGTCCGGGTCATCGGGTTTCTGCTGTGCGTGCCTGCGAGTGGATTATGGATTCTGTCGCTGATGCTGGTGCATGCAAATTTCAAGATTCATTAGTCGCAACGGGTTACGCAGCATCGGGGGAGTGCGACAGATGAAGGGTCTGGATTCGTGACGCGAACCGGGTCGTACCGTTTCCGGCTGATGAGCCTGTTCCTGGCGCTGGGCTTCTGGGTGATGACCTTCGCGATCATGCCGCTCGTTCTAAGGGTGGCGACCCCGCGGGACCATTTTGCCACCCTGGTTGGGGTGGCGATCTACGTTTGTGCCGTTTGCGGGTTCGGCTTCCTGGCGCGGGCGGTGGGTGGCAGGCCGGTCACGGAACTGCTGAATCGCGGCGCAGGCATGCAGCGGCCTCTTCCCCGATTCCTGTACAACCTGCTGGCGATGTTGCTGCTGATGTTCGTGCTGGCAATCTGTATGGGTATTCCGCAAATGGAATTCGAGCGCGCGGGGCTGGTCGTGGGCCCCTGAGCATGTCCTCACGCTCGCCAGTGGACGGCGATGACGCTAAGGTTGCGGTAAACCATTCACTCCGCGGCGCGCGATGAATTTCTTTCGCGGGCGGAACGGACCTGCAGGAACGCCTCCATGATCGAGGACATCCTCGTCGTACTCACCGGCACCATCGCAATGGTCGTGGCCGTGACGATCGTCTACCGACTGATGCCGTTCCGCAGGGCAGCGCCAGGCAAGCCGGGGCTGGCGTTCCTGCCCAAGTACCGTCTCCCGCTGCAAATTGCCCTGGATGCGTGGCAGGTGGAGGCGGAACTCACGGCGCTCGGTTTCGAGCGTCTGGATACCGCCGGCGAACAACTTGTTTTCGTTCGCGGCACCCTGGCCGCGGATTTGGCGAACCGTTCCCCCAGGGTGCGCCTCGGGCTGCGCGACGCGGCCGAGGGTGGCCTCGAACTCACCCTGGAGGCGACCTGGATTGTCGGCTTCGACAACGGGGAGCTGTGGACCTGCATCACCGGGGTGGCGGAACGGCTCGAGAATCCCCGGGAAGACGATGGCGCGGATGATGAGCCGGACAGTGAACCATGAACCTGTCCCGGTTCTTCCGGCGTCGGCCCCGGTTCTCCGAACGATCGCTTCCAAACCGCTCCGGCTGCGAGATTTTCCGCCTGCGCGATTATTTCGGTCACGAGCTGCACTGTACCGTGAGTATCCACGGGGATGAGCAGATTCTCATCGCGCCGATGCTGGGGTGCGGCGGATTGTACGCCGAGCAGGACCCGGTCGAGTTGCTGGTCGAGCCCGTTGAAGACGGGGTGCTTGGAGAGACGGTATGTGACGCGCTCCTCCGTTTCGAGGCCCGCGATGTGCCCCCGATGGCGGGACGCAAGAAGTCCGACTGGCCCTCGTACCGCAAGTCGGGCGCGCGAAGCATGAAGGCGTTCGAGCGGCACCTGACCTGGCTGCGTGTTCAGACCCGCAACGGGGAACTGCTGCTCGATGCGTATCCGGCGTTGACCAACCATGCCGGCGTCTCAGTGAACGGTATGGTGGCGATCAGCGCGAGCCATGCCGAAATCGGCGCACTGTTGCGGCGGGTGGTGCGTGGAGTTGCCGCCATGCGGCGGGACGGCGTGATCTAGGCGTGGGAACACGCGGTGGGGGCTTCAGCAGGGGAGGGGCATTGGAATGAGCCTTGAGGAACGTGTGGCCAGCCT
>JBFGWM010000190.1:0-5639 GCA_041588495.1 Pseudomonadales bacterium | reverse complement strand
ACCAGGTTGCCGCCGGCGGATTCCCCGGCCACGTGCAGGCGTTCGAGGTCGCCGCCATAATCGGCGGCATGTTCCGCCATCCAGCGCCACGCCAGGCTGACGTCATGGGGCGCCGCCGGCCACGGCTCCTCGGGTGCGAGCCGGTAGTCGACGTTGATCACCAGGAAACCGCGGCTGGCCAGGGCCACGGCCGGTGCCACGTGGGTATCGAGCGAGCACTGGCTGAAGCCGCCGCCATGCACGTAGAACACCACCGGCAACGGGCCGTCACCGTGGCGCCGCGGGCGGTAGATATCGAGGCGCTGGCGGCGATGGCTGCCGGAGCCGAAGTAGTCGATGCCGCGCCTCACCTCGATGTCCCGGCGCAGGGCGCGCATTTTCGCGTTCCACAGGCCGGCGCTGGTGGACAGCCAGATGAGGACGTCGAGGAAGCGGAACAGCAATCGCTGCAGGCGCAGGCCGGCGGCCTGGCGCAGACGCCATCGGATCACCCCCGATCGGGATTCGGACATCGACTGTTTCCCGGAAGTCGGACCGTCCACACTCTAGCACGCCGGTACCATGGAAGATCCGGGGCGGCAGACGGCGGGCCCGCGGCTGCCTTAAAATGGGTCATTGGATTGCCGCCGGGGTCCGCATCGGACACTGCACATGAATGATCTCATCTGGGTTGCCATCCCCCTGTTTGTCATAGCCATCGTGGTGGAGTTCGTGATCCTGCGGCGTGGCGCGCAACTGCGGGGCGGCCCGGTGAAGGGTTACGAGCAAAGCGATACCGTGGCCAGCCTCGCCATGGGCCTCGGCAACGTGGCCATCTCCGCCGCATGGAAGGTGGTCCCGATCGGGGCCTACTTCGTGGTCTACGAACACGCCGGCTGGTTTCGCGATTTCCTGGCGCCCGATCACTGGTGGGCCTGGGTGCTGCTCTTCTTCGGTGATGACTTCTGCTACTACTGGTTCCACCGGGCGGGGCACCGCGTGCGCTTCGCCTGGGCCGGTCACGTGAACCACCACTCCAGCCAGCACTACAATCTTTCCACCGCGTTGCGCCAGAGCTGGACCTCGCCCCTGTACAAATTCTTCTTCTACCTTCCACTGCCGTTGCTGGGCTTTCATCCGCTGATGATCCTGGCCATGCAGACCATCAGCCTCGTCTACCAGTTCTGGATTCACACCGAGACCATCGATCGCATGCCGGCCTGGTTCGAGGCGGTGTTCAACACGCCGTCCCACCACCGCGTCCATCATGGCTCCAACCCGATCTACATCGATCGCAACTACGGGGGATTCCTGATCCTGTTCGACAAGTGGTTCGGGACCTTCGAGCCGGAGTCCGAGCCGGTGCGCTACGGCCTCGTCAACAACATCGACACTTTCAACCCGCTGCGGATCGCGTTCCACGCGTGGGGCACCCTGCTCACCGACATGCGCAATTCGAGCAGCATGAAAAACGCCCTGGGTCACTTTTTCCTCTACCCGGCATGGCGGCCGGCCGACGAGCCACCCCACGCGGTGCCGATCGAGAACGAACGCTACTGAGCCGGGGTCTGCTCCTCGTCCGGGTGCAGGAACGCTTCCAGTTCCTGGCGGCGCTGCATGGCGTCGTGGTAGCCGAGTTCGATGAGTTCCTTGCAGTATTCCTGCTCGAACAGCAGGTAGCTCAGCACGCTGGCGCCACCGGCCTCTTCTGTCCCGTCCCCCTCGCGAAAGAACGGGCGCAGGCTGCGCGGCAGGCGGTGGCGGTGGCGCGCCGCGATGCCGTCCAGTGGCTCGCTGGGTGAAACCAGCAGGAGGTCCACCGGTTTCAGGTTGGGATGGTGGCGGGCGATGGCCTCCTCGGGAACCAGGCTCAGTACCCGGTTGAGGCGCTCCAGGACCTGGACGTCGGCCTCGAGGGCGTCGATGAACGCGCTGTTGAGGATGTGCCCGGCGATTTGCGCGTGGCTGGGAAACGCGAAGGCCGGGTTGCGGATGCGCGGCTTGTTGAGGTTGGCGCTGACCCCGATCACCAGAACGCGTTCGGCGCCGAGGTGCAGCGCCGGACTGATCGGTGCAAGCTGGCGGATCGCGCCGTCGCCGAAGAACTCGCGGTTGATGCGCACCGCGGGGAACAGTGCCGGGATCGCCGAGGAAGCCATCAGGTGCTCCAGGCCGATGCGGGTGCGCACCCCGATGCGGTGGGGGCGCCGCCAGTTTTTCAGTTCCTGGGTCGCCTGGAAGAAGCTGACCGATTCTCCTGACGTGTATCCCGATGCGGTGATGCACAGGGCGTGCAGGTTGCCACTGTCCAGGGCCGCCTCGATTTTCTCGAAGCGCATCACCCTGCGCAGCAGCATGCGCAGGGGCATGTTGTTGAGCAGTGACACCGGGACGCTGGAATGGATGCGTGGGAACAGGAACGCGGCCAGCCAGCGGAGACCGTTGCCGAGCACGCTCCAGGTGTCGGTGTGGTAGACCTGCTCGCAGGTGCAGTTGGCCCACACCAGCTCGATGCGGCGCACCGCGCGGCCGAAATGATGGGCACGGGAGGCGAGGGCGGCGGCATTCATCGCGCCGGCGGAGGTTCCGCAGATGATGCCGAACGGGTTGCGCTCGTTGGACGGCAGGATTTCCGCGCACGCGCGCAGCACGCCCACCTGGTAGGCTGCCCGCGCGCCGCCGCCGGAAAGGATCAGCGCCGTGTTCCAGTTACTTTTCTGCATCCGCTGCCCATTCGCGGCTTTCGCGCGCTGTCCCGCGGAAGCCCCGGACGGGCGTCACGCTGAACCAGCTATGTCACTGAGTATAAATGAAAATTCCGTTTTAGCCGGGAACCCGGCGAGGACGGGGAGGGTGGTTGCCTGGGAGCTTCCGCCGCGCCGGATCAGTTGACCGCCGCGGACCGCTGTTTCTTCATGAACCGCGACAGCTTGCGGCAGAACAGGTCGACCAGGTCGCGGTCGGCCTCGCCCAGGGGCTTGCCCTCGGTGGTCAGGTACAGCAGGTAAATCTCCTCGGGACTTTCCTCGTGGCGGGAGATGTAACAGTCGTTACGCGAAATGCTGTCGTCGCCCTCGGAAGCCGCACGCAGGAGGGCGAAGTGATCCACCGGGATGCTCGGTTCCTTGCCGGGATCGCCGTGGGAGGTGATGGCGATCACGCTGATCTTCTGGTTGGAGGCCGAGGCCAGGGCAAAGGTATGCGGTTTCTGCACGCTGGACTGGTCCAGGTAGAGGAGCCCGGCAAGCTGGATCAGTGCGCCGTTCACGAAGCCCTCGGGCACCGCGCCGTCGCCGATCTGGTCGGTGGCGTCGATCATGGTCTCGTAGCCGGTGCGGGTGTTGTGCAGGGCGTTGAGATCCCGGTAGGCGCGCAGGGCCACCACCATGTGGTTGATGAGCCGGCCCATGGTCAGTTCGGTCTTCTCGATATAGTCGTTGATCTCGTAGTCCATGATCACCTGCTGCGGCGGCGCCTGGCCGGGGTTCCCCGTGCGCAGCAGGATACGCACCTTGCGGTTCTTGAGTTCGTTGCGGATGTAGTTGCACAGGCGCAGGCCGGCGTCGTCGGTTTCCATGACCACGTCGAGCAGGATCACCGCGACATCAGGAACCCTGGCGAGCACCTCCCGCGCCTCCTCCCCGGAATACGCGTGGTGGTACTCGAGCGGCTTGCCCTCGTACTCGAAATCAGTGAGCGCCAGCTTGGTGACCGCGTGCACCGATTCCTCGTCATCGACGATGAGCACGTTCCAACAGTGATCCGGCATGAGGCCTCGCGATGATGGTTAGTAATTGTAAAGATTTGATATTTACGGCAATCGCGACGCGCGTTGCCAGACTACACTGCAGTGTAGTACCAGCACCACTCGCCAGCCAAGCACCCAATGAATTTTCTGTCCCTGAGCCCCGACGATTTCACGCGCATCCTGACCGACACCGGGCTGGTGCTGTTCGGGCTCGATGCGGACGGCAATATCGTGGAATGGACCGAGGCCGCCAACGGGCTGCTCGGTTTCACTGCGAGTCAGGTCGAGGGCCAGGGTTACGAGGCCCTGGTGCCGGAGCAGGAGATCGGCGAATTCCGCAAGATGGTCGACAAGGTCCGCCGCGGCCGCCGGGTCAAGCCGTTCCGGTCGGTGATGCGTACCGCCGGTGGTGACGAGATCCACGTGCGGGTCGCCAACACGCCGATCGTCGCAGGCGAGAACAACAAGGTCAGCGCGGTGCTGGTGCTGCTGCAGAACCTCACCGACGCGGTGCTCGCGGAGCGCAGCCTGAACGACAGCGTGGCGCAGATCCGGGCCATCTTCCAGACGGTGCCGGATGCCATCGTGATCATCGATGACAGTGGCATCATCGAGTCCATGAACCCGGCGGCGGAGACCATGTTCGCGTATCGCGCCCACGAGGTGATCGGCCGGCCGGTGAGCGTGTTCATTCCTGAGCAGTACGATGAACTGATCGGTGAATCCCTGGCCACCGCCCTGGACGAGTCCGTGGGCGCGATACTCGGCACCACGGTGGAGGCCGTGGCCAAGCGGCGCAACGGCGCGGTGTTCCCGGTGGAGCTCGCGGTGGCCGAGGTGGAGGCCGAGGGCCGGCGCTCCTTTGCCGGCGTGGTGCGTGATATCAGCGAGCGCAAGGAAGCCGAGGAAACCATGCGTCAACTGAACGCCAGCCTGGAAAAGGAGGTCGAGGAGCGCACCCGCATCAACCAGGACCTGTTGCGTGCCATGCAGGAACTCAAGGACACCCAGGAGCAGCTGGTGCAGTCGGAAAAGCTTGCCTCCCTGGGCGGGATGGTGGCCGGCGTCGCCCACGAGATCAACACGCCGCTCGGGGTCGGTATCACCGCGGCCTCCATCCTCAAGACCCATGCCGACAGGTTCGTGAACCATGTCGAGGCGGGCACGGCGGACGAGAAGGTCTACAAGAGTTTTGCCTCGGTGGCCCAGGAATCCATCAAGATGCTGGAATCCAACCTGGCCCGGGCCGCCGACCTGGTCAAGAGCTTCAAGCAGATTGCCGTCGACCAGAGCAGCAGCCAGCGGCGCACATTCAATATCCACGAACTCGTGCACGAGATTCTCACCAGCCTGCAGCCGAAGCTGCGGAAGTATTCGCACAAGGTGGAGGTGGAGTGTCCCGAGGGCCTGTCGGTCTACGGGCATCCCGGACTGATTTCACAGGTCCTGACCAATTTCATCATGAACTCGCTCCTGCACGCATACGACGAAGGCGAGGCTGGGACCCTGCGCATCCAGATCTCGGTCAACGGCAACCGCCTCCACCTGGTCTACTCGGATGACGGCAAGGGAATGTCCGAGGCGGACCGCAAGAAGGTCTTCGAACCGTTTTTCACCACCCGGCGCGGCACCGGCGGCACGGGGCTGGGCATGCATATCGTCTATAACCTGGTGAAAAGCGAGGAGGGCGGCCAGATCAGCGTGCACAGCGCGCCTGGCGAGGGCGTCCGTTTCGAACTGGACCTGCCGGTGGGCGAGGAACCCGCTGTTCCCATGGAGTCGGTGAAAAATTAATCACCCTGAATTCAACTATGCTTTGTGGAACCTGCTCCTGACCGAACCGGGGGGTAACGGACTTGGCTAACCTGCTGTGGCTCCAGGGCGGCGCGTGTTCCGGCAATACCATGTCGTT
>JBFGWM010000189.1:0-5647 GCA_041588495.1 Pseudomonadales bacterium | reverse complement strand
CGCGCGGTAAACCACCACAGGATGACAAACAGGAGGACCCCCTCGAGGGCGAATTCGTACAGTTGCGACGGATGACGCGGTTGCGCGTCGGCCCGCGGGAACACCATCGCCCAGGGGACGTCGGTAGGCCGCCCCCAGAGTTCACCGCCGATGAAATTTCCGAGCCGCCCCGCGCCGAGCCCGATGGGCGTGAGTGGCGCGGCAAAATCGGTCAGGTCGAAAAACGCATGCCCGCGCTTGCGGGCAAACAGCCACAGGGCGAGGATCACGCCAAGCATCCCGCCATGAAAGGACATGCCACCGTCCCAGATTGCGAACAGCCAAAGCGGGTCATCGAGAAACTGGCTGAAATTGTAAAAAAGCACATAGCCGAAGCGTCCCCCGACCAGCACGCCGAGCGCGCCGTAGAACACCATGTCGGCGAACTCGTCGCCGCGCCACGGCAGGTCATGTTTCTCGATACGCCGCCGGCCCAGCCACCACGCGGCGCCGAATCCGACCAGGTACATGATGCCGTACCAATGGACCTTGAGGGGGCCGAGGGAGACGGCGACCGGATCGATGCGCGGGTAGGGGAGCATGGTTGTCCGTCAGAGATTGGCGATAAGGAAGCGAACCCCGACCAGCACCAGCAGTACCGCGAAGATGCGCCTGAGGACCTGCGCGGGGAGGCGGTGCGCAAGTTTAGCACCGAGGCGTGCGCAATACATGCTGGTCAGCACGATGCCGAGGAACGCCGGCCAGTACACGTAGCCGCTGCTCCATTCCGGCAGATCGGGCTTGCCGTACCCGGCAAACATGTGGAAGGCGGCGCCGCTCACCGCGATCGGGAAACCGAGGGCCGCGCTGGTCGCCACCGCACGCTGCATGACCACGTTGCAACGGGTCAGGAAAGGGACCGAGAGGGTACCGCCGCCAATTCCGAAGATCGCGCTGGCCCAGCCGATGAACAGGCCGACCCCGAACAGGCCGGGAGGTGGCGGCAGGGTCCGCGAGGGCCGGGGCGCCCCGCCAAAAACCATGCGCAACGCGATGACGATGGAGAAAACACCAATCAACTGCTGGAGGCGGGGGCCGCTCAGGGCGTCGGCACTGAGGGCCCCGGCCGCGGTGCCCATGCAGATACCCACGGCCATGATGCGCACCAACAGCCAGTCGACCGCCCGCGCGCGGTGGTGCTGGCGGATCGAACTCAACGAGGTGAATATGATGGTGGCAAGGGAGGTCCCCACCGCCATGTGGGTGAGGACGCCGGGGGAAATGCCCTGGAGTTCGAAGCTGATGACCAGCACCGGCACGATGATGATGCCACCGCCGATGCCGAACAGGCCCGCCAGCAGGCCGGCCAGAGCACCGAGAACCAGGTATCCCACAAACACCATGCCCATGGCGTGGCCGGCCGGCCGCCTCCCGTACTCTGGTACACTTCAGCGCGTACTGTCGCACAGCACGCCCGACACGGAAAGCCAGCCGCGGATGCCCGATTTCCCATGTGCCTGATCCTGTTCGCTTATCGCCACCATGCCGATTTCCCGCTGGTGGTGGCCGCCAACCGGGACGAGTTCTACGCGCGCCCCACCCGCAACCTGCACTTCTGGGATGAAAGCCCCGGCCTGTTGGCCGGCCGCGACCTCCGCGAGGGCGGCACCTGGATGGGGGTGACCCGGAGCGGGCGCTTTGCGGCCGTCACCAACTACCGGGAAGCGGGCGGCGTGCTCAACGCGCCGCGCTCCCGCGGCGAACTCGCGGCGGCATTTCTGCATGCACGTACAGCGCCGGAGGCCTATCTTCGCGGCGTGGCGGCGAATGCAAGCCACTACGGCGGGTTCAACCTGCTGATCGGAAGTGGTGGAAATTTGTGGTACTTCTCCAACCGTGACCCGGCAGGCACGCCGCGCAGGCTGGAACCGGGCCTGTACGGGCTCAGCAATCACCTGCTGGACACGCCGTGGCCGAAGGTGGAGAGCGGCAAGACCGAGCTGGCACGGGCCCTGGACGAAGGCGTCACCCATGGCCGGCTGCTGGAAATCCTGCGCAACCGTGCCCGCGCCGGGGACTCCGATCTGCCGCGCACCGGCGTCAGCCGGCGCCTGGAACGCCTGCTGTCCTCGCGCTTTATCCGCAGTCCCTTCTACGGCACCCGGGCCTCTACCGCGCTCTGTGTTGATGGCGGAAACAACGTCGCGGTTACAGAGCAGGTTTTCGGGCGCATGGGACTGCCGCGTGGCCGCCAGGTGTTTCGCTTTTCGCTCCCAGGGGAAGCCGGATGGACTGCCTGATCGGCTTCAGCCGGCCTCGGCGACCGCGCGACCGGGTTTGACCAGACGGCCGAAACCGGACTCGCTGAGGGTGTAGTCGAGGTACGAGCGGATCATGTACGGGTTGTCCATGTGCATGACCCGGTCCAGCAGTTCCTTCGCACGCACCAGGGTGAAGTTCCGAATCACCCATTTCACCTTGGGCAGGTTGGAGGCGTTCATCGACAGGATGTCGTAACCCATCGCCATGAGCAGCAGCGCGGCCGCCGGGTCGCCGGCCATTTCCCCGCAGATGCTCACCTGCTTGCCTTCCATGTGGGCGTCGTCGGCAACCTTCTTTAGCGCCATCAGCACCGCCGGGTGAAAGGAGTGGTAAAGGCCCGCGACCCGCGAGTTATTCCGATCCACGGCAAGCAGGTACTGGGTGAGGTCATTGCTGCCCACCGACAGGAAATCCACACGCCGGGCCAGCTGGCGCGCCTGGTAGACCGCCGCGGGCACCTCCACCATGACGCCAATCGGCGGCATGTCGACGCTCGCGCCCTCTTCGCGTACCTCGTGCAGGGCACGGTGGATCAGGTGCATGGCGTCCTCGACCTCGAGCACGCTGCAGATCATCGGCAACATGATGCGCAGGTTGTTGAGGCCCTCGCTGGCGCGCAGCATGGCGCGCACCTGGACCAGGAAAATTTCCGGGTGATCGAGGGTGACGCGGATTCCGCGCCAGCCGAGGAACGGGTTGTCCTCCTCGATCGGAAAGTAACTGAGCGCCTTGTCTCCGCCGATGTCGAGGGTGCGCATGGTCACCTCGCTGGGTGCGAACGCCTCCAACTGCTGCCGGTAGATCTGGCGCTGCTCCTCCTCGGAGGGAAAGCGGTCATTGATCATGAAGGGAATCTCGGTGCGGTACAGGCCGACCCCCTCGGCCCCGCGTTCCAGCGAGCGGTGCACGTCCGTCATCAGGCCGGTATTCACCCACAGCTGTACCCGGTAATTGTCCGAGGTGGTGCTCGGCAGGTCGCGCAGGGCCTCAAGGCCCTCCACCAACTGGCGTTCCTCCTGGATGATTTCCTCGTACTGACGGCTCATCTGCTGCGTCGGATTGGTCAGCACCAGGCCGTTGTAACCGTCGACGATGATCTCCTGGCCGTCGAGCTGGGTGAACGGCAGGTCCACCGCGCCCATCACCGTGGGAATGCCCATGGCGCGGGCGAGAATCGCGATGTGTGAGTTACCCGAGCCCTGCACCGAAACCAGTCCGACGATCTTGTCGCGGTCGACCTCGCCGAGCATGGTCGGCGTCAATTCCTCGCCGACCAGCACCGTGTTCGGGGGGGCGTCGGTGTTGCTGGTGACGCCCTCCTGCAGGTGCGCCAGGATGCGCCGACCCAGATCGCGGATGTCGGTTGCCCGCTCGCGCAGGTAGGGATCTTCCATCAGTTCGAAGTGATGCACGTGCTCCTGGACGATCTGGCGCAGCGCGCCGGGGGCCCAGTTGCCCTCGCGGATCAGCAGCAGCACCTCGCCCCCCAGGGCGCTGTCATCCAGCATGCGCAGGTAGACATCGAACAGGGCCTGCTCCTCGGGCGGCAGCAGGTAGGCCAGCTTGTCGCGTAACTGGGCGATATCCTCGCGCACCCGATCCAGGGCCTCGTTGAAGCGCTCCGCCTCCTTTTCCGGGTCATCGACGGTCTTGTCGGGCACCGCCTCCAGGTCCGCCGCCGGGTAAACGACGTGGGCGGTCCCGATGGCGACACCAGACGCGCCGGCCACGCCACCAAATCGGACATCCGTCTCCTTGTAATTGCCGACGCCGAAAACGGAGCCGGTGGCCTCGGCATGGGCGATCACCGCGGCAAGCTGGGCGGACATGGTGACCAGGAAGGCCTCTTCGCCCTCGTCGAAGCGACGCTGCGCACCCTGCTGGACCACCATCACACCCAGCACCTCGCGCTGGTGGATGATCGGCACGCCCAGGAAGGAGCGGTAGGCCTCCTCTCCGGTTTCCGGCAGGTAGTGGTACCGCGGATCGTCCGGCGCATTCTCGAGGTTAAGGGGTTCCTCGCGCAGACCCACCTGTCCGACGAGTCCCTCGGAAACGCCCAGGGTGGCCTTGCCGACCGAGTCCTTGCGCAGGCCCTCGGTGGCCATCAGCACGTAATGACTGCGTTGCTGGTTGAGCAGGTAGATCGAACACACGTCGGTGTTCATCGCCTCGCGCACGCGCCGCACGATCACCTCCAGGGCGGTCGTGAGGTCACTGGCGGAGTTGACCTCCTGGACGATGCTGCGCAGGGTTTCCAGCATGGCGGTCGCGGCTCAGTTCCGGCGCGGGAAGTGTAGGGCGGAAATCAGGTGCGGGGCCAGTTCGCGCATGGCGCGCCGGTAAACCTCGCGCTTGAACGCAATGACCTCGCCGAGGGGATACCAGTAGCTGACCCACGCCCAGCCGCTGAATTCGGGCTTGCTGGTGGCGTCGAAGTGGATTCGGCTCTCGTCTCCTCGAAACCGCAACAGGGCCCACTTCTGCTTCTGGCCGAGACAGACCGGGTCCTGGCCCTGGCGGACCATCCGCTTCGGCAGGCGGTAGCGCAGCCAGCCACGGGTCCATGCCAGGAGTTCGACATCGGATGGCTCCAGGCCGACCTCTTCGTGGAGCTCGCGATACAGGGCCTGCTCGGGCGTCTCGTCGTCCTGGATGCCGCCCTGGGGAAACTGCCACGCGTTGGCCTGCCGGGCACGGCGTGCCCACAGCACCTGTTCCCGCTCATTGGCGAGAATGATGCCCACGTTTGCACGGAAGCCTTCCGAATCGATCAAGCAAAACGCCTCCGGACCGCACGCACAGATCGCGTTCATTGTTTCACAAGCGGGGCGGCGCGACAAAGGTGGCGAGATTCGGCGCGGCGCACATTTGTCCGCCCCGGTGCGAAACACTATCCTTTGCGGTCTGGCATCCCGGTTTGCACCCACCCATGCAAAAGCTGGCCATTTTCGACCTCGACAACACGCTGATCGCCGGTGACAGCGATCACGCCTGGGGCGAGTTCCTGGCCGAGCGCGGGGTCGTCGACGGCGCCGTCCACCGCGCCGAGAACACCCGCTTCTACGAGGCCTACAAGCAGGGCACCCTGGATATCCTCGAGTTCCTGGCCTTTGCCCTGCGCCCGCTCGCCGAGCATGACATGGCGACACTGCAAGAGCTGCGCGCCCAGTTCGTCGCGGAGAAAATTCTGCCCCTGCGCCTCAGCGCGGCCGAGGCGGAAATCGAAGCCCGGCGTGCGGATGGCTATCTGCCCGTCATCATCACTGCGACCAACCGCTTCGTGACGGAACCGATCGCGGGGTTGCTCGGGATCGAGGACCTGCTCGCCACCGACCCGGAGCTG
>JBFGWM010000188.1:0-5752 GCA_041588495.1 Pseudomonadales bacterium | reverse complement strand
CTTGCTGCCGAAATAGCCCAGTAGTAGCAGGATTCCCCCGCCCACGGTCCAGCGGATGGCCTTCTCGCCCCGCCAGCCGAGGCGATGGCGGCCGGCGAGGAGCACCGCGAACACGATCCAGGAGAGGATGGAGAACAGGGTCTTGTGGGCCACCTTCTGGCCCAGCATGTCCTCGAGAAACACGAAACCGCTGGCGATGGACAGGGTGAGGAACAGGAAGCCGGTCCACAGCATCTGGAACAGCAGGCCCTCCATGGTTTCCAGGGGCGGCAGCACGCGCACGATGCCGCCGATATTGCGGCTTTTCAGGGCGTGGTCCTGGAACGCGACCAGCACCGCCTGGCACACGGCAATGATCAACAGGCTGTAGGCGACGATCGAGAGCAGGGCGTGGGCGAGGACACCGCCGCCGAGGTCGGTGCGCGGGCTTGCCACCGAGGGGAACGCGAGCGCCGCGAGTTCCACCAGCGCGGCGACCGGAAACAGCAGTACGAAGAGGTTTTCCAGTGGCTTGTAGACGCTGCTGAACAGCGCCAGTGCGGCGACCACCAGGAACACCAGGGAAGCCACCCGGAGGAAACCCAGGTGCAGGCCGTCGGGAACCAGGATCAGGGCGCCGACGCTGAAGGCGTGGTTGAGTACCGCCACCAGGCCCAGGATCAGCACCATCGCGCGGGCGGACGGGCGCTGACCCATCAGGGTCTGGCTCTGCCGGAACGCGCTGGCGGCGTAGAACAGCACGGCGATCGCGCCGGGGACGACTGCACTCATCAACATGACGATGACGCGCAGTGCTTCGTGTACGCCAGGGGACTCTGCGCTTGCATGCTCGGCCGCGACGCCCACACCGAAAAAAAACCTGCGCCTATCTTAGCGCATTGGGGTCGCCGATGCCGCTCCGGTATAATGCCGGGTTTACCCGTCACGGGAACGCCCGCAGCCGGGCGCCTGAACGAGGATCGAGCATGTTTGAATCCCTGACCGAACGCCTGTCCGGCAGCCTGCGCACGCTGACCGGCCAGGCGCGGCTGACCGAGGACAATATCCGCGACACCCTGCGCGAAATCCGCATGGCGCTGCTCGAGGCGGACGTGGCGCTGCCGGTGGTGAAGTCCTTCACCGACGAGGTGAAGCGCAAGGCCCTCGGCCAGGAGGTCATGAAAAGCCTGACCCCGGGCCAGGCCTTCATCCGCATCGTCAACGAGGAACTGGTGCGGGTCATGGGCGAGACCGTCGATGGCCTCAATCTCGCCGCGAGACCGCCGGCGGTGATCCTGATGGCGGGCCTGCAGGGTGCGGGCAAGACCACTACCGTGGCCAAGCTCGGCCGGCGCCTCAGGGAGCGTGAAAAGAAATCGGTCCTGGTGGTCAGCGCCGACGTCTACCGCCCGGCGGCGATCAAGCAGCTGGAGACCCTGGCCGGCGAGAACGGGCTGGTGTTCTTTCCCTCCCACGCGGACGACGATCCCGTGGACATCGCGAGGAACGCGGTGGAGGAGGCGCGCAACCGGGTGATCGACGTGGTGATCGTCGATACCGCGGGACGCCTGCACATCGACGACGAGATGATGGACGAGATCCGGCGCCTGCACGCGGCCCTGGAGCCCGTCGAGACCCTGTTCACCGTGGATGCCATGACCGGGCAGGACGCCGCCAACACCGCGCGTGCCTTCAATGAGGCCCTGCCGCTGACCGGGGTCATCCTGACCAAGGCCGACGGCGACGCCCGTGGCGGCGCGGCGCTGTCCGTGCGTCACATCACCGGCAAACCGATCAAGTTCATCGGGGTCGGTGAGAAGTCCGACGCCCTCGATGCATTCCATCCGGACCGCATCGCGTCGCGGATTCTCGGCATGGGCGACGTGCTGTCGCTGATCGAGGAAGCCGAGCACAAGATCGACAAGGAAAAGGCCGAGAAGCTCGCCCGCAAGGTCCAGAAGGGCAAGGGCAAGCGCTTCAACCTCGAGGACTTCCGCGACCAGTTGCAGCAGATGAAGAACATGGGCGGGGTGGCCAACCTGATGGACAAGCTGCCCGGCATGGGGCAGATGGCGCAGGCCGCCCAGGAGCGCGTCAACGACAAGGAACTGGGTCGCATGGAGGCCATCATCCTGTCCATGACCCCCCACGAGCGTCGTTACCCCGACGTGATCAGTGGTTCGCGCAAGCGGCGCATCGCCGCGGGCTCGGGGACCGAGATCCAGGACGTCAACCGCCTGCTCAAGCAGTTCAAGCAGATGCAGAAGATGCTCAAGAAGTTCAGCAAGAAGGGCGGCATGCAGGCGATGATGCGCGGAATGCAGGGCATGGCACCGCCGGGCGGCGGCTTTCCGCCGCGCATGTGACGCCGCCCGCGACGGGCGGTCCGCGTGGGCCATGTAAGAAAAGTGTTCTATTTCAATGCTCTTTTGACTAAAATAAGCGCCCTTTTTGGGCCGGAATTCCATTTGCAGGGGTTGTAGCAGGACATGGTAAAGATTCGTCTGGCGCGGGGCGGCGCTAAAAAACGCCCGTTTTATCAAATTGTTGTGGCTGATCAGCGGTCTCCGCGCGACGGCCGTTTCATCGAGAAGCTGGGGTATTTCAACCCCGTTGCCCGTGGCCAGGAAACCCGTCTCCTGATCGATACGGGCCGCATTGAATACTGGCAGGACCAGGGCGCGCAGGTTACCGAGCGCGTTCGTGCCCTGCTCAAGGACTGGAAAAAGAGCCAGTCCGCGGCGTCCGCGGAGGCCTGAGCAGGCCCGGAATGGTCGCTGACCGGTCCCCGGCTGACGACCTGATCACCGTCGGCCGCATCGGCGCTCCGTTCGCGGTGCGCGGCTGGTCGAAGATCCGCTCTTTCACGCGGCCGGCTGCGAACATCCTGGATTACAGCCCCTGGATGGTCGGACGCGAGGGCGACTGGCAGGCCGTCGAGATCGGCGAGTCCGAGGTCCGCGGTGACGGCCAGGTGGTGGTGCGCTTTGCGGCATGCCGCAATCGCGAGGACGCGGAACGCGTCACCGGGCGGTTGATCGCCGTCTCCCGGGACTGCCTGCCGCAGCTGTCCGACGGGGAATATTACCTGCACCAGCTCGAAGGGCTGGTGGTGGAAAACCTGGCGGGGGTGCGCTTCGGCCAGGTGCGCGAGATGCTGGAAACCGGCGCCAACGACGTGCTGGTGGTCGATCCCGACGCGGACAGCGTGGATGACCGAAAACGCCTGATCCCCTGGGTCGAGGGGCGTTACGTCATCGAGGTCAGCCTGGAGCGGGGCGTGATCCGGGTCGACTGGGAAGCGGATTACTGAATCCGCAGCGAGGTGACGCAATGACATTCTGGGCGGGCGTGGTATCGCTGTTCCCGGACATGTTCGCGGCACTCACCGAATACGGGGTCACCGGGCGCGCGTTTCGCGCCGGCCTGGTGCAGATGGAGACCTGGAACCCGCGGGATTTCACCGCGGACCGGCACCAGACGGTGGACGAGCGGCCCTATGGCGGCGGCCCCGGCATGGTGATGAAAGTGGAGCCCCTGCGCGACGCGATTCGCGCGGCGAAACGGGCTTCCGGAGGGGCCAGCGTGGTCTGCCTGTCCCCCGCCGGCCGCCTGCTCGACCAGCAGGGGGTTCGCGAACTGGTTGCTCGCGAGCGCCTGGTGCTGGTCGCCGGACGCTACGAGGGCATCGACCAGCGGGTGCTGGACGCCGAGGTCGACGAGGAATGGTCGATCGGCGACTACGTGCTCAGTGGCGGTGAACTGGCCGTGATGGTGATGCTGGATGCGATCATCCGCCAGGTTCCCGGCGCCCTCGGCAATGAAGAGTCAGAGGGCAGCGATTCCTTCGCCGACGGGTTACTGGAATATCCCCAGTACACGCGGCCCGAGGAACTCGACGGAATGCGGGTTCCGGAGGTGCTGTTGAGTGGCAACCACGCGCTCATCGAGCGCTGGCGTCGCAAGCAGTCGCTGGGCCGGACCTGGGAACGGCGCCCGGAACTGCTGGAGGGTCGTGACCTGGACGCAGATGCGCGGCGCCTGCTCGACGAGTACCGGGCGGAGCAGGCTGACGCGGGGGCCGGAAGGTCGCGCGACGGGTGAACATGTGCGAGGGCCGGGCTGGGATTCAGCCCGCCAGAGATTTTCAACAGGAATCCGGCAGGGTCCGGATATTGGGTTGCGGTACCGGACCCGGATTCGACAAGGTGGAAGCGATCATGAGCAAGAACCCCATCATCCAGGCGATCGAAGACGAACAGCTGAAAAGCGAAGTTCCCGATTTCCGCCCCGGCGACACGGTTGTCGTGCAGGTGCGCGTGAAGGAAGGCGAGCGCGAGCGCCTGCAGGCTTTCGAGGGCGCGGTCATCGCGCGCCGCAACAAGGGCCTGCACTCGTCGTTCATCGTGCGCAAGGTATCCAACGGCGTTGGCGTCGAGCGGACCTTCCAGACCCACAGCCCGCTCATCGAGAGCATCTCGGTGAAGCGTCGGGGTGATGTGCGCCAGGCGAAGCTCTACTACCTGCGTGAGCGCTTCGGCAAGGCTGCGCGGATTCGCGAGAAGATCTGAGCGGATCCGGATTACGGCGGTCCGCTGACACTCACGGACCGCCGCGTCATGGCCGCACCCCTCAGTGACTCCCACCAGGCCCTGCTCGACGCCTGGCTGGACGCGGCCTGGATGGAAAAGGGACTCAGTCGCAACACCCTGGATGCCTACCGTCGCGACCTGGGCGGATTCCTGGCCTGGCTGGAAAGTCGCGGACTGGACTGCCGCGAAACACGTCGCGAGCACATCACCGATTATTTTGCGCATTGCCTGAGACGCGGCTACGAGGCGCGCAGCACCGCGCGTTTCCTGTCCGGCCTGCGCGGTTTTTTCCGGCACCTGCTGCGGCAGGGGCTGATCGCGGAAAATCCCGCGCAGCGGGTGGAGCGGCCCCGCACCGGGCGCCCGCTGCCGGGAACCCTGTCCGAGGCCGAGGTCGAGGCACTGCTGGCGGCGCCCGATCTTGAAACCGCGATCGGGATGCGCGACCGCACCATGCTCGAACTGGTCTACGCCTGCGGACTGCGGGTGTCGGAACTGGTGTCCCTGCGGGTGACCCAGCTGAACATGCGCCAGGGCGTGATCCGGGTGCTCGGCAAGGGCAGCAAGGAGCGCCTGGTGCCGGTGGGTGCGGAGGCGCTGGACTGGCTGACCCGTTACCAGTCGGAAGCACGGCCCGAACTGCTGCGCGGGGCGGACGAAGGCATCCTGTTTCCCGGGCGCGGCGGCGGCGCGCTGACCCGGCAGGCATTCTGGTACCGGGTGCGCCAGCATGCGGGTACGGCCGGGATCGACCGCAAGCTTTCGCCGCACACGCTGCGCCACGCGTTCGCCACACACCTGCTGAACCATGGCGCGGACCTGCGGGTGGTGCAGATGCTGCTCGGTCACAGCGACCTTTCGACCACGCAGATCTACACCCATATCGCGCGGCACCGGCTGCAGTCGTTGCACGCGGAACATCATCCGCGCGGTTGAGCATGACCGCCGGACCCGGAATGAATAACCCCGGTGGGGGAACCGGTGCGCTTGCAGCGTGCCTAAGGGTTAGAATCCCGCCACCGATACATGGAGCCTCGAGAATTCATGAACCTGTCCGTTGAAAGCCATTCGGGAAGGCGTGAGCGTCGCCTTTTTTCGGTGATGCTGGTCATCCTCATGCTGAGCGCTGCCCTGTGGTACAGCGTGCGCAATCCGGCGGTGGCCGAGCAGGCTGCAACCGG
>JBFGWM010000187.1:0-5775 GCA_041588495.1 Pseudomonadales bacterium | reverse complement strand
CGCGATTCGCGAAGACCCGTTTCGTTTTCGTGATTACATCGATCCGCTGGTATACCGTGACCTTGTCACCAACGTGGTGTACTTGGGTGCGCCGTGCACCGGCAAGTCTACCCTGGCACAGCGGCTTGCCGACGAATTCGACACCCGGTGGATGCCGGAGTACGGGCGCGAATACTGGGAGAGACACCAGGTGGGCCGCCGCCTCACGCCGGAGCAACTGGTGCGGATCGCCGAGGAGCATATCGAACGGGAAGATGCTCTGCTTGAAAAAGCGAACCGCTATCTCTTCACCGATACCAACGCACTCACGACCCTGACGTTCGCGCGTCACTATCACGGTACTCCGGCAGCGCGCCTGGAAACCCTGGCCCGGGATGCCACCGGCCGCTACGACCTCGTTTTCGTCTGTGACACCGACATCCCGTATGTCGACACCTGGGACCGTTCCGGCGCGGTCGAGCGAGAGGCGTTCCAGCGCCAGGTTCTTGCCGACCTGGCTCGATACCGGGTGCCCTTCATAAAGCTGCGTGGTTCAGTCGAGCAGCGCGTTGCGCACGTGCGCGACGTGCTGGCGCGTTACCGCAAGTACATGAACCCCGCTGAGCTTCAGGCCGAGCCGTGACTGAATACTTCAGTGTCGACACCGTGTTCTTCACGGTGCTGGACTATCCGCTGAGTTACATCGAGTTCTTCGGCACCGTGTTGTACCTGTGGTCGGTGTGGCTGATCGCGCGGCGCAACCTCCTGACCTGGCCGGTGGGGATCGTCAGTGTCCTGCTTTACATGCTGTTGTTCTACCAGGTCCAGCTGTACTCGGACGCGCTGGAGCAGGTCTATTACCTGGTGGTCAGCGTTTACGGATGGTGGTACTGGTCCCGTTCCCCCCGCGTCGAGAATGCGATTACCGACGTGGCCTTCAGCACGCCGCGAACAATCCTGGCCTGGGCCTGCGCCACCCTTGCGGTCGCGGCCGCCCTGGGCGCGACGATGAGCCAGGTGCATGTTTTGCTTCCGCGCCTTTTCGTCGAGCCCGCCGCGTATCCGTACCTGGACGCACTGACCACGGTGATGAGTTTCGTCGCGATGTGGCTGATGGCGCGCAAGTGCGTCGAGAGCTGGGTGTACTGGATCATTGTCGACGTGATCGGGATCGGCCTGTATTACGTCAAGGACATCCGTTTTGTCGCACTGCTCTACGTGTTCCTGCTGATCCTCGCCATTCGCGGGCTCGCTGACTGGAATCGGATTCGTCGCGCGGGCGCGCGGCAACCGGAACCTCCCGGCACCGGGGACTGATTGCTTCACAACGCGGGTTCGCAGGCGGCTGTGCGGCGTCACCACGCCTTGTGATGGGCAAATGGCTGTGTAACGATCAGCACGAAATACGGGATGGACATGTCGTTCACGGCGCTGATCCTGCCCCGTCGCCTGCATACACCCGAGTCCTGCCGAGGAAACCTGTTCATGTGCCTGATGGGAATGTCCGTCCGCCGCCATTATTTTCGTGTGCCCGCCGTCCTGGTGATCTGCCTGTTTCTTTCCGGTTGCCTGAATCCGGTGGCACGCCAGGCGGTGCGCGGGGAGCACGAGAACATCAGCACCCTGTCCGGCCCGGGGGGCTACGCCGGCCTGCCCCCGATGGACCACTACAAGGTCTGTAATGCCCTGCTGACCGTGCAGCGGTTCTCGGAACTCGATCGTTGCATGGAACCGCTTTGGGGGCGGGCTGCACAGGACAAGTTCGTAGACGGAATCGTCAACCACTCGCCGGAATCCGTGAAACTCATGCTGCAGGTGCTGGAGGCGAAAAAGTACCTCGAACTCGGCGAGGCGGAGAAGGCCGGCGATCACGCTCGGCGGGCGCTGGCGACTGCGGAAGCCAAACCGGTGTTGCAGATGAACGGTATCGTCGCGGCTTATACAACCATCGCCACGTTCGGCCTCAACAACCCCAATGCTGAGGGCAGTTATTTCCGCAAGGGCGAGGAAGTCCAGATCATCGAGCCCTGGGGACTGATGTCGGTGACTGCGGAGATGCGCGGCGACCGGCAGACCGCAGAGCGCTACCGTGAACTGTTGCGGCAGCGGTATGCGGTCGCGGACAAGTCCGAGATCGAGAACCTGTACGAACTGCCCCTGCTGCGGTTCTGGCTGGCACGCAGCTATTACCTTGCCGGTGAATATGAGTCCGCCTATGACATCCTGACCCGTGACGATCGCGGTGCGGGCAAGAAGGTCGGCGATGCGCTGATGAAGGCGACATTGCAGATTTACCGTCCGCTGCTGGATCCCCTGGCGCTGACCATGTCCGGAACCACCTTTCACAACATGCAGTTCACCACGGAGCTTCCGCTGCGCGTGATGGTGGCGCGTAGCGCCTTCAAGACCGGTCGTGCGGAGATTGCGCGGAAGGGGTACGACGAACTCCTGGGTGATCCACGCATTTCCAACTTTGCCGCGGTGCATTTCCGCCTGTTGCACGAGCGCGCCCTCATCGCGCGTGATGCGGGTGACCTCGCGGCGGCCGAGTCCTACCTGCAACGCGCAGTGGCGCTGCTCGAGAGTCAGCGTGCGAATCTCGAGCAGGAAAGCTACCGCCTCGGTTTTCTCGGCGGCAAGGTCGACGTGTACGCCGACATGATCGGGCTGCTGCTCGACCAGGGTCGGGCTGCGGACGCTTTCGAGTTTTCCGAGCGGGCGAAGGCACGGGCGTTGGTCGACATGCTCGCGTCGCGCCGCCAGTTCACGGCGAAAAACGATGCCAACAACAAGGTCGGCGCGTTGCTGCGCCAGTTGGAGGAACTTGAGCGGCAGTCCCTGGAGGAGGGTGTTGCCGGGGACGCGCAGGGTTCGACGAACCGGGGCGGAAAGACGCGGTCATTGCGACAGCAGCTCGCGGCAGAGGCGCCGGAGCTGGCTTCCCTGGTCACCGTGGGTGACATCGACGTCCCTGGAATTGTCTCGCGGCTCGGCCCCGACGAAATCCTCGTCGAGTACTACGGTCGTGGCGACGAACTGTACGCATTTGTGGTCACCCGGGAGCGCATCGAAGCCGTGCGCCTGGACGGAGCGGGGCTCGCCGACGCGGTGAGCGCCCTGCGGCGGTCGGTGCAGTCGCTGAAGTCGCGGCGCCATGTCCGCCTCACCCGGGGCATGTACGACCGCCTGATGCGGCCACTTGAAGCCAGCCTGCAGGGCAGAATCCTGACCGTTGTTCCCCACGGTCCGCTGCATTACCTCCCGTTTGCTGCCCTGAACGACGGATCACGATACCTCGTTGATCGCTACGAGTTGCGCCTGCTGCCCAGCGCCTCGGTGATGCAGTATCTCGATAAAGGATCCGCGGCTTCCGAAGACCTCCTCGCGCTGGGCAATCCTGACCTCGGTAACCCCGAGATGGATCTTCCGGGTGCCCAGGAGGAGACCCGGGTGATCGATCGCGGCTGGCAGAATTCGCGGGTCCTGCTGCGCAAGCTGGCATCCGAGGCGAACTTCAAGACTTATGCACCGGGTTTCCGTTACCTGCACCTGGCCAGCCACGGTGAGTTCAATGCCGACGACCCGTTGCAGTCGCGGATGTTGCTGGCCCCCGGGGAGGGCGAGGACGGCAGCCTCACCGTGGGTGAACTCTACGAACTGGACCTGAATGCGGACATGGTGACGCTCAGCGCCTGCGAGACGGGCCTCGGAGACATCCAGTCCGGGGACGACGTGATCGGATTGACGCGTGGATTCCTGTACGCGGGTTCGCGGACCATCGTGGCCAGCCTGTGGCCGGTTTCCGACGATGCCACCGCCTACCTCATGCAGCGGTTTTACGAGGAACTGAAGACCCGGCCGAAGGCTGCCGCACTGCGCAGGGCGCAGATCGCGACCAAGGCGCGCTACCCGCACCCGGCGTTCTGGTCGGCCTTCAACCTCACGGGGTCGGGTTGAGCCGGGCTTTTTGCACCAGGGTCATCCCGCCGAGGTTGCGCCACGGGTCATGAACGCATTGCGTATCAAATTGCCGGCTCTCGCGGTGGCGGGCATGGCATGGTGCATGGGTGCGGGGGCAGACGGCTGGAGTTGGGCCATCGAGTCGGCCGGGTTCGGTGGCAGCCGGATCGCGGTGAAATCCGGCAATATTGTCCGGGCGCGCTACGAGGTCGAGTGCGATCTCTCTGCGCGCGATGTGGGTGACGTGGACGAACCGGAGGACGTGGCGCCCTCGGTGGACCGGGTCCGGCCGGATTCCCATCCCGCTGGACTGCTCGCCGTGGTCTGTCCGGTGGGCGCCCACTCGGCG
The DNA here is from genome assembly GCA_041588495.1 of Pseudomonadales bacterium. Taxonomy (GTDB): domain Bacteria; phylum Pseudomonadota; class Gammaproteobacteria; order Pseudomonadales; family JBFGWM01; genus JBFGWM01. The sequence goes on along the minus strand of JBFGWM010000187.1, from coordinate 1,487 downwards.
CGGCTCAGTTTCTTCGATCCCCTGGTGGATTCCACGCAACCGGTGTTCACGCGAACGGGCAGTTTTTTCGCGCACTGGGAATTGCGGAAGGGCGGCCTTTGGGCCATCTACGACCAGCCCTGCGAGGCGAAGCATCCCGGGGCGTGCGAGATTCCCTTTGAAACGGTGGAACTGCCGTGGCCGTAAAGAGCTTCGAATTGCGCCTGTACCGGGGCCGGAACACGGACGGTGAGCCTGAGTTCTCCGTGTCGGGCTCCGGGGACGAGTGGGAGAATTACCAGCGGGTGCGGGTTCCGGGTTTTGACGGCTCCGTTTCCATCAGCCTCGAGGGATTCTGGGCCGCGGTCCTGGAGCAGCAACTCCATGACGCCATGGCGGAAGTCACCGGATACGAGACCATCGTCAAGTTTGGCGATACACAGCAGCTGAAGGAAGACTTCACCGTCGTGGTGCAGGTCGCGTACGCCTGACGCGCGACGGTCTCGCCGGCGTCAACCCTTGTCCTTGCCGTCTTCCGCATAGGCATCCGGTTTTTCGACTGCCGTGTCCTGCCGGTCCAGCGTGCCGACGTCCAGCACCGGGGAGGCGTCGATGTGCTGTGCGTCCATCATCTGCGCCACCCGCTGCAGCGCGGAAATGATCATCGTCTGTTCCCAGTCCTGGAGGTCGCCGAACTGGCGCGTGAATTGCTCCTGCAGCGGGATTGGCGCTTCCTTGAGGATTTCCGCTGCCTTCTCCGTCAGGTGGGCGTGCACCTTGCGACGGTCGGTCTTGGAGCGTTCGCGGTAGACCAGTTCACGCTTCTCGAGCCGGTCGAGGATCGTTGTCACGGTCGCCTGGCTGAGGCTCATCACGTTGGCCAGTTCGCCGATGGTCACCTCGCCCTTGTCGCGGATGGTCTGCATCAGCAGGATCTGTGGCGCCGTCAGCCCGGTGGTCTTGGCCAGGTGCTTGGAGTGCAGGTCGGTTGCCCGGATCACCCGGCGCAAGGCGACGAGGACTTCTTCGATACTGTTCAAGGAGTGCGCTCCGGGTATGCGTGCCGGCGCCGATTATATAACGGCGCGCATGCCCGGGGTGGCTGCGGGCATCGAGGTCAGCCGTGGGGCGTTGGCAGATCTGGGCCAGCGGCTTGTTGCCGGGGAAAACAGGGTGCGGGCGCAGGGCGGCACTGTGCCCGGACCGCGCCCAGCCGGTGGGAGATGTTGATCCGGTGCTCATGTATCGCGTATAGTATTTCGTTCTCTAAATAAAGATAAGTGGCGCGTTTTGGGTAGAATCCACGTAAAAATCTGTTATGTAAACAGATATGCGGTTGCGCGCTGTTGTTTGGCATCCGGAAAAACACTTAGAAGTGTAATTCTTTGCCGGTGAATGTTGTTGCGATCGGGGACGACAAGCAGTCCCAGGTGACCGAACTACGCCAACCCGTTGCGGAAGACGCCATGAGTCTGCACCGCCTAGTGGAGCAGTGCCCGCCGATGGAT
>JBFGWM010000186.1:0-5816 GCA_041588495.1 Pseudomonadales bacterium | reverse complement strand
GCGAAAACCGCGATGATGAAGGAGAGAATGACCAGTCCGGTATTGTGACTGGCCTCGAGGACGATGGCCCCGGGCAACCCGGCATCGCCGAGAAAGTGAATATCAAGCCAATCGAACATGGGCTGCGCTCGGCTTCCGGGGAAATCAAAGAATAATCGCCAGATTATCAGGAGTATAACCGAATCACGGTGTCATTACGGGTCGTGGACCGCTGCGTGCACGCATCTCGGTGACCCGCGACTCGGCCAGGAATCCGGTTCCTGCCGTTATTTTTGCGCGTACTGACATTTGGACCAGCAAGCATCCGGGAACACGGGCGCCGGATTCCACACCGCCACCCCGTCATCACGATTCCGTGTTCCGAGGGCAGCTCCGACGACCCGGACTTGTTTTGCGACCTGCCGGACCAGGGAAACCGTCCCGCGAACGTGACCCTGACCGATGCGGGAGCCATGTCGCCTCCCAGCGGCAGTTTGCGCCCGTTGGGCCACCACCGCATCGGGCGGCTGCCCCGCGACAGTCGGTCGATGCACAGCATCGTGGACACGGTGACCCGCCAGCGCATGCGGCTGATGCCGGTTTCCGGGCCAGGCCCTGCAGCGTGATTGACGTGCTTTCCCCCGGCACGCAAACTGCCCGTTACAAACAGGCGGCACCCTGGAAGGCATGCCCGAGGCGACTGCGACCGCGCGCATCCGTTCCACAACGGACAAGCAGGAAAAGTAACCACTGATGGAAGACAATCAACGCGTGATCCGGGTCCTGTTCGTCGACGACGACCCAGACGAGCACATTATTTTCAAGGAACTGCTCGCCGAGGCCGATCCCCTGGGTTATCTCTGCGAGACCGTGGAAACCTCCAAGGCCGCCGAGGCCCGCCAGAAGATCCAGGCCTACGACATCATCTTCGTGGACAACCGCCTGAGTACAGCGGATTCGTTCGGATCTGGCGGCGCTTTCCTGCGCGCGCTCGTCAATCGCGGCATCCAGGTCCCGGTGGTCCTGGTGACCGGAGAGACCAGCGTGACGGTCGACGAGGCGGTGCTCGACCTCATCAACCGCGGTCTCATCTTTTTCCTGGAGAAATCGGAACTGGCCCCGGAAAAAGTGCATGCGCTCATCCAGGAACTGCTGCAGGTCGAGGTCCGGGTGCTGCATATCGAGGATGACGAGGACGACGCACTGATCGTGGAGAGCTACCTGGAGGAAGCTTCGCCATACCGCTTCAACCTGACCCGCGCGGCCAACCTGGAGGAAGCGCGAAAGCTGTGGAATCCGGAAAACTTCGACGTGGTCCTTTCAGACTGGAACCTCGGCACCGAGACCGGTTTTGCCTTCATCGAGGAGGTCCTGGCGGAGTCCGCGGAAGTCCCGGTGGTGCTCCTCACCAGCAGCAAGGAAATCTACCTGCACCGCGGCGCGTTGCGACTGATCGGGCATTGTCGCCTCGGATTCATGTCCAAGAGCGGGATGACCACGCAGGCCCTGGTCGACGCGATTCTCGCCCAGCGCACCCGGGTGCTCACCCCAACCCGGACCAGGCCCAGCCCGCTACGTCTCGGCTGAGTTGTCCTGACGCGATTGACGGGCGCTCACCAGTCGCCCAGCGGGCGAACCTGGGGCACCAGGATTTCCGGGAACTGTTCGTGCAGGTCACGGATGGCCAGGCGGAAGGTTTCCACGTACACCGACCGGTGTCCCCGCAACCAGCGCGCGCGCAGCAGGTTCTCCACGAACAGGTCGCGCAGGGCGAGAATCTGTTCCGGGGTGTGGGGATGGGCCGGTGCCATTGGTGTTTCCTTCGCATGGTTTTTCATGGATTCAATGATAAGCGGATCGCCTATTAATTGACCGTCCATTCATGCCAATGAACGGTCCATTCACGCCAATCCCCCTGAACCGGCGCCACCAGGCAGGTTTTTGCAGGAATACAGGCGGCCCGTGGTGACCATTTTCTGAACAATGGCTTGCGATTGCCTGCCCAAGACCTATCCTTTATTTCCCGTTTCCCTTTCCGGGAAGACCCCTGGCGGCGTCCATCGCAGGCCGGTCGGTCCGGGGCACCGCGCCATGCGGCGCATGACCAGCAACGCATTCAGGCCGCGACCCGCACCCGGCGGGTCCGGACCACGGAGGAGCCCACGATGATCCCGTTTCCAGCCAAGGTGAAGGGTTACGAGAACCTGATGAAGGCCCTCAAGGGCGTGACCAAGGCGCTGCCGTTTCCCAAGCCGACCCTGTTCTCCGGCCCGGGATCCTCGCTGCAGCTGTGCGAGGCCATCGCCCAGATGGGCATGACCAAGATTCTGATCGTCACCGATGCCATGCTCATCAAGCTCGGTCTCCTCGACGACATCCAGGCCGAGCTTAAGAAGCACGGCGTGAAGTTCGTGATCTATGACGGCGTCAAGCCGGACCCGACCATCGCTCAGATCGAGGACGGCCTGAAGGTCCTCAAGAAGGAAAAGTGCCAGGCCATCCTCGCCGTCGGCGGCGGCTCCTCGATCGACGCGGCAAAGGTCATCGCGGCGCGCGCCACCAACAAGAAATCCATCGAGAAAATGGAAGGCCTGTTCAAGGTCTTCAAGACGCCCATGCCGCTGTACGCGATTCCGACCACCGCGGGCACCGGTTCCGAGGTCACGGTTGCGGCGGTGGTCTCCAACCCCGAGAAACAGAAAAAAAGCGCCATCATGGACACCAAGCTGGTGCCGGTGATGGCGGCCCTCGACGGCACCCTGATGACCGGCCTGCCCCCCGCGATCACCGCGGCCACCGGGATGGACGCCCTCACCCACGCGGTGGAGGCGTACATTTCCAAGAACGCGCTGCCGGACACCGACACCTACGCGATTGCCGCGACCAAGCTGATCATGGAAAACCTGCCCACCGCGGTGAAAAACGGATCAGATGTAGAAGCCCGTCAGAACATGACCCAGGCCTCGTTCTACGCGGCGCTTGCATTCACCCGCGCCGGGGTCGGCTACGTGCACGCCATCGCCCACAACTTCGGGGCGTACTACCACACGCCCCACGGCCTCGCGAACGCGATCATCCTGCCCTACGTGCTGGAATACTCGAAGCCGAATTGCACCGAGCGCCTGGCGCGGCTGGCGGAAGTCAGCGGATTGAAAAAACGCGGCAACAAGAAGAGCCAGCTGGCCGACAAGTTCATCGAGCACATCCGGGAGCTGAACCGCGAGTTCGGAATCCCGGAGAAGCATGACAAGCTGCGCGAGGAGGACATCCCGGCGATCGCCAAGGCGGCGCTGAAGGAAGCCCACTACACCTACGCGGTGCCGCGTTACATGGACCAGAAAACCTGCGAGGACTTCATCCGGCAGATGCTGCCGTAGAAGGCCCCGTGCGCCGCGGACCGGGCTGACGCCCGACCCGCCACGCGCCAACCCGGAATACCCCGCCGCGATGCGGCGGGGAAGTCTTACGGGTTGCGGTTCCCGCCACCGGAATTGTTACCCGGCCCCCTGTTGGGATTCCCGCCGCCACGATTGGGATTGTCCTGCCCGACGCCGCCACCGACTTCACCACCACCGATCACGGGCACGTTGTTGCCACCGATCTTCTCCCACATGCGCAGGTACTGCTCCGCGGAGCGGAACAGCGGATCGAAGGCCGCGCGTGCTTCCGCCTCGCTGCCACCGAAGTGCACGAGGTTGTAACCGATGAGGTCGGCATACAGGCCGTAATGGTCCACCCCGCCGTCCTCGTAGATGTCCCACGTGCGGTTGGCTAGGCTGGAACGCTTGAAGCGAACCGTGCCGTCCAGGGACATGAACGTGCCATCCGCGCCGGTATACATGGAGTCCTTCTCGTTGCGCTCCGCCCCGCTCACGCCGGGCAGGCTGGCCATGCCGTTCACGTCAGAGGCAAATCCCATGGCCGGGTATTCCGCGAGCCCGAGGGACAGGAAGTTGTCGTTGAACCCCTTCAGCCGCGACACCCAGTTGCCGCTGGCAAACTGTCCGACCGAGCCGCCGACGCCGAGGATGCGCTTCCAGGTGCGACCGGAGTCATTCCAGTTGTGGCTGCTGACGATGCCCGCGTAACCACGGGACTCGGCGCGGGCCAGGATGGCGTCCGCGGCGCGGGCACTGATGTGATCAGTTTCGATGATCATGTTGCGGTTCATCATCTCGGTGATCAGTTCGTGGCCCAGCGGGGTCAGGCCGCGCACGTTGCACAGCTTCTTGCCGGTAAACTCGTTGCGCGGATCATCGGCCTGGCCCGAGGCCGGAAACGCCACCATGGTGGTGTGTTCCATCTGCCCCAGCAGGCGGTTCATCAGGCGTTCCTCCGGCGGGCCGTCGGTGTCGATGTCGCCCGCTTCCTTGTCGCACTTCTCGACCTCGACCGGATGCCCGGTCTCCGCCAGGTTGCCGGCAGTCAGCACCGTGCCGATGCCGAAACCGAAGTCCGGCTTGTGACCACCGAAGGCGTTGTCGAACTTGTGCACCGGGAACATGTTGCGCACGCCGAGCTCGTAGAAATGCTGCAGGCGCTCGCGCATCTGCTCACCGGTACACTCGGCCTGGTCGAGGTACTCCCCACAGTTGAGCGGTTTCGACATCTCGATACCGAGGATCACCGCCAGCTTGCCGTCGGCAATGACCTTGCGTGCCTCGGCCGGCGTGGTGACGATGCGGAACCAGCCCTTGCCCGGCCCGCCGTGCTGGGCATCGATGTAGCGCTCCATCTCGTGCATGCGCACGGCCTGCAGGGTGATGCTCTCCACGCCGTCGCAATCCCGCTCCTTGTGCGGATTGAGCTGGCACAGGATCTCGTTGTGCACGAGGTGGATGAGCATGATCCGCAATCCGGCCATGTAGGTGCGCTGGATAAACGGGTAATAGGTCTGGTGATGCTGCAGCGAGTTGTACTGGGGCCAGAACTCGAAGTTGGGCCAGCCTTCCGTCACATGCTGGTCGGGGGTGGTTCCGGAGGTGGCGATCTCCACGAGTCCGGTGGTGCCGCGCGGGCCATGCACCTTCTCACAATCGTGCATCGCGTGCTGGACGCCGAACTTGTGGAACGGGTCGCCGTAGTTCACCCGGCCACCGATGAACTCGTACGCCGAGATATGGGTGTGCCCGTCAATGAATCCGTAGACTTCCCTGCCGGCTGCGTCCCGGAACAGCTTCACGCCATCCGCCACCAGTTCGGCATCAATGTCTGCTTCCGGGTAAGCCGCGCAGGCCTCGTCGGGATTGATCTCGTTGCCGGTATAGGTGGCGTCCCCCACGTACTCCAGACGGAACTGCGTTTCCGGGGCGGTGCTTCCACCCGGCATGAGGCCGACCTGTCCGTCTCCGCCGGCCAGCGCCAGCCCGGTATCCCGGGACGTCAGTCCATGGGTGCCGTTGCCGAGGTCGCTGAACGTCCACACCGCGAGGTCGTTGGCCTCGTTGACCATGCCCAGTGCAGGCTGGATGTCGGTGTCCGCTGCCCGTTCGCCCACGTTGCCGGTCTCCTCGCCCACCGCGCGCACGGCGCGCCCGTAACGCCCCACGGGCTCGGTGGCGAAATTGGCCATGTCGCCCAGACCGCTGACCACGTAGCCACCCTCGACGATCAGGTTGCCCGCTGCATCCAGGAACTCCCCGCCCGGATCGGTGATCCCGAGCAGTTTCTTGGTGCCCATGGCAATGCGGTCGGCGCCGGTATAACCGGACAAGAGCAGGTAGCTCCCGAGCTCCGTGGGCTTCAGGTAAAACGCCTGCCGCTTATCCCCCAGGGCATAGCCCGCGCCCGACTCGACCACGTACTGTCCGGTAGCGGCGCTCTTGATGGCCCAGCAG
>JBFGWM010000185.1:0-5820 GCA_041588495.1 Pseudomonadales bacterium | reverse complement strand
CCCAGGGTCTGCGCCTGCTCACGTTGCTCGGGATCGATCCAGACCGCCTCCATGCCGAACGCGGGATCCTTGGTCTCGGTACCCTGGATCTTGCCGAATACCTGCCCGGGATTGATCGCCAGTTCGCGCTCCGGGTAGACCTCGGCGCTGCCCGAGCGCACGCCCATCAGGGTGATGCGGTAGGCGTTGGGCGCGAGGTCGAGATTGTCGCGGATGTGCACCGACGGCATCAGGAAGCCGAGTTCCTGGGACAGCTTCTTGCGCACGCCCTTGATGCGGCTCAGCAACTGGCCGTTCTGGTTCTTGTCGACCAGCGGGATCAGCCGGTAACCGACCTCGAGGCCGAGCACGTCCACCGGCTGCACGTCGTCCCAGCCCAGTTCCGGAATCTCGCCCTCGGCGGGTTTCTCGGCCTCCGCCGCGGTTTCGGCGGCCACCTCGGCCTGCTCCGCGGCCTCGGCCTTGCGGCGACGGTCGAAGATCAGCCAGGCCATGCCGCCCGCAATCGCGGCCAGGCCCAGGAACGCGACGTGGGGCATGCCCGGGATCGAGCCCATGATGCCCAGGATCACCGCGGCCATCGCCAGGGAACGGGGCGACTCGAACATCTGCGTGACCACCTGGTTGCCCATGTCCTGGGTGGTCGAGACCCGGGTCACGATGATCGCCGTTGCGGTGGACAGCAGCAGCGAGGGAATCTGCGCGACCAGGCCGTCGCCGATGGTCAGCAGCGCGTACAGGCGCATCGCGGTGCCGAAGGGCAGGTCGTGCTGCAACATCCCGATGCCGAGGCCGCCGAGGATGTTGATGAGCAGGATCAGGATGCCGGCCACCGCGTCGCCGCGGACGAACTTGCTGGCGCCGTCCATGGAGCCGTAGAAATCCGCCTCCTGGGCGATCTCGGAACGGCGCAGGCGCGCCTCGTCCTGGTCGATCAGGCCGGAGTTCATGTCGGCGTCGATGGCCATCTGCTTGCCGGGCATGGCGTCCAGGGTGAAGCGCGCGCTGACCTCGGAGATCCGCCCGGCGCCCTTGGTGACGACCACGAAGTTGATGATCACGAGGATCACGAACACCACCATCCCCACCACGTAGTTGCCACCGACCACCACCTCGCCGAAGGCCTGGATGACCTTGCCCGCGGCGTCGCCGCCGGTGTGGCCGTTGAGCAGCACCACCCGGGTGGAGGCCACGTTGAGGGCCAGTCGCAGCAGGGTCGCCACCAGCAGGATGGTGGGGAACACCGCGAAGTCGAGGGGCCGGCCGGTATAGACCGAGACCAGCAGGACCACCAGGGACAGGGCGATGTTGAAGGTGAACAGGCCGTCGAGGATGAACGGCGGGACCGGCAGGGTCACCATGGCGAGGATGGCGAGCAGCAGTACCGGCACGGCCAGGTTGCCGTGACTCAGGGTCCGCATGTTCGCCAGGATCTCGCCGCGTTCTGCCATTCAATTCACTCCTTCCGGGGCCGTGACCCGCGCGCACGCACGAAAAATTGACGCACGGGCCCCCTGCAAGGGTCACTGCAAGAGTCTTGCCAACCGCAGGTCGGGCAGAAAAACGGTTAAAAGTCAGGCGATCAGGCGGGATCGAAACGGAGATCCTCGGGGACCTCGATGTCGGGACGCTTCGGCTTGGTGGTGAAACCGGGGCTGTAGCGGCGCAGCTGGAAGATGTACGCGAGCACCTGGGCCACCGCGATGTACAGCCCGGCCGGGATCTCCTTGCCGATCTCGGTGTTGTGCCAGATAGCCCGCGCCAGGGGCGGCTCCTCGAGGATGTACACGTCGTACTTGACGGCGATCTCGCGAATCTTGAGCGCCATGAAGTCCTCGCCCTTGGCCACCAGCATCGGCGCGTTGTCGTTTTCGGGGTCGTAGCGCAGGGCCACCGCGTAGTGTTCCGGGTTGGTGATCACCACGTCGGCCTTGGGCACCTCGGCCATCATGCGGCGCTGGGAGATCTCCCGCTGCAACTGGCGCACCCGGCTCTTCACCTCGGGCTTGCCCTCGGTGTCCTTGTACTCGTCCTTGAGTTCCTGGTGGGTCATCTTCAGCTTGCGGGTGTGCTCCCAGATCTGGAACGGGATGTCGATGATCGCGATCAGGATGGTCGCCGCGCACAGGGCCAGGAACGCCCAGCCGAGGAGCCAGTTGGCGTACACGATGCCCTGCTCCACGTCCTGGTTGCCGAGGCTCATGAGTTCGTCGAACAGCGCCCCCAGGATCAGCACCGCGAGGGCCGCGATGACCACGAACTTGGCCAGCGCCTTGAACAACTCCACCAGGCCCTTGAGGGAGAACATCCGCTTCAGGCCGGCCACCGGGTCCATGCGGCTCAGTTTGGGGGCCATGGCCTTCCCGGCGAAGATGAAGCCGCCCAGGGCCACGGGCCCCACGATCGAGGCGATGAGCACGACGATGAAGAACGGGACCATCGCCAGCGCCATGTCCTGCACGGTGGCGCCCAGGTGAATGATCATGAACCGGGTGTCGAACAGGTGCGCGCGGTCCAGGGTGAAATTGAAGGTGAAGGCGCGGTCAAAGGCCGCGGCAAGGGATTCGCCGAACATCAGCAGGCTGCCGGCGCCGGCCAGCAGCACGGCGGTGGTGTTGAGTTCCTTGGAGCGTGCGACCTGGCCCTCGTCCTTGGCGTCCTGCAGACGCTTGGGAGTGGGCTCCTCGGTTTTTTCCTGGCTGTTGTCGTTCTCCGCCATGGCCGCCCGCCTACGGGATGCCGACCAGGCCGCGCATCATGGCGAAGCCGTGGGTGACGATGTTCTCGTAACGCGGCAGGAACCCGATCAGGCTCAGCCACAGGATCACCTGCCCCAGCACCATGGTGAGGGGAAAGCCGATGGTGAAGATGTTCAGTTGCGGCGCCGAGCGGGTCATGACCCCGAAGGACAGGTTCACCACCAGCAGCGCGGTGACCGCGGGCAGCGCGATGAGCAGGGCCGCGGCGAACATCCAGGTGCCGGTGTTCACCAGCCCCCAGAGCCCCTCGCTGCTGAGCCCGAACGTCGACACCGGGATGGCGCGAAAGCTTTCCACGAACACCTCGATCATCACCAGGTGTCCGTTCATGGACAGGAACAGGATGGTGGTGAGGAGCAGGAAGAACTGGCTGAGCACCGCCACCGAGATGCCGTTGGCAGGATCCACCATCGATGCGAAACCGAGACCCATCTGCATGGCGATGCTCTGTCCCGCCACGATGAAGAGCTGGAACATGAACTGCACGAAGAAACCCAGGGCCAGGCCGATGACCAGTTGCTGGGCGGTAATCAGCACCGAGGTCAGCGACAACGGATCGACCGCCGGCGGTGGCGGCAGCACCGGTACGATGGCGATGGTCACCACCATGGCGAGGCCGAGGCGGATGCGCTGCGGAACCAGGCGCGTGCCGATGATCGGCACCGCGAGAAAGAAACCGGCGACACGGAACAGCGGCCACAGGTAACTGGCCAGGAATTCCAGCAGCTGCGCGTCCGAGAATACCAACGGGGTCGCGTTCACGTCGGGGCCCGGGTCATCCCGTCAACCGATCAGCCTGGGAATGTTCAGGATCAGGTTCTGGGAATACTCCAACACCAGCTTGAGCATCCACGGCCCGGCCACGATCAGGGTTATCAGGGTGACCAGCAGGCGCGGCAGGAAGGACAGGGTCTGCTCGTTGATCTGCGTGGCCGCCTGGAACATGGCCACGACCAGGCCGACCAGCAGGCTGGGAACGATGCTCGCGCCCACCAGGAGCACCACCAGGAACAGGGTCTCCCGGAAAATATCCATCACGACTTCCGGTGTCATGTCTCTCTCCTTGGCCCGGCAGTTGTGCCGGCGCCGGTCAGATTCCGAAACTTGAGGCCAGGGTGCCGACCACCATCGCCCAGCCGTCCACCAGCACGAACAGCATGATCTTGAACGGCAGCGAGATGATCAGCGGCGACAGCATCATCATGCCCATGGACATGAGCACGCTGGCCACCACCATGTCGATGATCAGGAACGGCAGGAACAGCAGGAAACCGATCTGGAACGCGGTCTTGAGTTCGCTGGTCACGAACGCGGGAACCAGCACCGAGAACGGGGTTTCCTCCGCGCTGGGAATGTCCTCGCGGCCGGAAATGCGCACGAACAGGTTGAGGTCGTCGCGACGCGTCTGGCCGAGCATGAACTGGTGAAACGGCGCGCCGGCCTGGCGCACGGCCTCGGGCGGACTGATCTCCTCGTTGAGGTAGGGTTGCAGCGCGCGCGTGTTGACCTCCTGCAGGACCGGCGTCATCACGAAGAACGACAGGAACAGTGCCAGCCCGATGAGAATCTGGTTGGAGGGCGTCTGTTGCAGGCCCAACGCCTGGCGGAGGATTGCGAACACCACGATGATGCGTGTGAAGGAGGTCATCATCATCACGATCGCCGGCAGGAAGGTCAGCGCCGTCATCAGCGCCAGGATCTGGATGGTGACGGTGTAGTTCTCGCTGCCGTCGGTGCCGGTGGTCATGGTCAGCGCCGGGATGCCCGGCACCTGGGCCATGACCGCCTCGGGTGCAAACGCCGCGACCAGGGTCGCCAGCATGACGCCCGCGCCGTTGCGCAGGCCACGCTTGGTGCGATCAGTTTTCATGGGTTTCACCCCGCTTGATGAGCTCCTGGATGCGCCGCGAGAATTCCGTCGGGCGCCCGGGCACATCGCTGGCGACCGGGTTTTCCAGCACGTGCAGGCGGCGGATGCTGTTCGGCGTGACGCCGACCAGGACCTGCTCGGACCCGACTTCGATCAGTGCGATCCGCTCGCGCGCGCCGAGAGAAAGTGAGGAAAGTACCTTGAGGTGGCGATTGCCGAAGGCGCCGGCGCCCGACATGCGCCGGGCCAGCCACGCGCAACCGATGATCAGCGTCATCACCAGCGCCAGTCCGGCCAGCATCTGCAGCCAGTCGGAGCCGGTAACGGCGGGGGTCGCACGCGGCAGGACCATGGGGGCGTTGCGCGGGGGAGCTGCCGGGGCACTGCCGTCCGCCGTGACCGCATCGGCTCCCGGCGTCGGACTTTCCGGTTGCAGTCCCGGATCAGCAGCCGGCACCGTGACGCTCCCGGCTTCTGCCGTGGATTCCGGAGTGGCGCCGACACGGGTATCGGCCGCAACGGGAACCGGCGCGAGCAACGCGGCGACGAGGATGACCCACGTCATGCGCCCTGCTGCCCTGCCCTTCACGTTCCTGTGCTCCATGCCTGCGTCCCTGCGGTTGTTTGTGGTCTGCCTTACTTGAGGCGCTTGATGCGCTCCTGGGCACTGATAACGTCAGTCAGCCGAATCCCGAACTTCTCGTTCACCACCACCACTTCGCCATGCGCGATGAGGGTGCCGTTGACCAGCACGTCGAGAGGCTCGCCCGCCAGGCGGTCCAGTTCGATGACCGAGCCCTGGTTGAGCTGCAGCAGGTTGCGGATACTGATCTCCGTGTTGCCCACTTCCATGGACAGCCTTACCGGGATATCGAGGATCACCTCGAGCTTCGGGCTGCTTTCGGCCAGGGAGTCGGCACCGACCTCGGAGCGTCCGCCCTCGTCCTTCAGTTCGCCCATGGATACCGGCTTGGCATTCATGGCCGTCTTCTGGGCATCCGCCTGTTTCTGGTCCGAACTCTGTTTCTGCTCGTCCAGGGCCGCGCCCCAGTCATCGGCCGCGTCTCCGGCATCGTCGCCGGCAGCCTCCGCAGTGGCTTCGCCCTCGGTGGTTTTCTGTTCCTCGAGGGCGGCCGCCCAATCGTCCGCGGGATCTTCCCCCGCCCCGTTTTCCTTGTCTGTCTCGTCGTT
>JBFGWM010000184.1:0-5846 GCA_041588495.1 Pseudomonadales bacterium | reverse complement strand
CAGTACGGGTTTGCCTCGGCCGGGACCCGCTCGGTCACCCTGACGGTGACGGACAGCTCCAACCAGGCCGCGACCCAGGTGCAGAACGTGACAGTGACCGGCAGCGCGGCGCCACCGTGCACGGACTGCCGGCTTTTCGAGGGTGACCTGGCTTTCGGCGACTCGGTGTTCCTGCCCGGCCGCGCCGGCGAGGAGCGCAAACCGGGTAGCGTGCAGGTCTGGCTGCGCGGGCCCGCTGGCGCGAATTTCGATATCGCGGTGCAACGCCTGCGCAAGGGCATGTTCATCGGCACCTGGAACACGGTGGCGAGCTCCTCGGGCCCGGACTCTCGCGAGGAAGTGTCCTACGACAACGACAGCGGCGCCTACCGGGTACGCATCGACGCAATCAGCGGTGCCGGTCCATACCGCGCCTGGGTGCGCTAGGCGTCGCCGGGCCGTGCCCTGGCATGGCCGGCAAGCCGGATGGCGGGCCGGGTGTCGAGCAAAACGCGCGAAATCACTAAACTACGTCCTCACCGCGGTACTCCCGCGGCAGCCCATGTGATTCCACGGAGTTCCGGCATGATTGCCCCGATCAAGAAGATTCGCGCTGTCCCGCGCATCCTCGGACAACGCGTGCACCGCTTTCGGGCGGGTACCTCGAATGCCCTTGAACTGCTCCGCGAGGGACGCCTGACCGCGCCCTGGAGCACGCCATTCTCGGTACTGCACGAGGATCCCCGTTACAAGCTGCGGCGCTACGTCAACGTAGGCGAGACCGAGGTCGAACCGGTACGCGGTCCCCTGTTGCTGGTGCCGCCGCTGATGATCGCCTCGGAGATCTACGATCTCGCGCCCGAACTCAGCGCCGTGGCGTGGCTGACCGCGCAGGGTGTGGACGTGTGGCTGGTCGATTTCGGCGCGCCCGAGTTGCAGGAAGGGGCGTTGCAGCGCACCCTCGACGATCACGTTCTCGCGGTGGACGACGCCATCGACCGGGTTCGCGAGGCCACCGGGCAGGACGTCAACCTGGCGGGCTATTCCCAGGGCGGCATGTTCGTGTACCAGTGCGCGGCCTACCGGCAGAGTCACGGCGTGCAGTCCGTCATCACCTTCGGCAGTCCGGTCGACATCCACCGCAACCTGCCCGGCGGCGTCCGTGGCGAGGTTTCCGAGGTGATCCTCGGCGGCCCAGGCAAGGCGGTGCTCGCCCCGTTCCGCGCCATGGAGGCACTGCCCGGCGCGATGTCCATGGCCGGTTTCAAGATTCTCAGTGGCGGCAAGGAAATCCGCCAGATGCTCGGCATCTTCAGCCTGCTGCCGGATCGCGAGGCCCTGGAGCGTCGCGAGCGCCAGCGCCGCTTTCTCGGCGGCGAGGGCTTCGTGGCCTGGCCGGGTCCGGCCCTGCGCAAGTTCATCGACGAGATGATCGTTAACAACCGGATGCTGACCGGGGGGTTCGTGATCAACGGGCGCACCGTGACCCTCGCCGATATCGACGTGCCGATCCTCTACTTTGTCGGAAGTCGCGACGAGTTCGGGCGTCCGCCCTCGGTGCGGGCCATCAATGACGCCGCGCCCCGCGCGACCGTCCACGAGGTGGAACTCGCGGCCGGCCACTTCGGCCTGGTGGTGGGCTCCAAGTCCCTGCGCTACACCTGGCCCACGGTGGTGAGCTGGATCCGCTGGCTCGACGGCGACGGACCGCAACCCGACTTCCAGCCCGAGGCGCGCCCCGAACCTCCGCCGGAGGTCGAGGACCGGCGCGGCATCCAGCGACTTTATGATTCCGCCACCAGCATGCTGGACAACCTCTGGCACCGGGTCGGTGACGTGTCCCTGGAAGTCGGCGAACTGGTCGACGCCCTGCGCTGGGAACTGCCGCGCCTGGCGCGAATCCGGCGCCTGGAGGAATCCACTCCGGTGAGCATGGGTTCGGTTCTTGCCGAGCAGGCGCGGGCGATTCCGGATGCGGCCTTTTTCCTCTGGGAGGACCAGGCCTACACCTATGCCGAGGCCGACCGCGAGGTCAGCCGGGTGGCGGCGGCGTTGTTCGCCTGCGGCATCGAACCGGGTGCCCATGTCGGCATCCAGATGGACAATCATCCCGATTTCCTCACCGCGACGGCTGCCCTGAACCGGATCGGCGCGGTCGCGGTGCTGCTCAACTGCAGCATGCGCGGCAGTTCCCTGGAGCACGCCCTGATCGAGGGCGGCGTGGCGGCACTGATCAGCGATCACGCCCACGTCGAGGACCTCGCGGCCACCTGTCCCGATCTGCCTTTGTTTGTTTTCGGCGCGGAGAACGAGGTGCTCCCGGATGTCGCGATTCGCGTATCCGATCACGTCGAGGATGAGCCGGACCTGTCGAAGGTGGACCTCAACCCGGGGCGCGCGGGTGACGTGGCCATGCTGATCTTCACCTCCGGCACGACGGGCCGCCCGAAGGCCGTGAAGATCACCAACCGGCGCTGGAGCCTCGCGGCATTGTCCACCGCCGCGATCGGCAAGTTCACCACCCGCGACACGGTCTATTGCTGCACGCCGCTCTACCATGCCACCGGGATGCTGATGGCCTCGGGGGGCGCCCTGGTCGGCGGTGCGCGTCTCGCCCTGGCGTCGGGTTTCTCGGCAACGCGTTTCCTGGAGGAGACGCGCCGCTACGGTGCGACGGTGGTGTTCTACGTCGGGGAGATGTGTCGTTACCTCGTGAACCGCGAGCCGCAACCCGGCGAGGACCGTCATTCGATCCGCCTGTTCATCGGCAACGGCATGCGTCCCGACGTGTGGCGCGATCTGCAGGAGCGCTTCAAGCCGGGCAAGATTATCGAGTTCTACGGTTCCACCGAGGGCAACGTGGCGATGGTCAACATGTCCGGCGAGAAGATCGGTTCCGTCGGCCAGCCGCTGAACCAGGACCGCCAGGTTGCGCTGGTCCACTACGACGTGGAGTTCGACGACTACATTCGTGCCGACGACGGGTTCATGGAGGCCTGCGGCGTGGACGAGCCCGGGGTCCTGCTGGCGCGAATCGATCCGTCTCACCCCCTCAGCCTCTTCGACGGGTACACCAGCGAGGAGGAAACCGAGCGCAAGATCCTGCGTGACGTGTTCAAGAAGGGCGATGCCTGGTTCAGTACCGGTGACCTGATGCGGCGCGACGGGGAAGGCGACTACTGGTTCCTCGACCGGGTTGGTGACAGTTACCGCTGGCGCGGGGAGAACGTGTCCTCGGAACAGGTCGCGGATGTCATCTCCGAACTGCCATTCGTGGAGAACGCGGTGGTCTACGGTGTGCGGGTGACGGGCCGCGAGGGTCGCGCGGGAACGGCAGCCATCCAGCTTCGCGAGGGCGCCAGCTTTGACGGGGATGCCGCATGGCGTGCGGTCTCCGCGAACCTCACGGAGTCGGCGCGCCCGCGCTTCATCCGCATCGTCGAGCGCCTGGAAACCACGGAAACGATGAAGTTCGTGAAATTCCACCTGCGCGCGCAGGGAATCGATCCCGAGCGGATCGGCGACCCGATGTTTTTCTACAGCGCGGCCGACGAGACCTACCTGCCTTTCAACGATCCGGAGTGCATCTCGCAGGTGGATTGAGCGGTGGGTCGATCGTCGTGCCGGCCGGGCCTATTCCTCGACCTGGATGCCGCTGGCAAGTTGCTGCAGGTCGAAGTCCTTGCCGCCGGCCGGATCGGTGAGGCGCAGGGCGTTGGCGACGGCCTCGGTGCTGAGAGACTGCTTGGACAGGAAACTCACGTGGTCCCGTTGTAGCAGGACGCTCATCGCCGGGTCTGTATCAACGGCAGCATGGCCGGTCACCAGGATGATCGGTTTGAGGTTCCCCGCCGCAACCATGCGTTCGACGAGTGACGTCGCGACCTCGGGCCCCAGCTGGTAATCGACGAGGTAGAGGTCGTGCTCGTCGCTCTCGATGCGCGGCCAGGCCTCCTCGATGGTCCTGGCCTGTTCGGTTTCCACCGCGATTTCCTTGCTCTCGGGCAGGTGCGTGCAGAGAATCCGGTAATCGTCGTCGTCGTCCTCGATGATCAGGATGCGCAGCGTGTTGGCATTGAGGGCGTTGTGCACGGCCGCGTCGAGTTGCTCCGCGGTGAGGTGCCCCGCGGGGAGGCTCACCACCCGGCCCGGCCCGCTCCATGAGCCGTCCCCGCTCCCGACCTGCGGGTCGTCAGTACCAGTCAGCAGCACGGCAGGCGTCTCGTTACCGGAGTCGTACAGGGACCGGAGCAGCTCCTCCCCGGTCTTGAACCGTTCGGCGTTTTCGAGGCGGCTTTCCACGAGCAGAAGGTCATACTGCGCGGGGTCGATATTCCCAGCGGCGATGTCATCGGGCAACTGGCGATCGAGGAAGGCGAGGGCCAGGGACTCGGTCTGCTGCAGGAGCTTTTCCATGACGAGATACTTGCTGTCGTCGTCCACGGCATACAGGATGTTGAGGAACATGGCTCTTTCCCTGCTGCGACGATGTTGCCGCGGATCCGCGGTACGACGCCCTCTCACCAGAAATACTAGTCGCCCCCGACTGAACTGAACAGTTCCGGTGGACCAACGGTGATGCCGGTTGTCCGAGTGGTCGGGGCAGGGCGTCCGCTATGGCCGGCTTTAATTTTCCACGCGCCGGATGCGCTCGACATGCAGTTGATGGCGGTTGTTGAAAACGGCGCTGTAGGCCAGCAACAGCACGCCGATAATGCCCAGGGCGGAAGCCGAGGCGATCATGAACACGATGACGATCTGGTAGTGGACTGCATCCACCGGGTCGGCCCCGGCGAGAATCTGCCCGGTCATCATGCCCGGCAGGCTGACGATTCCCATGACCATCATCGAGTTGATGGTCGGGATCATTCCGGTTCGCGCCGCCTCGCGGAGCACCTCGTGGACGGCCTCCCAGCGGGTCGCACCGAGGGCGAGCAACGACTCCACGCGATGACGGTGGGTGGCGATTTCCTCGAGAAAGCGGTCCAGGGCGAGCGAGATTCCGTTCAGGGTGTTGCCCAGCACCATGCCCAGCAGCGGAAACAGGTATTGGGGTTTGTACCAGGGGTCGACCTGCACAATGCCGCTGATGCCGACCAGGGTGACCAGTACCGAGGCGCCGAAGATGGAGACGAAGCTGTTCCACCAGATGTTGCGGTAACGCCGCTGCGTACGCCCTACCGCGCTGGCGCTGGCAATGACTGTCATCAGCAGGGCCAGGCCGAGTATCCAGGCGATGTTCTCGATTGCGAACACCCACTGCAGCAGGTAGCCGATCAACAGCAACTGCACGACCATGCGCGCGGAGGCGACGGCCAGGGAGCGCTCCAGGTCCAGGCGCAGGCGGAGGGACAGGGCGATGTTGATGACCACCAGCAGGGCCGCGAGCAGCAGCTGGAACGGTCCGATGGTGATGTAGCTGCTCATGCCACGGGCTCCGCGAGAGCGATGCGACGGTCGGCAACCCGCTTCAGCTGGGCATCGTCGTGGGAGGTCCACAGGCAGGCGCGCCCGTCCCGCGACCACAGCCACTCGCGGACCAGGGTCTCCATGCCCGCCCGGCTGCGGTCATCCAGGGACGCGGTGGGTTCGTCGAGCAGCAGGATTTCCGGGTCCAGCACCAGGGCCCGCATCAGGGCCGCGATCTGCGCCTCGCCGCCGGACAGTTCGGCGGCGTCCTTGGCGAGGAACGCCGGGCCGCGGCCGACCGTACGCAGCAGGGCGAGGCAGGCCTCGCGGTCGTAGGAACGCTCCCGGTGTGCCTGGAAGCGGAATGGCGCACGCAGGTTGTCCTCGACGTTGCCCGCCGTCATGGCACTGCGCTGGTGCAGGTACATGACACGCGCCCTGTAGCCCGGCATGCCTGT
>JBFGWM010000183.1:0-5853 GCA_041588495.1 Pseudomonadales bacterium | reverse complement strand
GGCCTGCTCGGCGATCTCGGCATCCACGTTCTGCGTGGTGATCGTGAAGTCATCGCCCTCGGGCAGCAGGTAACCGATCTCCTGCAGGAAGCCCTTGTAGGCCGCGGCATCATGCGCCTGGCCCGCGCGTTCGCGGTGCCAGTCGTCGATCTGCTTCTGAAGTTCGTCGCGCCGGGCGAGGAGCGCCTTGTTCTTCGGCGCCAGGTCATCGAGGATGGCCTCGAATTCCGCCCAGAAGTGTGCGGTATCGACCCCGGTTCCGGGTGCGATTTCGGTTTCCACGAGGTCGTAAAGTGCCTTGGCGATCTGCAGACCGCCGACCTGGATGCGCTGGTCAGTCATAGGGTTCCCAATCGATTCTCACGGCAGATTTCGAGCCATACCCGGGCCACCGGCATGACCGCGGTCCGGGGGCGACTCGCCCAAGGCGGCCATTGTAATGCCTATCGGCGCAAAATCAGAGGTGCCACGGCCGAAAGTGCTGCCGGAGCACCCGGAAGTTGCGTCCGACCCGTCTCCTGTTCCCGGGGGAGCGATTGCGCTAAGCTTTGGCGGCACTTGGAATTTCCCGGTACAGGGGTATCATTTTCGAGTCGGACTCGGCTTTTTTCCGATCCGACGCCATGTGTTACCGCCACGGATTGGAGTCAGCACGCGGAGACCGCATCACCAGTGGCTCACTCCTTCAGACCCGCGAGGTTTCAGTGTACGGACTCATTTTTTTCCAGATGCAGCAGTACGTACAGGAAACCCTGGGACCCGACTTGTGGACCGGGGTGGTTCAGACCGCGGGCATTCCCCACACCCGTTTCGTCATCTCCCGGGATTACTCGGACGCCGAGGGAAAAGCGCTGATTGAGGCGCTGTCAAAGGTGGCTGAAAAACCCGCCGAGGAGCTGCTGCGCGGATTTGGTGAATACATGATGCCGCGCCTGCTGAAAAAGTACCGCTTCCTGATCAACAAGGACTGGGACGCCATGGACCTCATTGAGAACACCCAGCGTAATATTCATCGGGTGATCATTGCCGACAATCCCGAAACGAACCCGCCCTTTATTCATTGCAGCAGGATCGCACCCCACCGCGTCGTCATCGATTACGCTTCGCGGCGCAGAATGTGCCATTTCGCGGAGGGCCTGATCCAGGGCATCGGCAACCACTACGGGGAGAGCCTGCGGGTGGAGCAACCTCGGTGCATGCACAGGAACGATAGCGCATGCTCCATCGAGGTAACCCGTCAGGGAACCGAATAATTCCGGATCCGGGGCTTACTGGAGCCGCACCGCGCATCCGCACGGCTCAGGCAACAGCGATTCCGGCCCCGTCGCCAGGTTTCAGATCATCCCCACCCCAACTGGAAGCGCCGTCCGGTCATGATCTCGTCGGACAATTCCGGGACGTTGCCGTCTTCCGGCAGCAGGATCTCGGCGTCGGAAATACCGAGGATGTCGTTGTCGATGTCGATGCCCTGCGCGACCTGCCGCAGTTCCACACCCCGCTCGGTGAGCTGGAACACGCCGACGTTGCTGACGTAGAAAATCTTCTTGCCCTTCTGCAGCGCGCGCTGGCCGTTGAAGGTCACCTCGTCGACCCTGCGCACGAACTTGGGGCGTCCGCGCTTGCGCACTTTCAGGCGTCCCTTGTTCAGCGCCAGTTCGCCCTTGACCATCCATGAGCCCACGAAAATGATGGTCTTCGCCGACTCCCAGATGTCGATGAATCCGCCGGGCCCCACGTAGTCGATCGCGTTGGCGCCGCGACGCGAGACGTTGACGTTACCCTCGGAGTCCACCTGCAGGAACCCGAGCACGGTGGTGTCCAGGCTCTTCTTGTATTGCTCGAACATCCACGCCGAGCTCTCGATACGCTCCGGGCACGCCGAGGCGCCGAAGAAAATCCCGGGCAGCGGAACCCCGCCGAGCACTCCGGCCTCGGTGGTGAAGGTCAGCTCCTTGTAGAGCCCGCTCTCGTACAGCAGGCGGCCGGTCTCCTCGGGCATGCCGACGCCGATGTTGACCAGCGCGCCGGGCTTGCACTCGCGCGCGAACAGCGCCGTGGCGGAGCGCGCCATCACGTTGTCGAGTTCCGAGCGCTTCGGGGTCAGGCGCATCACCGCGTTCAGCTTCTTCACGATGCCGATGGACTGGTCGATGCTGTCATTATTCTCCGGCAGGAACATGCTCCATGAACGTTTCAGGCGGATGCCGCCGATCTGTTCATAGAGCGGGTTGAACACGATCGCGCTCACCTCTGCCGCGGGGATGTCGATATTGGCCTCGTCCTTGGGCACGAACGCACCGACCAGCACCAGCACCTTGCCGCCGTTCCGGTAAGCCGCCGCCGCAATCTCGCGGTTTTCGGTGACGGTCGGCGAATTGCCGAAGTAGATGTTGCCCTCGTGATCGGCAAACGGCGCGGCCAGCAGGCCGAACTCGATCGGCGGCAGGCTGTACCGCAGTTTCTTGCCCCGCGTGGCGACAAAACTACGTTTTGCGGGCCGGGTGACCGAGGTCCCACCGTCGAGGTTGGGATCCAGGAAGGTGCCGAGGCCGGTCTCGGTATCGAGGACCTTCTTGCCCTCCCCCTGGCCGCGGATCAGGTGGGTGAACACGCCCTGGGGCAGCGTGTGCAGTTCCATGCGGCCCTGGTCGGCCAGCTTGAGGAAGGCCTTGGCGGTTTCCAGGTGGCCGGAGATGTAACAGGACACCAGCTCGGGAATGGCGATTTCCTCGATCGTGCCGGGGACCTGCCCGCGCCCGCCCTGCGCGCTGACGGTGATCCAGGTCAGGTCGCGGGGGTGATGATCCTGGCCGTGTACCGCCTGCAGGGCCCAGAAGAACACCGAGCAGCGGCCGCAGGCGCCAAAACCGCTGGATGCCACCACCGCGCCATCGGTGATCATGGACACCGCCTCCCGCGCCGAGGCCAGCTTTTCGCAGCGCACGTCGGTGGGGATGTAATCCAAATCGCGGCGAGCCCAACCCAGCCGCCATTCGATCAGGTTGCCGAACGCGCCAAGCACGCCCGGGGTCCGGTTGTTGACGGAAAGAACGGTGCTCATGGACAGGCTCCAGGGACGGGGAATGAAAGCGGCTGATCAATCACAAGGATAGCCGGGAATCATGCCGTCAGAGGCCTGGGGAAGATTGCGGGATAACCGACCGGAAAGGGCTCAGGCCACGGTTTCACCGGTACCGAAACGCCGGATCGCGTCGAGAAAGAGGGTGCCGAACTCGTCCAGCTTGCGCTGCCCGACCCCGTGGACCTCGGCCAGGTCGTCGAGGTCTCGCGGCCGCATGCGGGCCATCTCGGCGAGGCTGCGATCGGCGAACACGACATAGGCCGGCACGCCCCGCTCCCGGGCCAGTTCCGCACGCAGGTCACGCAGCGCCGCGAACAGGCCCTGCTCCTCCATGTTGAGGTCCGGTTGCACGGCGGCGACCCGCCGATTCTTCACCGCCTTGCGGCCGCGCACGACGTCGCGGCGATAGCGGAACTCGCGCTCGTCCCGGAGCAGCGTACCGCCCTCATCGGTCATGCGCAGGGCGCCGTAGCCCTCGAAATCGATGTCGAGCAGTCCGGCGGCCACCATCTGCCGCAGGATCGAGCGCCATTCCTGCTTGTCGATGTGCTTGCCCACCCCGAACGTGGGCAGGCGGTCATGCCCGAACTGGCTGGCCTTGGGCGTGGACTGGCCGCGCAGGATGTCGATGATGTGGGTCGCCCCGAAGCGTTGCCCGGTGCGGAGAACGGCAGACAGTGCCATGCGTCCGGCCTCGGTGCCGTCGGCGAGTTCGACCGGCTCCAGGCAGGTGTCACAATTGCCGCAGGGCTGCGTGGTCTCCCCGAAATAGGCGAGCAGGATGCCGCGCCGGCAGGCGGGCGCCTCGCAATAGCCGACCAGCGCGTCGAGGCGCTGGCGTTCGCGGCGCTTGCGATCGTCGTCGCTGTCCTCGTTCTCGATGAACTGGCGCCGCATGCGGATGTCATCGAGCCCGTACAGCATGCAGGCCTCGGCAGGCTGGCCGTCACGCCCGGCGCGGCCGATCTCCTGGTAGTAGGCCTCGATGCTGCCGGGGATGTCGGCATGGAACACGAAGCGCACGTCGGGCTTGTCGATCCCCATGCCGAAGGCGATGGTGGCGGCAATGATCACCCCCGGCTCATCGTTGAACCGCGACTGGTGGCGCGCACGCTGGTCCTTGTCCATGCCGGCGTGATAAGCCAGCGCGTCGTAACCCTGCTCGACCAGGAAGCCCGCCGCCTCCTCGGTCTTTTTCCGTGACAGGCAGTACACGATACCGCTCTGGCCGCGACGCTCGCCGAGAAAGCGCAGCAGTTGCTGCTTCCAGTTGTTCTTTAATTCGACGCCGAGGCGGATGTTGGGGCGGTCGAAGCCGTGGACGAAAATTTCCGCGTCGCCACCAAACAGTTTCTCGGCGATGTCGGCACGGGTCACCGCGTCCGCGGTCGCCGTGTATGCACCAATGGGCACCCCCGGGAACAGTTCCCGCAACTGCCCCAGCGACTCGTAGTCACGCCGGAATGCCGGACCCCACTGGGAGATGCAGTGCGCCTCGTCCACGGCGACCAGGCCGAGGCGCAGCGACTGCAGGGACTCCAGCACGTGCGCGCTCATCAGGCGCTCCGGCGCGAGGTAGAGGATCCGGGTGGTTCCCCGCCGCACGCGGTCCCAGGCCTCCCGGTTGGCGTCGGCATCCTGGCCCGAGTGAATGGCGTCGGCCGCCACACCGGCCAGGCGCAGGGCCGCGACCTGGTCCTGCATCAGTGCGACCAGTGGCGACACCACCAGCGCCAGGCCGTCCCGCAACAGCGCAGGCACCTGGTAGCACAGGGATTTTCCGGAGCCCGTGGGCATCACCGCGAGCACGTGACGACCTTCCAGGAGCGCGTTGACCACCGCCTCCTGGCCAGGGCGGAAACGATCGTAGCCGAAAACACGGGAAAGGATCGTCAGCGCTTCAGCTTCGGTCTCGGGCACGTCAGGGTCCGCTGCTTGGGATTCGGGGTGGAGGCGGCCAGTGTAACATCCTGCCCCGGCCCGGCGGGACACGCGCCACAGGTTCCGACCGACCCCGTTCTTGCCAATCCGGTCCCCGTCCACAAGACTCACCTGAAGATGGGACGACCGTTCAGGAACCGTCTCCCGCAACGCACCGGGCGACGGAGTGGCGACGTGATCTTCCGACAGTTGTTTGACCAGACTTCCAGCACCTACACCTACCTGGTGGGGTGCGAGGACACCGGCAGCGCACTCCTCATCGATCCGGTCTACCCCAACTGGGAACGCGACCTCACCGTCCTGCGGGACCTCGGACTCAATCTGGAATGGACAGTGGAGACGCATATTCATGCCGACCACATCACCGCGGCCCGGCAACTCCGCGAGCAAGCCGGCAGCCGTGTCGCCTTCCCTGCCATGTCCGGGGTCGGCTGTGCCGACCTGGCCATCGAGGACGGGGTCCCGTTACGCGTCGGCGGGGTGGAACTGATACCGATGTACACGCCGGGACATACCGACGACCATTTTGCCTACCGGGTCGGGGACAGCGTGTTCACCGGCGACGCATTGCTGATCGATGGCTGCGGCCGCACGGATTTTCAGAATGGAAACCCGGCCGCCCTCTATCACAGCATCCGCGAGCGGCTGTTCAACCTTCCGGACGACTGCCGGGTCTATCCGGGGCATGACTACAATGGCCGACGCATCTCCACCATTGCCCAGGAGCGCACCCGCAACCCCCGGGTCGGCGGGGAGCGCAGCGAGGAAGAGTTCATCGCCCTGATGCAAAACCTGGATCTCGCCCACCCGAAATTCATCGATTACGCGGT
>JBFGWM010000182.1:0-5863 GCA_041588495.1 Pseudomonadales bacterium | reverse complement strand
GCCGCGTTCCCCGCGGTGCGCCAGGCCCTGCTGTCCCGCCAGCGGGCGTTTCGCGAACCGCCGGGACTGGTGGCCGACGGCCGCGACATGGGCACGGTGGTGTTCCCGGATGCGGAGCTCAAGGTCTACCTGAACGCGAGCGCCGAGGAGCGCGCACGGCGCCGCTATGAACAGTTGAAAGAAAAGGGGCTCGATGTTAGTCTCGCCGGTCTTCTCGAGGAGATCCAGGCGCGGGACGATCGCGACATGAACCGTCCCGTCGCGCCACTGAGGCCGGCAGACGACGCCGTCCAGGTGGACAGCACGGCCCTTTCCATCGAAGAAGTTCTGCAAACGGTCATCGACGAGGCGCGCCGGCGGGGTCTGGCGTGACCGCATCGGGAACCATTGCAGTAAAGGCGTGTCGCCGTTGCAGGAAGATTCCAGCAGTTGCACGGCAGACACATTGACTGGCAACCCGCACCCTGCTGGGGGCGCGGCGAACGAAACGACTCATCAGTAGTCGTTTCGTTGTTACACGGGATATACCTACCATGGGCGAAAGTTTTGCGGAGCTGTTTGAAGAAAGTCTGACCCAGATCGACATGACCAACGGTGCAATCATCAAGGGCGAGGTGATTGACATTGACGATGACTGGGTCATCATCCACGCCGGCCTCAAGTCCGAAGGGGTCGTTCCCCGCTCCCAGTTCCTTGATGATGACGGTTCCATGACGGTCAATGTCGGCGATTTCGTCGATGTTGCGCTGGATGCCGTGGAGGATGGGTTCGGCGAGACGCGGCTGTCCCGGGAGAAGGCCAAGCGTGCCGAGGCCTGGACCAAGCTGGAAGCCGCCTTCGAGAAGGGCGAAGTGGTCAAGGGCGCGATCAGCGGCAAGGTCAAGGGCGGTTTCACCGTCGATATCGAGACCATCCGCGCGTTCCTGCCGGGTTCGCTGGTCGATGTGCGCCCGGTGCGCGAAGTGACCCACCTGGAAGGCAAGGAACTCGAATTCAAGGTCATCAAGCTCGACCAGAAACGCAACAACGTCGTGGTCTCCCGTCGCGCGGTGCTCGAGGCCGAGAACAGCGTCGAGCGCGAGGCACTGCTCGCCACGCTGCAGGAAGGTGTCGAGATCAAGGGGATCGTCAAGAACCTCACCGATTACGGCGCGTTCGTCGACCTCGGTGGTATCGACGGCCTGCTGCACATCACCGACATGGCCTGGAAGCGCATCAAGCACCCCAGCGAGATCGTCAACGTCGGTGACGAGATCATGGTCAAGGTCCTCAAGTTCGACCGCGAGCGGAACCGGGTTTCCCTGGGTCTCAAGCAACTCGGCGAGGATCCGTGGGTGGACATCAAGCGTCGCTACCCGGAAAACACCAAGCTCGTCGCGCGGGTCACCAACCTCACCGATTACGGCTGCTTCGCCGAGATCGAGGAGGGCGTCGAGGGCCTGGTCCACGTCTCCGAGATGGACTGGACCAACAAGAATATCCACCCGTCCAAGGTCGTGCAGGTCGGCGACGAGATCGAGGTCATGATCCTCGACATCGACGAAGAACGCCGGCGTATCTCCCTGGGCATCAAGCAGTGCCAGGCGAACCCCTGGGAAGAGTTCTCGGCGACCTTCAACAAGGGCGACAAGATCCGTGGCGCGATCAAGTCCATCACCGACTTCGGGATCTTCATCGGTCTCGACGGCGCCATCGACGGCCTCGTGCACCTCTCCGACATTTCCTGGAACGAGCCCGGCGAGGAAGCCGTGCGGCGGTACAAGAAAGGCGAGGAAATCGAGACGGTTGTGCTCTCCATCGACCCCGAGCGGGAGCGCATTTCGCTGGGCATCAAGCAACTCGAGGACGACCCGTTCAACACCTACGTGGCGCAAAATGACAAGGGCTCCATCGTAAAGGGTCAAATTAAGGCGGTTGACGCAAAAGCTGCTATTATTCAGCTAGATAATGAGGTTGAAGGGACTCTGAAGGCCTCTGAAATCAGCCGCGACCGAGTCGAGGACGCCCGCAATGTGTTCAAGGAGGGCGACGACGTCGAGGTCAAGATCATTGGCGTTGACCGCAAGAACCGGGTGATCGGCCTGTCCATCAAGGCCCGGGAGATGGAAGAGGAAAAGGACGCGGTCAAGGAACACAGCGCCAGGGAAGCCGAAGCAGGTGCGGCACCGACCACGATCGGTGACCTGATCAAGGCCCAACTGGACAACCAGGATACGGGTAACGACCCGGCCGGGGAGGAATAGCGATCCCTCTCCGGTAGCCGGTCCCGGTCGCAGCGTCCGCTGCGGCCGGGGCCACACCCGGAGAGCAGGATGACCAAGTCGGAACTCATTGAGCGGATCGCGGCCAAGCAGACCCAGCTGTCCCAGAAGGACGTGGAACTGGCGGTGAAAACGATGATCGAGCACATGTCCCAGTGCCTGTCGTCGGGTGAACGCATCGAAATCCGCGGTTTCGGCAGCTTTTCCCTTCATTACCGCGCACCGCGCACCGGCCGCAATCCAAAAACCGGCCAGGCGGTGACCCTGAGCGGCAAGTACGTCCCCCATTTCAAGCCGGGCAAGGAACTCCGGGAGCGCGTCAATGCGTCCATCGGTTCCCCGCCCGCCACCGAGTCCGCCACTGATTCCGGGGATACCGGGGAGGCCGGTCAGAGCCGGGTGGGCTGAGCCGGCACCGGCATCCGCGATTGCGGTGTGTGGGCCGGAACCGTTAACCTTCCAGTCGGGTTGAGACCTTTTTTCGTGTCGGCACGGGGTGCCGCAACAGGGCGAGGGCAGGGAGCATGCGTATTCTGAAAAGGCTGTTGTTGCTGGCGCTGCTGATCGTGGTGTTTGTCGCCGGCATGATGTTCACGTTTCAGAATACCGAGCAGGTCGCCGTTGACCTGTTTTTCGTGAAGCTGCCACCGGCACCGCTGTCGTTCTGGATCCTGACCTCCTTTGCCATTGGTGGACTGCTCGGCGTGTTCTTCACGCTGGGGATCGCCCTGCGCCTCAAGACCGGCAAGATCGTGCTGCAGCGGCGTCTGTCCAAGGCAGAGAAAGCGGCGGCACAGGAACCGGAAGCAGCCTAGGGCGTCCCGGTGGG
Organism: Pseudomonadales bacterium; assembly: GCA_041588495.1. Taxonomy (GTDB): domain Bacteria; phylum Pseudomonadota; class Gammaproteobacteria; order Pseudomonadales; family JBFGWM01; genus JBFGWM01. The sequence goes on along the minus strand of JBFGWM010000182.1, from coordinate 2,773 downwards.
CGATTTCCTGCTGCTCGCCACGATTGCCTCGGCGGTTGGCATTGGCTGGTGGCTGGGACGCGTCGAGCGGCGCCCGGCCGGCGGCAAACTGAATGTGCCGGCGCCCCAGGATTATTCCGCCGGTCTCTCCTATCTCCTGCGTGACAAGTCCGATGACGAGGTCGAGGCCTTCGTGCGCACCCTCGCGGTTTCCCCGCAGACCCTGGAGACCCACCTGGCCCTCGGCGGACTTTTCCGGCGTCGCGGCGAGGCCGACAAGGCCATTCACATCCACGAGGCAGTGCTCGAGAGTCCCTGGCTGGAGAGCCCCTGGCCGTCGCGGGTCAAGATCGAACTGGCGCGGGACTACATGGCGGCCGGACTGCTGGGTCGCGCGGAGACCCTGCTGCGCGAGGTCGACGACGCCGGTTTCGAGATGGAACGCGAGGAGGCGCTGCACCTGCTGCTGGAGGTCTACCAGCAGGAACGCGACTGGGAACATGCGATTCCGACCGCCCAATCGCTGCTGCGCGACGGCCGCCACGAGGTTGCGCCGGTGCTGGCCCAGTTCTATTGCGAGATCGCCGGCGAGGCGCTGGCAGCGGGCAACCACGAACGGGTGCGTCGCAAGCTGCAGCAGGCCCTCGAGCAGGACCCGAGTTGCGCCCGTGCGAGCCTGCTTCTCGGGGAACTCGAGGTTCGCGAGGGGAATTTGCGCACGGCGGCCCATGCCCTCGAGCGGATCCTGGAGCAGGACCCCGAGTTCGTCTCGGAATGCATTGATACCCTGGTGCACTGTTACCAGGAACTGGGCGAGGAGGAATCCCTGATCGCCTTCCTGCGGCGCTGCATCGACGAGCATCCCAGCATTTCCGCGGTACTCGCCCTGGCGGATATTCTCGACAAGGACGGCGACGAGCGGCTGACCGCGCATTTCGTTGCCGGGCAGTTGCAGCGGCGCCCCTCCATCCGTGGCCTGAAACGTCTCATCGACCTGCAACTGCAGGTTTCCGACGTGGCCGCCCGCGAGAGCCTCGAAATCCTTCGCGGTCTCACCGCGCAGTTGCTGGCCCAGAAGCCCGTGTACCGCTGCCGTCACTGCGGTTTCGCCGGGCGTGAACTGCACTGGCAGTGTCCGGGTTGCAAACACTGGGGCTCGGTGAAGCCCATCCAGGGACTCGAGGGCGAGTAAGCCCGCGCAGATTTCCGGCCCCGGTCCGGGGCGATTTCCTACAGGCAGACGCCTCCGCGTGCAGCAGAATACGCCTGTCCCTCGCGGGACACGTACTCATTCACAAACTGCAACGCAAAGGAGTCATCCACATGAAACTGAAGCACACCGCGGGCGTACTGGCCCTGGCCCTGTTCACCCTGTCCGGCACTTCCGCCATTGCCGCGGAGATGCCCGTCGCCCAGCAGGAGGCGAGCGTAACCTCGGAACTGACGGTGAACATCAACACCGCCGACGAGGAAACCCTGGCGGATCTGCTCAACGGGATCGGCGAGGCGCGGGCCCGCGCGATCATCGAGTATCGCGAGGCCAACGGTCCGTTTCGTTCCGCCGCCGACCTCGAGGCGGTCAGCGGGGTGGGCGAGCGCATCGTCGAGCGCAACCTGGCGGTGATCCGGGTGCAGTAATCGGTGCCGAAGTGGCGGCGGGTCGTTGTCGGAAACGGCCTGCCGCCATGCTGTCATGTAACGGTAATCGTGCTGTTATACTCTCCCCGACTCTTTCTGATGACGCAGGATGCATGACATGGCGAGAGTGGCACTGGGGATGGTCTTTCTCATCCTGGCAAGCGGCACGGTCTCGGCCGAGCAGGGCGGCGGCGCGGGTTCCGGTCTCAAGCTCGACGTGCCCGGGGTGGACAACAAGTACCCGGAGCTTCCCGAGAAAACTACGAAATACGTGCCACTGTCGGCCAGCGACGAACTCGGCGTGTCGAACCTCGAGTATGGTGTGTTCCAGACCCGCAGCGCGCAGGACGAGGACGAACCCGGGGAGGGCATCACCCTGGCCTGGGGCGGCAAGCAGCCCATCACCGAAACGACTTATATCCCCGCCCGGATCGGGGTCAAGTTCGGCATGCGTTACAACCTCGACGGACCGGGAAGCCGGCGTCCCGTCCGGGTCAAGCTCCTTTACCTGACGCCGGGGCTCGTCGACCCCACCTCCGGCAAGCACCAGGACAAGATCGAGATCGTCCAGGAACTTTCGCCCAAGGCTCGCTACCACGTGATGGCGTTCCAGTTCGCGGAGGCGTTCGAAATCATCCCCGGCGCGTGGCACATGTACGTGTTCCACGAGGACCGCAAGTTGCTCGAGAAAACCTTCACGGTGGTCAAATGAACCACGTGTCTGCTGCGGAGTGAACCGGGCTGTCTGATCCGGGATTGAATTCCGGCACGGCGGGTCCCGGGATCCTGCCGGCGGCCGCCGCCTTCCTCGGTGGTGTCGCCGCACTGCTGTTCCAGACCCTGATGTTTCGCCAGGCCGGCATCGCGTTCGGGGTTTCCCAGTGGGCCGGTGCACTGACCCTCGCCGGTTTCATGGCCGGGCTCGGCATCGGCAACCTGCTGGCGGCGACCCGCGGGACGCGCATCCGGCGCCTGCTGCGCGCTTACATCCTGGTCGAGTGTGGGGTTGCGGTCGGCGGCATCATGCTGATCCTCCTGTTTCCGGGACTGGCCAACGTGATCGGTTCCTGGCTTTCCCCCCTGCGTGATGTTCCGCTGGCGCTGAACCTCGCGCGTTTCGGCATTGCACTGGGCCTATTCGCGTTGCCGGTCGTGG
>JBFGWM010000181.1:0-5882 GCA_041588495.1 Pseudomonadales bacterium | reverse complement strand
GCACGGCGGGCGCGCCGTGCAGATGGGACCGCGCAACTACCTGGCCAGCGTCTACCAGTCGGTGCCCATCGCCATTACCGTGGAGGGCGCCAACATCCTGACCCGGAGCCTGATGGTGTTCGGCCAGGGGGCGATCCGCTGTCACCCGTACGTGCTCGCGGAACTCGAGGCTGCGGAACTCGACGACGGCGCCGAGGCCCTGCGCAGGTTTGACCGGGTGTTCTTCGCCCATCTCATGCACATCGCCAGCAACGGCCTGCGCGCGTTCTGGCACGCGATCACCGGAAGTCGCTTTGCGCGCGGACTGCGCGGCTCGGAACTGCACCCGGAGGCGCGCCAGTTGACGCGCCGCGCGGCGGCGCTCGCTTTCGCCGCAGACATCGCGATGGCCATGCTCGGCGACCAGTTGAAGCGCCGCGAACGCCTGTCCGCGCGCCTCGGCGACGTGTTGAGCCACCTGTACATGGCGTCCGGGGTGATCCGCATGTACCACGAGCATGCCGATGCGGGGGAGCCGGAACTGCACCTGGCGCGCTGGAGCCTGCGCTATCATCTCGCGCGGATCGACGAGGCGTTCGCCGGCCTGCTGCAGAACATGGACGGCGCCGCGGGACTGGTGATCCGTGCCTTGTGCTTCCCGCTGGGTATCACCGTTCGCGAGCCGTCGGATCGTTTGGGCACGCTGATCGCGCGCGACATGATGCAGCCGTCCGCGCTGCGCGATGCGTTGACGCAGCCCGGATACTTCCCCATGGACGCGGCGGATGTCACCGGCCGCATGGACGTGGCGCTGGAAATGCTCGAGCAGATCGAGCCCGCCTATGTCCGCTTCCTGCGCAGCCTGGAGCAGGGATATGCCGTACATCGTCTCGAGCACGATCTCGAGAGGGCTGTGATTGAAGGCGTGATCAGCGCGGCGGAGGCGGAGCAGATCCGCCGCTACGACGCATTGCGCCGGGAATGCCTGGCCACCGACGCGTTCGAGCGCCTGCCCGGCGTGTGCGAGCAGGGCGGTCCCGCGGTACTCGGGGAGGCGGCCTGAGCGGTGGCCTGCCCGGCGTCCGCGGGGTGCACATTGTGAAACTGGGGAGTTGGACATGACAGGGGAACAGCAGGCGGACCCGGCTTTGCCGGACGAGACGGGCGCGGTGCGTGGCCTGGACGGCATACATCACGTGGCCATCCAGGTGACCGACATCGCCGAGGCGGTGGACTGGTACCGGGCGCGCTCGGTGTGCGAGATCGAGTACCAGGACGACACCTGGGCCCTGCTGCGCTTCGCCAATGTCAGTCTGGCCCTGGTGGTCGCGCGCCAGCACCCGCCCCACATCGCCATGGAATCGGCGGTGGCGGGCCAGATGGGCAAGCTCACCCGGCATCGCGACGGCACCGTGTCGTGTTATGTCCGGGATCCCGACGGCAACGTGGTCGAACTGATGGAGCCGCAATCATGAACAGTCCGCGCCAGTTCACGGTTTACTTCGATGGCTCTTGCGCAGTGTGCAGCCGCGAGATCGCCTTCTACCAGCGCCGGGCCGGAGCCGACGTCATCTGTTTCGCTGATATCAGCCGCGTGCGTGGCGGGTTTGTTGCCCCGGACCTATCGCGCGAGGAGGCGATGGCCGTTCTCCATGTCCGCGACGAGCAGGGCCGCCTGGTCTCCGGCGTCGACGCATTCCTGGCCCTGTGGCATCGCCTGCCCGGGCTGCGTTGGATGGCGTTTTTCGGCGGCCTGCCGGGGTTGCGGCAAATACTGGAACTTGGATACGCGGCTTTCCTGCGCTGGCGTGCACGCGACCTCTCGCAACGCTGCGCGGGCGGGCAATGCGCGGTGGCGCAATCGACGAGGGAGGGATGATCGATGAAATCACTGGCACTCTGCGTGTCCCTGCTGCTGTCCGCGCTGGCCGTGGCGTGGGCGCCACCGGCGCTCGCCTGCGCCTCGTTTCTTGACGTCGAGGTTCGACGCCTGCATTCATCGGAAACGGTCAACCTTTGCGATATTGCCGGGAACCGCCCGGTGGTGATCGTCAATACAGCGAGCAACTGTGGATTCACCCCGCAGTTCCGCGAACTGGAGCGCCTGCACCGGGAATACCGTGATCGCGGTGTCGTGTTCATCGGTTTTCCGTCCAACGATTTCTTCCAGGAGGAAGACGAGGAAAAGAAGACGGCCGATGTTTGCTACGTGAATTACGGGGTCACCTTCACCATGACCCGCCACGTCGCGGTTCGCGGCGAGGACGCGCACCCGGTGTTCCGCGCGCTGGCCGCGCAGGCGGGAGCGCCAAAGTGGAATTTCTACAAGTACCTGGTGGACCGGGAGGGACGGGTGCAGGCGGCCTTCTCCTCCATGGTGCGGCCCGACAGCGCCGAGTTCCGCAACGCGCTGGCCCGACTGGCGCAGTCAGACTGAAGCCGGCTCCCGTTTCCGCTGCGCTGGCGTCGGCCCGGGCGGGCGTGGACATCGTCCGCGCAGGCGATTGGAGTACACTGGCTCCACCATGACGGTTTGGGACGATCTGTACGGATGAGCCGGTTCAGGTGGGGCGATTGCGTGATCCGGACCCGGGCGGGCGTCATGGCGGTCGCGTGCCTCTTTCTGATGTCCGCGGCGGGCACGATCGCTGACGTGACCGTGGTGCGCTACAAGGGCCCGGAGGATGTCACCGATCGCCGCCAGGAGTATTTCATCGATCTGCTCGGGCTCGTCCTCGAGCGTACCCGCGACGAATTCGGTGATTATCGCCTGCAGCGGGTGGACCGCCACATGTTCCAGGACCGCGCCCTGCGCTACCTCGAACGGGGCCGCCTGATCGACGTGGTGTGGACCATGACCTCGGTCACCCGCGAGCGGCAGGCGTTGCCGGTGCGCATTCCACTGTTCCGCGGCCTGCTCGGATACCGCATCTTTATCATCCGCGAGAGCGAACAGGCGCGCTTCGACGCCATCGACTCCCTCGGGCTCCTGGCCGACCTGGTGGGGGTTCAGGGCCATGACTGGCCGGACCTCGACATCCTGCGCCACAACGGTCTGAACGTCATGTCCTCGCCCACCTATGGCGAGATCTTCGAACTGATGGGGAAAGGCCGTTACGACTATTTTCCCCGTGGCGTCACCGAGGCGTTCCACGAGGTCGAGACGCACGGCGCGCTTTCCCTCGCGGTGGAAAGCCGCATCCTGCTCTATTACCCCACCGCCATGTATTTCTTTGTGAGCCCCGGAAACGCGGCCCTGGCCAGTCGCCTGGAACGCGGCCTGCGCAGCCTGGTGGACGACGGCACCCTCGACGGGTTCCTGCGCAGCCACCCGCTCAGTCGCCCCGCGTTCGAACTCGGCAACCTGGAGAAACGCAGACGCATCACGCTGGAGAACCCGCTGCTGCCGCCGGAGACCCCCCTCGACGACCAGGACCTCTGGTACCGGCCCTGACCCGTTTCCGTTACGCGGTGTGCTGCGCTGCCGGGCTTTCGACCAGTTGTGCCAGGGCCTCCTTTTGCACGGGTTTTTCCAGGTATTCGTCCATGCCGGCATCCAGGCAGGCCTGGATCGCGGTTTCCCGTTTGTGTGCGGACAGGGCGACGATGGTGGCGGGTTCGCGGCCGTGGTCCGCTTCCCAGCACCGAATCCGGCGGGTGGCCTCGTAGCCGTCCATTTCCGGCATCTCGCAGTCCATGAGGATGAGCTGGAAGGGCTCGGACGCATTCTGTACCGCTTCGAGGGCCTCGGAGCCGTTGCCCGCACTCGCGGTGACCGCCGCGAGCTTTCCCAGCAGGGCTTCCATCATCATGCGGTTGACGGCGTTGTCATCCACCACCAGTACGCGCAGCGGTTCCTTTGTGCCCGGATGATCCGGCACCGCGGCCTGTGACCCGGGCCGGTCCGCGCCAAGCTTGCGAATTGCCTGGAACAGCGGTGCCAGGGCCTCGTTGAGTTTTGCGAGCAGGTTACCGGCGCCGGCCGCGCCCTGTCCGATCGCCGTTTCCAGTTCGGCGGCGATGGCGGCAATGCGTTCGATCCCCAGGTTTCCGGCGGCGCCCCTGAGGCTGTGCGCCAGTCGCGTGCCCCGCGTGAGGTCACCCGCGTCGATGGTGTCGCGCAACTGCTGGATCGCATCCTGCTGGTCCTCGACGAAGCGCCGCAGCAGGCGCAGGTAGGTGCCGGGTCCGATTCCCATGCGGTCCAGGTACGCGGGCACATCCAGGCCGGGGAGAACGATGTCGTCCGCCTGCAGGTCCGTGTCGGTCGCCTCCGTGGCGGAGTCCGGGGCCGCGGGCGGCGGTTGCTCGCCACGCTCGGGCAGCCAGCGGGCGAGGGTGGAGAACAGTTCGTTGAGCTCGATGGGCTTCCCGACGTGGTCGCTCATGCCGGCCTCGAGGCACCTTTCGCGGTCGCCGTGCTGCACGTTGGCCGTCATGGCGATGATGGGCAGGTCCGTGATGCCTGCGGCCCGCAGCGCGCGGCTGGCCTCGTAGCCGTCCATGACCGGCATCTGGCAGTCCATGAGCACGAGGTCGTAGGCGCCGGTGCGCGCCGCCTCCACACCCAGTTTGCCGTTGTCGGCCACGTCGACCCGGCAGCCTGCGCCTTTCAGGATTTCGCAGGCCACCTCCTGGTTGACCGCATTGTCCTCCACGAGCAGGATGCGCGCGCCGCGTACCGCCGCCTGCATCCGTTCCAGTTGCGCGGCGGCCTCCAGGCCACGGTCGGAAGCCCGGGTGCGTTTGCCGAGGGTGTCCATGATGGCGTCCAGCAGGGTCGACGGTGTCACCGGCTTGGCCAGGAATTCGTGGACGCCGTTGGCGCGTGCCTCCTGCACCACGTCGTCGGTCACGTGGGCGCTGAGCATCAGCATGGGGATGTCGCGGGTGTTCTCCAGTTTGCGCAGGCCGGCGGCGGTTTCGATCCCGTTGAGGCCCGGCATCTGGTAGTCGATCACCGCGAGCCCGATGCCACTCGCGGTTTCCGCGATGCCGATGGCTTCCTCCCCGGAGCCCGCGTAAACGGGTTCGAAGGAAAACGACTGCAGGAGGTTGCCGACGATCTCCCGGGCGATGTCGTGGTCGTCGATCACCAGCACCCGCATGCCGCCCAGGTCCGGGATCTCGCAGGTACGCGCATCCGGCTGCTCCGGCTGGATGCCGCAACAGGCGGCAAAGAAGAAACAGGAACCCTTGCCGGGTTCGCTGCGTACGCCGAGATCGCCACCCATGAGTTCCACCAGGCGCTTCGAGATGGACAGGCCCAGGCCGGTGCCGCCGTACTTGCGGGTGGTCGAGGCCTCGGCCTGGGAGAACGATTCGAAAATCTTGTCGCATTGCTCGGCGGTCATGCCGATACCGGTGTCCTCGACCTCCACGTGGAGGATGATCTCGTCTTCCGATTTCATGTCGCCGCGGAAGCGGGTGAGGATCTCGCCACCCTCGTCGGTGAATTTCAGGGCGTTGCTGATGAGGTTGACGAGTACCTGGCGCAGGCGCAGGGAGTCGCCGACCATTCCGAGTGGAAGCTCCGCGTCGACATCCAGGATCAGCTCGACACCCTTTTCCTGCGCCTTGACCGCGAACATGTCCGCGAGGTCCTCGAGGAGTTCGTCGAGGCGGAAAGGGGTGTACTCGACATCGAGCTTGCCGGCCTCGATCTTCGAGAAGTCGAGGATGTCGTTGATGATGCCCAGCAGGTTGTGTGCGGCCCGGTCCACCTTGCTCACGTAGTTGCGCTGCTTGGGCGTGAGCTCGGTGCGCAGGGCCAGGTTGCTCATGCCGATGATCGCGTTCATCGGGGTGCGGATCTCGTGGCTCATGTTGGCGAGAAAGTCGCTCTTCGCCTGGTTCGCGCGGTCGGCATCGGTGCGCGCATCCTCTAGCGCGGCATGGGTTTC
>JBFGWM010000180.1:0-5903 GCA_041588495.1 Pseudomonadales bacterium | reverse complement strand
TCGGGATCGAGGACCTGCTCGCCACCGACCCGGAGCTGGTGGACGGACGCTACACGGGCCGCGTCGCGGGCACCCCGTGCTTCCGGGAGGGGAAGGTGGAGCGCCTGCAGGAGTGGGCCGCCGACCGTGGCGTCGCGCCGTGGTCGGGCTGCTTCTACTCCGACTCCCACAATGACATCCCGCTGCTGGAAAAGGTCCGCGAACCCATCGCGGTCGACCCCGATCCGACACTCGCCCGCCACGCCAGATCCTGTGGCTGGCCGGTCATCAGCTTCCGGGGCGCAGCTTGAATACCCGTCGCGGCTGGCGGCGATGGCTCGCGGCAGTCCTGCTGGCCGCGCTTGCCGCCTGCGACTCCGATCCGGCACCGGAGTCCGATGCCCGTGCACCGGCCGCACTGCCCCTGCCATCCCACCGCCAGGCCGGCCTGCCGGACTTCAACGCCTACTATGACGAGTCCGGAAGCGCGCGCATGGGCCAGCTCGTGCGCCGCAGCGCGGACCTGTGCTCGACGGTCGGGGTGATGCTGTCCGCTCCGGAGCCGAGCAATTTCGACCTGGTCCGCGAGCGCTGGCGCTCTGCCCATGACGCCTACCTGGCGGCGGTTCCCTTCGTGGCCGCGGTGGAAGCCGGCCCCGCGTACGCCGCGGCGGCGACGCCGCCAAGCGAGTACATCGATGCCTGGCCCATGCTGGCCGGATACATCGACTACACGGCGGACCATCCGCGCAGCGGCATCGTGTTCGACACCACGGTCAGCATCGAGCCGGCGGGACTGATCGACCAGCACCAGCTCACCGATGCCAGCGAGGTCAGCATCGGCTTCCACGCCATGGAGTTCCTGCTCTGGGGTGAGGACGGTGACCGCCCGCTGGCCGACTTCGAAACCAACGCCGAAGGGGAGGAGGTACAGCGCAGGCGGCTCTACCTGGCCGCCCTTTGCAGGCTGCTCGAGACCCAGGTCCGGCAGGTGGCCACCGCATGGGACTCGATGCTCGACGCGTCGCGGGTGGCAGGCTCGGTCGCCGACCAGCACGAGTTGCGCAAGCGCCTTTCCGGGCTGCGCGCGATCATCCGTACCGAGTTGCTGAAACGTCGGCTCGCAGCGCTGCAGGGCACCTCCGACCCCGACCTGGAATGCGCCTTCGGCGGTCCGCCCCTGTGCGGCCTGGCGGCGCTCGGCTCCACCCTGCAGACCCTTTACGTCGGTGACGCGGGGAACACCCCACGCCGTGACCTGGCCGGACTCGCTGCCGCCATCGACCCGCAACTCGGGTCCGGCCTGGAACACACCGTTCACGACGCTCTCGAATCCCTGTACAAGCTGGCTTACCCGGATCAACTGGGGGCCCTGTCACAGAGCATCGCGTCCCTGCAGGGCTGGGCATCGGAAACCCGCACCCTGCAACAAGCCATGAGCGGCGCCACGGGGGTTGCTGCTGATGGCGGCCGCTAACCGACTCGCGGGCGAGACCAGCCCCTACCTGCTGCAACACGCGGACAACCCGGTGCACTGGCAGCCCTGGGACGAGGCGGCGCTGGCGGAAGCCCGGCGCGAGGACCTTCCGATCCTGCTGTCCATCGGCTACTCGGCCTGTCACTGGTGCCACGTCATGGCCCACGAGTCCTTCGAGGACGACGAAACCGCGGCGCTCATGAACGCGTTGTTCGTCTGCATCAAGGTCGACCGCGAGGAGCGTCCCGACCTGGACCACATCTATCAGACCCTGCACCAGGTCCTGAACCGTGAAGCGGGCGGGTGGCCGCTCACCACGTTCCTGGATCCGCAATCCCACCTGCCGTTTTTCAGCGGCACTTATTTTCCTCCGCGCCCCGCCTACGGGCGCCCGGGATTTCCCGATCTTCTCCGCCAGGTGGCCGCGTTCCACCAGCAGAAGCGGGCGAGCATCCAGGCCCAGGAAGCACAACTGCAACCCTTGCTGCGCCAGCTTGAAGCGACCCCGGGTGAACCTGCGCAACCGGATGCCGATACCCTCGAGCGCGCTGTCGGCGAGTTGCGCGCCGCCTACGACCCGGCACACGGCGGCTTTTCTGGCGCACCGAAGTTCCCCATGCCCGCCTCCCTCGAGTTCCTGCTCGCGGCAGAAACGCATGTTGCACCCACTGAACCGTCACCGCGAACCATGGCCCTGGCGACCCTGTTCCACATGGCCTGCGGCGGATTGTTCGACCACCTGGGCGGCGGATTCTGCCGCTACTCCACCGATGCCCGGTGGCGGATTCCGCACTTCGAGAAGATGCTCTACGACAACGGCGCCCTGCTCGGACTCTATGGCGAGGCGGCGGAAGTGGGGCAACTGTCGCTCTTTTCCGAGGTGGCGCAGCGTACCGTCGACTGGGTCCTCGGTGAGATGCGTGCGCCAGGCGGGGCCTTCTGCGCTTCCCTGGACGCGGATTCCGAGGGCGGTGAAGGGGCCTATTACGTGTGGGATCGCGACGCGGTGAAAGCGCTGCTCGACGAAGCGGAGTTCCCTGCCTTCGCGGAACACTACGGCCTGAACGAGGAGCCCAATTTCGAAGGTCGCTGGCACCTGTACCTGTCACTGCCCCGCAACCTGCCGGTACCGGGCAGCGAAGATCATGCGCGCCTGGAATCCGCACGCAGACGGCTGCTCGGGGAACGCCGGCAGCGACCGGCGCCAGGCCGTGACGACAAGGTACTGGCGAGCTGGAACGGGCTGATGATCAGCGGCCTGGCTCGCGCCGGCGCCGCGTTGCAGGACACAGTGAGCCTCGACGCCGCCGCTGAAGCCCTCGATTTCGTTCGCGAAAACCTGTGGGTGGACGGCCGTCTGCACGCGACCTGGAAAGACGGGCGCGCCCGCTTCAACGCCTGTCTCGATGACCACGCCTTTCTGCTGCAGGCGGCCCTCGACCTGCTTGAATCCCGCTGGCGGGACACCGACCTCGACTTCGCGCGCCAGCTTGCCAGCACCATGCTGGATGGCTTCGCGGCCGCTGGCGGTGGTTTCCATTTCACCAGTCATGACCATGAGCAACTCGCCTACCGGCCCATGGACCTGCAGGATGACGCCATGCCTTCCGGCAACGGCGTGGCCGCCCGCGCCCTGTTGCGACTCGGCCACCTGTGCGCGGAGCCGGCCTACCTCGACGCCGCCAGGCGGACCCTGGAGGCCGCGTGGCCCACCGTCACCCAGGCGCCGGCCGCATGCTGCAGCCTGTTACACGCGGCACTGGAATACCTGCATCCGCCACTGACCGTACTGCTGCGCGGCAATGCCGATGATCTTGAAGACTGGGTTGCTGCATGCCGAAAACACGCGGGAACCACGCGCCACTACCTGGTGCCTCCCGGGTGCGGAGAATCCGTGGCGATGCTGTCCGGGGCGGGCGCCTCGGGTGCGCCGGTGGCGGTGGTATGCAGTGCGGACCGCTGTCACCCACCGGTTCATGGACTGCAGGATCTCGTCAGTCTTCTGGACCGGCTTGCCGCGGACTGAATTCAGTCGCGCGCAGCTGCTCGCCCGATCCCGTGCTCTTCCGGGGAATCATTTGCATCCCCGGGCGACCAGGTGAGATCGAGCTCCCGCGCCGCACGCACGTCGTCGAGACGGCGCACCGGCAGGTGGTGAGGCGCGCCACGCACCAGGTCCGGGTTCTCGCGCGCCTCGGCAAGAATGCGGATCATGGCATCGATGAAGCCGTCGAGTTCCTCGCGGGTCTCGGTCTCCGTGGGCTCGATCAGGAAGCATTCCGGGATCAGCAGCGGGAAGTAGGTGGTGGGCGCATGGTAGCCGTAGTCCAGCAACCGCTTGGCAAAATCCATTGCATTGACACCCAGTTCCTTGGCCTGCCGGCTCAGGGAAATGATGAACTCGTGGGTGGCGCGCCGCTCCGGGTAGGCGAGATCGAAGCCGGCGTCCTGCAGGCGGCGCGCCATGTAATTGGCGTTGAGGGTGGCAAACTCGCCGACCCGGTGCATGCCCTCGCGACCCAGCATCAGCGCGTAGACGTAGGCGCGGACAAGGATGCCGGCATTCCCCATGAACGCGGACAGGCGACCGATGGAGTCGGGCAGTTCCCGCTCGTCAATCCACCGGTACACCGACTCGCCGTTTTCCTCCGCACGACCCACGAAGGGTACCGGCAGGTAGGGCAGCAGGCGGTCGTTGACCGCCACGGGTCCCGCACCGGGACCGCCGCCGCCGTGGGGTGTGGCGAAGGTCTTGTGCAGGTTCATGTGCAGGACGTCGAAGCCCATGTCGCCCGGCTTAACCTTGCCGAGAATCGCATTGAGGTTCGCGCCATCGTAATAAAGCAGCCCGCCCGCCTCGTGCACGACGCGCGCGATCTCGTCGATGCGCCGCTCGAAGACCCCGCAGGTGGAAGGGTTGGTGGTCATCAGGCCCGCGGTCTGCGGTCCGACGCTCGCCCGCAGGGCCTCCACGTCGACGTCGCCATGACGGTCGACGGGAACCTCGCGCACCTTGTACCCACACATTACCGCGGTGGCCGGGTTGGTGCCGTGGGCCGCGGCAGGCACCAGGATTTCCGTGCGCTGGGTGTCGCCGCGCGCCTCGTGGTAGGCGCGGATCATGGCGACGCCGGCAAACTCGCCCTGGGCGCCAGCCATCGGACACAGCGACACGCCCTTCATGCCGGTAAGGTCCTTCAGGATTTCCTGCAGACCATGCAGACTGGCGAGAAATCCCTGGCTGGCCGCTTCCGGTGTCAACGGGTGGCGGTTCAGCACCGGCGCCAGGTTCGCGGCGCGCAATGCACCCCGCGGGTTGTACTTCATGGTGCACGAACCCAGCGGATAGAAATGGGTATCGATGGAAAAGTTTTTCTGCGACAGGCGCGTGTAGTGACGCACCACCTGCAACTCCGAAAGTTCCGGCAGGGCCGGGAGCGTGGTACGCAGGGCTTCAGCGGGCAGGTCCGGCGCCGGCGCCGACTGCCCGCCGACTTGCGACACGGCGCGTCGGCCGGGGCGGCTGTGTTCAAAGATCAGCATCGATCAGGCCTCCCCGCAGACGCGACGGAGCGCCGCGGCATAGGAAGCGATTTCCGCCGCCGTGCGCATCTCCGTCGCGCACACCAGCAGGGCGTCCTCGTAACCGGGATACCAGGCGCCGAGATCGACGCCGCCGAGAATACCGTCGCCAAACAGGGCCTCCAGTGCCGCACCCGCTGCGACCGGCAGGCGCAGGACCTGCTCGTGGAAGGCCGGACTGCTGAACACCGGTTCGACGCCGGAAATCTCCTGCAACTGCCGGGCGAGGTCGCGGCTGGCCGCGATACTCCTGCCGGCCACGTCCTGCAGACCGCGGGCGCCCATCAGGCTCATGTAAATGGTGGCCGCGGTCACCGCGAGGCCCTGATTGGTACAGATGTTCGAGGTCGCCTTCGAGCGCCGGATATGCTGCTCGCGGGCCTGCAGGGTGAGGGTGTACCCGGGCTTGTCATCGAGGTCGACGGTGCGGCCGACGATGCGCCCGGGCATCTGGCGGACGATGCTCTTGCGACAGCACATGAAACCAAAATACGGTCCGCCACTGGCCAGGGGCACGCCGAGGGGCTGGCCCTCGCCCACCGCGATGTCGGCGCCATCCGCACCCCACTCGCCCGGGGGCCGCAGCAGGGACATGGCCAGCGGGTTCACCACGGCGATCACCAGGGCCCCGTGCTGGTGCGCGAGATCGGTCAGTTCGTCAACCGGCTCAAGGCAACCGAAGAAGTTCGGCTGCGGGATCACCAGCGCCGTGCAAGGCTCACCCAGGTGGGCAGTAACTTCCGCAATCGCGGTGGTGCCACGGTCAGCGCAGAAGGGCACGATCTCGATGTCGATGCCCTGGTTGCTGACGATGTCGGCAACGGCCTTGCGGTACAGGGGACTGACGGTCGCCGGCATCAGCACC
>JBFGWM010000179.1:0-5918 GCA_041588495.1 Pseudomonadales bacterium | reverse complement strand
GCGACTATTTTCACGGGCGTTACGGATACGCAAAGCTGCACGCCAAGATTCGTCGCCATGTCTACTTCTCCCACCACAACCTGGTGGCCGATGGCTCGTTCAACGCGTTCCAGCTCATCGTCTGCCGCAACGTCCTGATTTATTTCGGCCTGGACCTGCAGTTGCGGGTGATCGACCTGTTCCGGCAGAGCCTGGTGCGCGGGGGCATCCTCTGCCTGGGCACCAAGGAGTCCCTGCGCGATCCGCAGGCCGAGCGGCAGTTCGAGAAAATGGGCGACGCGCAGCGGATCTACCGCTATCGCCCCGCGATTGATGCCTGATCATGGGCACGCGCGGGAGCTACGGGGCAGTAATGATCGGTTGTTCGGCCGGCGGTTTTCATGCCCTCAAGCACCTGGTTCCGAAGCTGGCCGTGGATTTTCCCTGGCCGTTGCTGGTCTGTTCCCACCTGGCACGCGGCCGCAGTCACCTTGCTGAACTGCTGCAGGAATTGACGTCGATGCCGTCCTGCGAGGCGGAAGACAAGATGGAGCTGGAGCCGGGACACATTTACACGGCGGTGCCGGATTACCACCTCCTGGTCGAGCCGGACCGCACGCTCTCGCTCAGCGTCGACGCCAAGGTCTGCAACGTGCGGCCGGCGGTCGACGTGCTGTTCTCCAGCGCCGCGCGCGCGTTCCGCGGGCGGGTCATCGCGGTCGTGCTGACCGGCGCGAACGACGACGGCGCGCGCGGCCTGAAGGTGGTCCGCTCCATGGGCGGGCTGGGGATCGTGCAGGACCCGGCGGAGGCCGAGGCGCCGGAGATGCCGCGTGCGGCCATTGAAATCGCGGGTGCCGATCATATACTTCCGCTTGTCGAGATCGGTCCGTTGCTCAACCGGTTGGCGGGCCGCGACGGGCCGGCCGGCCCGGGCCCCTGAACGGGGCGGCTTGCTCATGCGAGGCAGTTCGATGTCGAACCTCTTCAATCCGCCTGCCGGAGCACACCGGTGACGGAGGCGCCGGCGAAGCCCGTCGCCCGGATTCTCGTTGTCGACGACATCGAGGCGAACCTGCGGGCCATGCGCAGCGTGCTGCGCAAGGTGGATGCCGAGATCGTCGAGGCGCGCAACGGCAACGACGCCCTGCGCCAGACCCTCGATCATGAATTCGCGGTCATCCTCCTGGATGTGCAGATGCCGGAGATGGACGGCTACGAGGTCGCCGACATCCTGCGTGGTGCGGAACGCACGGAGAACACACCGATCATTTTTGTCACCGCCACCCACGACGATCTGCTGGAACGCCTGAAGGGATACAACGTTGGCGCGGTCGACTTCATCACCAAGCCACTGGACTCGGAGGTCCTGCGTTCCAAGGTGGCGTTTTTCGTCGAGTACCACCGCAGTCGCCAGGCGCTGGTGGAGAAGGTCGCCGAGGCGCAACGTCTCAACGAGCGCCTGCTGGCCGAGGTGCACGCCCGGCTGGATGCCGAGGAAAACCTGCAGCGCACCATCGCCGAGTTGGAGCGGGCGCGGAGCGTGCTGGCGGCCGATGTCCTCGAGCCACTGAATGCCCTGCGCAAGGTCGCGGAGTCCGCGCGCCTGGAAGAGGTCACGGCCGACGATGCGGGCTTGCGGGAACGAATCAGCGGCGTGGTGGAGCGTGGCGACCGTGCCATCGCGGCCCTGGAGAGCGTGCTGCCGCCCGCGGCGGACGCGTCCTGAACCGGGGTCAGTCTTTACCCTTGCCGGAATTCTCCGCCACGTAGGCCGGGACCTGGTCCGGGGGCAGGGCGGCGCTGTAGTAGAAACCCTGGATTTCCCCGCAACCCATGGCCATCAGCGAATAGACCTGCTTGCGGTTCTCGACGCCCTCGGCGATCACCTTTAGGCCCAGTTCCCGCGCCATGGCGATGATGGTGGAGGTGATGGTGCGGTCGCCCTTGTCCTCCAGCATGTCGGCAACGAAGGACTGGTCGACCTTGAGATAATGGATCGGCAGGCGCCGCAGGTACTGCAGCGAGGAGAACCCGGTGCCGAAGTCGTCCATGAAGATCTTGATGCCCATGTCGGAGAGTTGCTGCAGTTTCTCGATGACCGCTTCGAGGTCCTCGATGAGACAGCTCTCCGTGATCTCGATCTGGAAGAGGACGGGCTCGAGGGAATATCGCTCGAGGCATCCACGTACCTGCTCCACGAATTCCTTCTGCTGCAACTGGATCGCCGAACAGTTCACCGCCACCGGCGGGATGTCGATGCCGGCATCCAGCCAGCCGCGCAGGTCCCGGCACACGGCCTCGATGATCCAGTCGCCGAGGCTGGCGATGAGGCCGGTTTCCTCGGCTACCGGGATGAACTCACCCGGGGAGATCATGCCTTCCTCGGAGTCGGTCCAGCGCACCAGGGATTCGAAGCCGACCACGGTCGAGTCGTCGGCGTTCACCTTGGGCTGGTAGTACATCACGAATGCGTCGCTGTCCATGCCGCGCCGCATCTTGGTTTCCAGTTGCAGGGACCGCTCGATGCGCTCGTTCATGGTCTCGTCGAATACCGCGAAGCGCCCGCGTCCCATGCGCCGGGCGCGACGCATGGCGGTCTCCGCCTCGCGCAGGATATCCTCGGTGCGCACGTGCGACTTGGTGTTCAGCGAGATGCCGATGCTGACGCTGACCTGCAGGTCATGGCTGTGAACCTGTAGCGGCCGGTCGAACAGTTCGAGGATCCCGCGCGCCGTGACCACCATTTCGGTGATCGAGCCCAGCTGCTCCTGCAGGACGCAGAACTGGTCGCCGCCGACGCGGGCCAGGGTGTCGCCCACGCGGATGCTGGCGCGGAGGCGCTCGGCGATGCAGACCAGCAGTTCATCGCCGATCTTGTGGCCGTAGGTGTCATTGATGCGGGCGAACCGGCTGATGTCGATGAACAGCACGGCGAGAACCTTCTGTTCCTCGCGGTGGGTGTCGAGGGCGTGGCGGAGGGTGTCCAGGAAGGTGCTGCGGTTGGGCAGCCGGGTCAGCTCGTCCTCCATGGCGATTTCGCGCAGTTTGCGTTCCATGCGCACGCGGCGGGTGATGTCGACGCCGTAGATGTTGACCTGGCTTTCCACGGGGATCGGCGCGACGGTCAGGGAGTAGGTGCTGGCCCCGGCGTCGATCTCGATTTCGCGGCTCATCCCGTCGTGGACGGCCTGCTCGAATACCGGGCGCAGGATGCCTGGAACCTGCTGGCCCAGGCCACCGCCGTGAACCTCCAGCAGGAAACGCGCGGCCGGGTTGAGGTACTGCACGATGCCCGAGAAATCGGCACGCATGACCGGGTTCGGGTTCTGCTCCGGCAGGCTTGCGGCATGCGTGGTCAGGGCCGGACCGCGGCCATGGGTCCACGGGCGCAGCAGGCACAGGGCCAGCCTCTCCGCACCGGTTTCCGCACCGGCGGACTGCGCCAGGCTGGCAAGCTCCTCGGGACCCGCCTCGAGCCGGGTGCAGGAGACCGCGACCCCGGTCCCCGCGCCGGTTTCCAGGTGGACGCCGGAAATCTCGCCCGGCTGCTGCCCGGGCGCATTGAGGCTCGCGCCGTCCCGTACCAGGCGCGCCGCGCCCTCCCGGGAATCGGTCAACTGTTCCAGCAGGCTGATCGCGGCCGGGTTGGCGGGCAGGGTGCCGCCTTCCTCGCCGACCAGGACCAGGGGGTCGTACATGCTGCCAAGCAGTGAGGTCAGCAGGTCGGGCATGGTTGGGCGCTTCTCCAGTCCACCAGCGGCGTGATTCCGGTGCCGGTGGCCGGCACATTTTGTTGGATGAAGTATAACTGACCGGATCGGCCCCGCGTCACAGCCATTTACCTTGACGCGCAGCATTTTTATAATTGCCCGTTACCCCTGAACCAGTCGCGGATCAATATGCTCAGAATCGATCAGGAAGCGCTCACCTTCGACGACGTCCTGCTACTCCCCGGATATTCCGAGGTGCTGCCCCGCGACGTGGACCTGCGCACCCGCTTCACCCGGGAGATTCATCTCAATATCCCACTGGTTTCCGCCGCCATGGATACCGTCACCGAGGGCCGCCTGGCGATCGCCATGGCCCAGGAGGGGGGTATCGGGGTGATCCACAAGAACATGTCGGTGGAGCAGCAGTCCCGCGAAGTGCGCACGGTGAAGAAATTCGAGAGCGGCGTGGTGCGCGATCCGGTGACCGTGACCCCGGAAACCAGCGTCCGCGAACTCCTCGAACTCACCCGCGAGCACAACATCAGCGGCATGCCGGTGGTGCAGGGCGAGGACCTGGTGGGTATCGTCACCAGCCGCGACGTACGCTTCGAGGACCGGCTGGATGTGCCGGTGTCGGGGATCATGACGCCGAAGGACCGGTTGGTCACGGTGCGCGAGGACGCGACCCGCGAAGAGATCAAGGCCCTGCTGCACGAGCACCGCATCGAAAAGGTGCTGGTGGTCAACGACGCCTTCCAGTTGCGCGGCATGATCACCGTCAAGGACATCAACAAGGCCGCGGCCTATCCCAATGCCTGCAAGGATTCCGACGGGCGCCTGCGGGTCGGCGCCGCCGTGGGCACCGGTCCCGAGGCCGAGGAGCGGGTTACCGCGCTGGTCGAGGCCGGCGTGGACGTGGTGGTGGTGGATACCGCCCATGGTCATTCCCGTGGGGTGATCGACGAAATCTCATGGATCAAGCACCGCTATCCGCAGGTCCAGGTCATCGGCGGCAACATCGCCACCGCCGAGGCTGCCAAGGCGCTGGTCGAGGCCGGGGCGGACGGCGTGAAGGTCGGTATCGGGCCGGGCTCGATCTGCACCACCCGCATCGTGGCCGGCATCGGCGTGCCGCAGATTTCAGCCATCGGCAACGTCGCCGAGGCCCTCAAGGACACCGGCGTGCCGCTGATCGCGGATGGCGGCATCCGCTTCTCGGGGGACATCGCCAAGGCAGTGGCCGCCGGCGCCAGCGCGGTCATGATCGGCAGCCTGCTGGCCGGGACCGATGAGAGTCCGGGTGAGGTCGAGCTTTACCAGGGCCGCACCTACAAGGCTTACCGCGGTATGGGTTCCCTGGGCGCCATGGGCCAGGCCGAGGGCTCCTCCGACCGCTATTTCCAGGATGCCTCGGAGGGGATCGAAAAGCTGGTTCCGGAAGGCATCGAGGGTCGCGTGCCGTACAAGGGTTCCCTGTCGGCCATCGTGCACCAGCTGATGGGCGGCCTGCGCGCCGCGATGGGATACACCGGGTCGGCCACCGTGCAGACCATGCGCGAGCGGCCCCGGTTCATCCGCGTGACCTCGGCGGGCATGCACGAGAGCCACGTGCACGACGTGACCATCACCAAGGAAGCGCCCAACTACCGGGTCGGCTGACGGCGGGCCTACCGCGTCGCAGTCGCCAATTCACGCCAGCCAACTTCGAGGGTCAGTGCCAGTGTCGGGTGATATCCATTCCGAGAAGATCCTGATCCTCGATTTCGGGTCGCAGTACACCCAGCTCATCGCGCGCCGGGTCCGCGAGATCGGCGTCTATTGCGAGATCCACCCCTGGGACATGGCGGAGGACGCGCTGCGCGGCTTCGCCGCCACCGGGGTGGTGCTTTCCGGGGGGCCGGAGACGGTCACCCTGGATCAGACCCCGCGCGCGCAGGATGCCGTGTTCGATCTCGGCGTCCCGGTGCTGGGAATCTGCTACGGCATGCAGACGATGGCCGCCCAGCTGGGTGGCGAGGTGACCCCTTCCAGCGAGCGCGAGTTCGGCTTCGCCCGGGTCGACCTGTGTGGCGAATGCGATCTGCTGCGTGACATCGAGGACCATGTCAGCGACAACGGCGATCCGCAACTCGACGTGTGGATGAGCCACGGCGACCGCGTGACCCGGGTGCCCGACGGTTTTGCGGTCATTGCCCGTACCGACAACGCGCCGATCGCCGCGATGGC
>JBFGWM010000178.1:0-5945 GCA_041588495.1 Pseudomonadales bacterium | reverse complement strand
GCGTACGGCAGGGGTCAGGACGGTGGTGCTCGACGAGGCCCATCACCTGCGCGCGGAATGGTGGAAGGTGCTCGACCAGCTGGTGGCGTCCCTCGGCGACGCCACCCTCGTTGCGCTCACGGCCACGCCGCCCTATGACGTTGCCGGACAGGAGTGGCGCCGTTACGAATCCCTGTGCGGGCCGGTGGACGAGGAAATCTCGGTGCCGGAACTGGTGCGCGCCGGAACCCTGTGCCCGCACCAGGATTTCGTATGGCTATGCGAGGTACGCGCCGAGGACCGTGAGCGTATCGCGGGTCATGACCGGGAGGTCGACCGCCTGTGCGCGGAACTGCTTGCGGATGCCGGATTCCTCGACCGGATCGCCGCGCACCCGTGGTTGTGCAATGAAGAGCCGGATGCCGGAGAGGTGTTGGCGCAGCCGGAACTCGCCGTCGCCCTGCTGATCGTGCTCGGGGCGGCCGGGCGCGTGTTGCCCGGGGGCCTCTTGCATGCGCTGGACATCCGCGAGGAGGACCTCCCGCCACTGTCGCGTCGCTGGTGGCAGGTGCTGTTGCGCGGCTTCCTGTCCGATTCCGCCTGGCCCCATGACGCGGAGTCCGCCCGCTACCGCGACCGGCTGGCGAAAAACCTGCGCGCCCGAAACCTCCTGTGGCGGCGCGAACTGCGCATCGCGGAACCCGGCCCGTTGCGCGACCTGCTGTCCCTCAACCCGGCGAAGATCGAGGCGGTCCGGCAGATTCACGGGATCGAACTCGCGGCCCGCGGCCGGCAACTGCGCATGGTGGTGCTGACCGACTACATCCGCGATGACGACACCGATGTCGGTTTGCCAACGGCCACCGCGCGACTCGGGGCGTGGCCGGTGTTCCGCGCACTCGTTGCGGACCTGCCCGCGGAGAACCGGCAACGATGTGCGATGCTGACCGGGCGCGTGGTCCTGGTGCACGAAAGCCAGCTTCCACGCTTCACCGAGCTGCTGGGCGAGGATGCGGTTCCCGCGGCGGCGTTTGCCGCACTGCCGGGGTTTCTGCGCTTGCAGGTTCCCGGCGCGCGGGTGGTCGCCGCATTGACCGGCCTGGTCGCCGAGGGCCGGGTGAGAACCCTGGTGGGAACCCGCGCGTTGCTCGGCGAGGGCTGGGACGCGCCGGCGGTCAACGTGCTGGTGCTGGCGAGTTTCGTGGGATCCTTCATGCTGACCAACCAGATGCGCGGGCGGGCGATCCGCGTGGACCCGGACAACGCCGGCAAGGTCGCCACCATCTGGCACCTCGCCGCAGTGTGCCCGGACCAGCCCTCGGGCCTGGCCGATCTCGATGAACTCGCACGCAGGTTCAGGACTTTCGTCGGTCCCGACGTCCTCCGGCCGGTCATCGAGAGCGGCCTGCGGCGCCTGGGCCTGGCCTGGTTCGGGGACGCGGGCGTGCGGCGCGATGCGCTGGACACCGACGCCAACAACCGGCTCATGGCGCAGCGGGTGGCTGCCCGGGAAGCGGTGCGCGACCAGTGGGAGCGCGGCATCGAGGCGGCGACCAGCGCGGTGGTGGTGCCGGGCGTGCGTGCGCCACGACCCCCGCGGCTGGAGCGTTTTCACCTGCGCCGCACCCTGCGTTACCTGCTGATGGAGGCGGTGCTGGTGTTCTTTGCCGTGTCCGGGCATCTCGCCGAAGCGCTTGGCAACGTGCAGGTCAGTGGCGAGGGAAGCTGGAAAGTCTGGGCCTGGCTGCTGACCCTGGTGTTCGGCGGCGGTTTCCTCGCCGCGCTTCCCAGGCTGTGGCGGGCATTCCGCCTGTGGTTGTTCCACCTGCCGGTGGACGGCTCGGTACGCGCCATCGGCGAGGCCCTGCGCGATGGCTTGTGTGCCGCGAAGCTGGTGCAGTCACCACCGTTGCGGCTGGCCGTCGAGGTCGAGGTGGCCGACGACGGCAGCCAGTTCGTGGCATTGCACGGTGCGACGTTCTACGAGCAGGCACTGTTCGCCGACTGTATCGCCGAAATCCTTGGCGTCATTGGCAATCCGCGCTACCTGCTGACCCGGGAGGGCGTTCTCGGGCGCTGGCGACGCATCGACTACCACGCGGTTCCCACCTTACTCGGGGCACACCGGGATCGCGCTGATGCGCTGTTCCGGGCCTGGGAGCAGCGGGTCGGCCCGGCACGCCTGGTTTACACCCGTACACCGGAAGGGCGGCGTGAACTGCTGCGTGCCCGCGGCCGGGCATTTTCCTCGGCGATGGCGGATGACACGGAACGCATGGATCGCTGGCAGTAGGGGCGGAATCGCGGAAATGACATCTCGTTGATGAAATGTTAGTCTACCGCTAGGTTAATTTAGCTTGGGAAACCTCGATCGCCGCCCGGCGCGGCGCTGCGGTGGTCCCCGGGAGTCGCAATGATTCGTGCCCAGCACCGTCCCCGTTCCCCGGTCCGGGGGATGAAACATCGGGTTGCAGCCCTTCTGTGGGTGTTGGCTGCCGTGTTCCAGGCGCCGGCCCTGCGGGCGGACAGCCTGGTCATGAGCGGCGGGCTGTCGGTGCCCCCGTACGTGATTCCGGATCGCGAGTCGGGCCTGCTCGTGGACCTGATTCGTGCCGCGCTTCAGGTTTCCGGTCACGGCCTCGCAGGCAACCGTCCGACCACCAACCAGCGGGCGGTGGAGCAGTTGCTCGCGGGACATGTCGACCTCGCTATCCACGTGCCGCTCGGTCACCCGGAACTCTTCTATTCACAGCCGGTCCTCTATTACCGCAACGTCGCCATCACCCTGCGCGCTTCCGGGATCCGCCTGCGTACCCTGGCGGATCTCGAGAACCACCGGGTGGTCGGGTTCCAGAATGCGCACCGCCTGCTCGGGGACGAATTCGAGTTGTTGACGGACCGGATTGCCGATTACAACGAGGTGGCCCACCAGCGTACCCAGGTGGTGCAGTTGTACCGTGGCGACGTCGACGTGGTGGTCTCGGAACTCGCCGTTTTTCGCTGGTACCGGGAGGATGTTCGCGGGCGCCTGGACACCGATCCGGGGATCGAGGTGCATGCCCTGTTCGAGCCCAGCCCGCGCCGGGTCGCATTCCGCAAGCTACGCCATCGGGATGATTTTGACGTCGGACTCAGGGCGCTGCGCAGGAGCGGCAGGGCACACGAGATCTACCAGGAATACGCACGCTGGTTCACCATGCAGGGTCGCAGGCACGATCGCCAGTTGAAACAATTCGCTTCCGCGGCCGACGTGCCGGGGTTCAACGCGGGGCGAAGCGCCGCGGACTGACGGCTTCAACCAGGTCCTGTTCCAGGGGCAGGGGCTCGCCGCACGCCGTGGAGGCGATGATGTCCGCGCACAGTGCGGTCCAGGCCAGGCCCCGCGACCCGTGACCGATGGACGCATACAGTCCCCCCGGAACCCCGTCTTCGAGTAATCCCGCTGCCGGCAGGTAATCGCGCATCACCGCGCGGACTCCCGCACGACCCGCGATCGAGTCGATATCGCCCATGGCGCGCTCCAGCATCGGGTCGAGGTCCGCGGACAGGTGCAACATGCGCTCGATATTGCGCCGCTGATCCTCGGCCAGAACGCGACAGTCGGTCGACTTCTGCCGATAGGTGGACCCGGTGCCGTGGACCCCGTTGGCGGCGGGCAGCAGGAACCCCTCGGCACAGATCACCGCGCGCAGGGCGGCACTGCGTCCGTCGGCAGGCAGCATGCTGACCTGTCCGCCGACCGTGCGCAGGGGCAGGTGGGAGGCCGGGCCGAGGCGTAGCGCCTCCCAGGCGCTGGCGATCACGCAGATGTCAGCGCTGTCGATCGGCCGGCCGTCGGCATCCAGGGCGGTCCAGCCGCCGCCAGCCGCATCCAGCCGGTCCACCCGCGTTCCGCAGTGCAGTTCGATGCCATCCGCGTCGAGGGCGAGACGACAGATGTCCGCGGGGGCGAAGCGGCCGCCCTGCGGAAACCACAGGCCCGGGCGGCCGAGCGCGATTCCCGCGAGGGCGTCCGCCTCGCCGGGGTCTGTCATCCGCGCCACCGTGGGAGGCAGCCCGCCGGCGCCGCCCAGGCGCTCCCACTTGGCGGTCTGGGCCGCATCCCCGAGTTGCAGCACCCCACAGGCGGCATCCCGCATCACCTGTATCTCGTCGCGCGCGCGGTGCAGGTCCTCCAGGTGACGCAGGGCGTGCAGGTACGCGGCCACCTGGAAGCGTGCGTGGGGCGTGGGGAAGGGCGACAGCTTCGCGTACAGCACTGCGAACGGGTTGCCGGATGCGCCGCTGGCGGGCCCTGGCCCTGCTTCGAGGACCCGCACCCCGAGGCCACGACTGGCCAGGGCGTAGGCAGTCATGCACCCGGCCAGCCCGGCGCCGATGACCAGTGCGCGGCGAGGCCGGTGCGGCCGCTGCGGCTCCGGTCCGTGCCGCAGCGCGTGCAGCATCTGGCGCTTGCGTCCGAAACCCGGTTCGCGGGAAACCGTGAAGCCACCCTCGGTCAACTGTTCGCGCACGCCGCGCGCGACCGTGAAACTGGCGCAGGTGGTGCCGGGTCCGGACAGGCGTGCGACCTGGGAGAACAGACTGGCGTCCCAGGCGCCTGGATTGCATGCCGGCGCGAACCCGTCGAGGAAC
This sequence comes from Pseudomonadales bacterium, assembly GCA_041588495.1. Classification (GTDB taxonomy): domain Bacteria; phylum Pseudomonadota; class Gammaproteobacteria; order Pseudomonadales; family JBFGWM01; genus JBFGWM01. Next base: position 1,331 of record JBFGWM010000178.1, on the reverse strand, counting down.
CAGGCGTCGACCCGGGTCTCGAGCGCGGCGAACTGTTCTGCTGCATCACCGTGCAACAGGGTCAGGGTGACCCGGCCCGGGGCGATCGCGAGGCGGTGAAAACCGGGTACCGGCGGCGGATACAGGGCGCACAGGCGGGCCGACAGGGCGGCGAATTCCGGCCATCCCTGGTGGGCGCGTCGCAGGTCGGCGTCACGCAGCGGGGCCGCTTCGGCGGAAACATAGTGGAGGTGCCAGCCGGGTGGCGCCAGGCGTTCCCACAGTTGGCTGGCGCACAGGAAGTTCAGCCCGGTTCCGAAGCCGGTCTCGGCGATGACGAAGCTGCCGGGGCGGTCTGCGGGCAGGGTGCTCCAGCGTTCCTCGAGACGGTTGCCGTCGATGAACGTGTGACGGGTTTCCGCCGGGCCGCCATCTCTGGAAAAATACACGTCCCCGAACCGCGTCGAGCGCGGGCCGGCGGGATCGCTCCAGTCCAGTTCGGCGGTGGCGAGACCCCATTGGGGCGCGTCCGGTTGCAGGCTCATGATGGGTGCTCCGGCAGGGGCCGGGAATTATACCGCGGCGGGAGTGGCCGACATGTTTGAAAATCTCGCGGCAGTGATCCTGCCCATCCTGCTGAGCACCGGTATCGGTTACGGCTGGGGACGGCGCGGACTGGCTTTCGATACCGAGCTGATCACCCGGCTGGTGTGGTACGTGGGGGCACCCTGCCTGGTGATCTCCAGTTTCCTGGCCGTGCGCATGGACCTGGCGACCCTGTTGCGCCTCGGTGGCGCCTGCCTGCTGGTCCTGGCCCTGGTGGGCGCGGTGAGCCTGCCGCTGATCCGCGCCATGGGCGTCGACTGGCGCGCCTACCTCCCCTGCATGCTGTTTCCCAATTCCGGCAACATGGGCCTGCCGGTGTGCCTGTTTGCCCTGGGTGATGCGGGCCTGGCCCTCGGCGTGGCCTGGTTCATGGTGATCTCGGTGCTGCACTTCACCGTCGGCGTGGCCATGTTCAGTGGCGGCTCCAACTGGGCGGCGCTGTTCCGTTCGCCCCTGTTCGTGTCGATCATACTGGCCGGCCTCCTGCTGGTGTTTCCCTGGCAGCCGCCGCGCTGGCTGTTCAATACCGTGGACCTGCTGGCGGGGATGACCATCCCGCTGATGCTCCTTGCCCTCGGTTATTCCCTGTCACAGCTGCGCATCGTCGCGTGGCGGACCGGGCTGTTGTTCGCCCTCGTGCGCAACGGCTTTGGCCTCGGCGCCGGAATGATCGCCGCGACGGTGTTCGGCCTGCAGGGGGCGGAACGCGGGGTGGTGCTGTTGCAGGCCAGCATGCCGGTGGCGGT
>JBFGWM010000177.1:0-5974 GCA_041588495.1 Pseudomonadales bacterium | reverse complement strand
GGGGAGCAGATGCTGCATGCGCTGAAAGTGGCGTTCTGTTACATGCCCCGTGCGATCGAGGTCAACAAGTACGATTACGGGGACCGTGTCGACAAGGTGCTCGATGACATCCGCGTGGTGCGCGAGGCCCTGCTGGCCGCGGGGGAGGATCCGGACGAGGTGTTCGGTGAAATGAATCCCGACTCGACCCCCAACTCGAGTTATTGAGCGCTCATGCGGTGCGCGCCACCCGGGTGGCGGGCTGCACTTGAAGCGCCCGGGAGCTGAACGGACTCGCATGGGCACGGGATGAACGGAGCGCAACGATGCAGGAAGCTTTGGTCCCATACACGATGCAGGACTGGCTGATTCCATACACTTCGACGGTGCTGGCCCTCGGCGCCGTGGCCACGCTGTTCCTGGTACAGGTGCTGGTGTTGGACCTGGTCAGCATGCGCGCGCGGCATCTTCCGGGGAGTCCCGTCGCGACGGATCATGACAACCTGTTATTCCGCGTGACCCGCGCCCACGCCAACACCAACGAAACCATTGCCGCGTTCATCCTGCTGGCCCTGTTCGGAATGCTCTCCGGCGCGGCGCCATCCTGGCTCGCGGTTTCTGCATGGATTTACTTTGCGGGCCGGGTCGCGCACATGGCGTTCTACTACGCCGACCTGAGAACCGCGCGTTCGGGTGCGTTCGTGGTGGCCCTGCTGGGGCTGGTGGGGATGTTGCTGGGGGGCGCCGGGGCCTGGCTCTGAATCCTGGAAACAGGCGACGGAGACCAGGGCATCCGTCGCCTGTTGCCGATCAGCTTTTTGGCTTGGAACTCAGCCGGATGTGACGGGGACCGGCCATGCTCTGCTGGCCGCTGACACCGGAGGGGATCTTCTCAATGACGCCGCCAGCCTTGAGGAAGGCCTCGGTCTGGTTCTTGATCGAGAGACTGGTTTCAACCGCGGGGGGTGCTTTTTTGGACTTGCTGGCCATGAAGGGCTCCCTGTTGAGATTTGACCGCCCACTATACGCTATTTGGGAAAATATTGCTGAACGGGACAGAAAAGCCATTAAAAACATCCACTTGAAGATTTGCGTGCCGAATTCTCCCGGGCACGCAGAGACATCCATGGATGGATAGCCGGGACGTCAACCGGGAACTCCGGCGCCGCATCCGGCCACAGCTGCGGGAAGCGGGCTTCAGTCGATTCACCGCGCGGACAGCCTGGCGCTACGACGACCTCGGCATCGACGTGGTCAATTTCCAGTCCTTCAATTCCCATCTCGCCGAATCCATTTCCTGCACGACCTACTCCTTTTCCCTCAACCTCGGTCGTTACCTGCACGCGGTGCCTGGCGCGGTCGGCCTGTGTCCGCCCCGGCAAAAGGACGGCGACCTGCTGCCGGCCGAGTACGAGTGCCATTTTCGCGGCCGCCTGCACCGTGGTTTCGTGCAGCCGGAACTCGAGCGCCGCGACACCTGGTACATCGATCCGGAGGGTCGTTACCTGGAACCGGCCATGGACGACGTGAGCGAATGCCTGCACTCCGAGGGCTGGGCCTGGTTCGGGCGCCTTCATGACCCGGAGGAGGTGCTGGCGATACTTCTCGGTCGCGAGGCAGAGACTGACCGGCTCTGGGGGCCTGGCGCGAACCCGTCCCCGGGACGTTCCCTGGTCACCGGTTACGTGGCCCGCGCATCCGGGAACCACCAACTGGCCGCGGAAAAGCTGCGCGAGGCGCTGGACTCGGGGTGCTTCGAGCGTGCCCGGGCGGTTCTTGAAGCGGACGTGGCGGACAGCGGGCGTCGCGCCGCGCCTTCGTCCTGCGACTGAAATCCGGTGCCAGCGCCGGGTTGCGATACAATCGGGCAGGCGGGCGCGGCGGCTCGCGAAGCGGAGGACGACGCGGATGTCCGTGGATGACTGGCACGTCTACCTGTTGCGAACGCGTCACGATACCCTCTACACCGGGATCGCGACGGACGTCGCGCGACGCATCCGCGAGCACGAGGCGCCGGGCGCCAGGGGTGCCAAGTACCTGCGGGCCAAGGGGCCGTTCCGACTGGAGTACCAGGCCCGCGTGGGGGCCCGCGAGATCGCATTGCAGGTCGAGCACCGGGTCAAGCGACTGTCGCGGGCGGAGAAGGAAAGACTGATTGCCGAGAGTCCGGCCGCGGGGGAACTCCTCGGGCGACTGGGCATCGAATGAGATTCCCCGCGCCGCCCCTGGCCCAGGATCCAGGCGGGGCGGCCGGAAATGACAGCTTGCAAGGGAGATTTTCAACATGAGTTTCACGGTTTACCTTTCCGGGGAAATCCACACCGACTGGCGGGACGAGATCGAACGCGGCGCCCGGGATGCGCGTCTTGACGTGCGCTTTACTTCCGCGGTCACGGATCACGAGGCCAGCGATGCGGCAGGCGATCACCTGGGTCCGGAATCCAGTTCGTTCTGGCGCGACCACAAGTCGTCGAAGGTCAACGCGATCCGCACGCGGACGCTGGTCGACGAGGCCGACCTGGTGGTGATCCGTTTCGGCGACAAGTACAAGCAGTGGAACGCGGCATTCGACGCCGGCTACTGCGCGGCGCTGGGGAAGCCCTACGTGACCCTGCACGCGGAAGACATCATCCATCCCCTGAAGGAGGTTGATGCCGCGGCGATGGCCTGGGCGACCACCACGGCCCAGGTGGTGGAGATCCTGCGTTACGTGACCCGTGCCTGACGTGCCCGGCGGCCAGGCGTGAAACCCGGTTCCGGAGACAGGCCCATGTCCGGGAATCCCGAGAACATCGAGTTGCGAACCCCCGCCATGGGGAAACTATTCAGTCGTGAGCGGCTGAACGCAAAGCTCGAGGACATCCACGCCACCCTGCGTCGCCAGGTCCCGGATATCGCGCGGATTTCCGTGGCCCTGTTCGATGAGAAATCAGGAATCCTGAAAACCTTCGTGCACAGCAGTGGAGGGGACGTCCCGCTGCGGTATTACGAGAGCACTCTCGACGAGGCACCCGCGCTGCGCGAGGTGCTGTTATCGGGCAAGGCTCGCGTGGTGCACGACATGGAGATTTTTTCCGAGGGCCATGCTGAACACACCGAGAAAATACGCGCCGGCGGTTATCGCTCCAGTTACACCTTTCCGCTGCGGCATGCCGGCCGTTTCCAGGGGTTCATTTTCTTCAATTCCAAGGCCATCAACTGCTTCACGGAAGCGGTCCTGCAGGTCGTCGATGTGTATGCGCAACTGGTTGCCCAGGTGGTGATGCACGAGGTGAAGGCCGTGCACACGCTGCTCGGCGCGCTGCGCTCCGCCAACGAGATGGTGCATTACCGCGATCCGGAGACCGGCAACCACCTGGAACGCATGTCGCGTTTTGCCCGGGTCATCGCCCGCCAGCTGGCACGGACCGGTATCCGCGAGTTCGATGACGAGTACATCGAGAACGTTTTCCTGTTCGCGCCCCTGCACGATGTCGGCAAGATCGGCATTCCCGACCGGATCCTGCTCAAGCCGGCCCGGCTCTCGGACGCCGAGTTCCGGATCATGGAAACGCACACCACCAAGGGACGCGAGATCGTGTCCTGCATCGTCGACAATTTCGGCCTGGATGCCTACGAGAACATGGACATCCTGCGCAACATCACCGAGTTCCATCACGAGACCCTGGACGGCGCCGGTTATCCCCTGGGCCTGAAGGGAGACGAGATTCCGATGGAGGCGCGTATCGTCGCGGTCGCCGATGTTTTCGATGCCCTCACCAGCGTGCGCCCCTACAAGCGGGCCTGGAGCAACCAGGAGGCCGTCGCCTTCCTGCACGGCATTGCCGGCGAGAAACTGGACCGGGACTGCGTCACCGCATTGGAACAAAGCCTGGACGAGATCGAGGAAATCCAGCGTCGTTTCGGCGAGGATCCGGATTCCGCAGAGAGCGGCCGGTCAGAATGATGTGCCAACCCGGCGCTTCGCCGTTCCCGCATGTCCCGGGGCGGGCCGCACGGTGAAACGCGGCATGGCGCGCAAGTTGATCCCCGCTGCCGCTGTTCTGGTCGCACTGGGCGTCACCTTTCTCCAGGAACACGGCCTGTTTCCCGATGCGCTCGTCGGCGGTGCGGATCGTGTCGATTCCGGGGAGGGATACCGACCGGAAACCGCGTTTGCCAACCGCGAGAGCGATGTCCAGGTACGCGGCCACGGGACCGTGGCCAAGGTTCTGCCCGATGACCTGAAGGGCAGTCGCCACCAGCGTTTCATCCTGCGCCTGGAATCGGGCCACTCGCTGCTGGTGGCCCACAATATCGACCTGGCTCCCCGCATTGCCAACCTGCGTGCGGGTGATCGCGTCGGGTTCGCCGGCGAGTACGAGTGGAACGAGAAAGGTGGCGTGTTGCACTGGACCCACCACGATCCGCGCGGCGTACACCCCGGAGGCTGGCTGGAACACGCGGGGCGGACCTACCGCTGAGCGCGGCCGAACCGCCTGCGCGCCCGGCGGGCAGACCGGTGGCGGATCTATACTGGAAGGGTCCCCGGCGTGTTTCCAGCGCCGCATCCGGTTTCAGGTTGGGAGTATTCCGCATATGGGCGTGCACTTCTCACCCGGACACAATCTCGCCATGAAGGTGCCGGTCCACGAGTTCGAGGCCACGGTGGCTTTTTACCGCGACATTCTCCACCTCGATGAAGTCTCCGTCGGGGACCGCGGTTCCAGCGTGGTGTTCGCTTTCGGCGACAAGCGCCTGTGGATCGACCCGGCCGAGGGCATGAGCCAGGCGGAATTGTGGCTGGAAATCATGGCCGACGACGTCGAGGCCGCCGCCGTTGAACTGCGCAGGGCGGGCTGTGTGCGTCGCGACGGGATCGAGGCGCTCCCCGAAGGCTTCAATGGCTTCTGGATCTCGAGTCCGGCCAACATCATCCACCTGGTGGCGGGAGCTGGGTCGTGAGCGACCTCGACCCGGGCCCCGGGCCGGAACTGCCGCCGGACGTGCAGGAGGCGATCGCGGACGGCCGCAAGATCGAGGCGATCCGCCTGTTGCGGGAGAACTGGGGGCTCGATCTCGCCGAGGCCAAGGAAGTGGTGGACACGGTGTCCGCCCGCGACCCGGCGCGGCGCCGGCTCGAACACCACTCTGAACCCGGGGACAGCGGCATCGGCAGGCTGATTCTTTTCATCATCATCCTGGGTGCGGTGGCGGCGGTGCTCAAGCTGGTCGGGGGCGGTTCATGAGCGAGGGCGGGGCCCCGCAAACCTTTCGCCAGAAGTTCAATCGGTACGCGAACTACACGGTTGGCATCGTATTGCTCCTGTTCCTCGGTGCGATTTTTCTCGATCCGCTCCTGTTTCTCCTTGGCTTCAAGGAAGGTGAAGTTCGCGAACTGGCCGGGCGAATCCACCGCGAGTGCCAATCGGCAAGCGGATGTCCCGCGACGATCGACGGCTGGCAATTGCGCGAAAACGGGCACTCGGTACGCGGCAATTTTATCTACGTGCCGGGCTATCGCGGTGCCGGGCTGCCAGCGGAGACCGCGGCGCCATACACGCGCTTCCTGCTCGCATCGCACTTCGGTCCGGACTGGCGCTACGAGGCGAGCGGCGGGCCGGGGCGGGACTTGCAGGTGGTGCGCATCGTCGACTGAAGCGGCACGGGGTGAGCGCTATGGATCGCGAATGGGAGCAGGCGGCACGCACCGGCGACGCGGCGGCCCTGGTTCGCCTGCGTGCCGTGAACATCGATGTCGACGCCCGCGACCGCTACGGGCAGACCGCGCTGATGCTGGCCGCGGTGCGCGGTCATCTCGATGCGGTTCGTCTACTCGTGGAGTGGGGGGCGGACCTCGACGTCACCGCGAAATACCGCCTGAGCGCACTGATGCTGGCGATTCTCAACCATCATTCCGGGGTCGCGCGGGTGCTGATCGAGGCCGGCGCCGACCTGTCCCTGCAGGGCAGCGGTGCGCCGGGCTTCGCGGGCCGGACGGCCAGGGATCTGGCCG
>JBFGWM010000176.1:0-5975 GCA_041588495.1 Pseudomonadales bacterium | reverse complement strand
TGAGCGATCGCGCCCTGGTCACGCTGACCACCGACTTCGGCACCCGCGACGGCTATGTCGGCGCCATGAAGGGACGCCTGCTGACCCTCGCGCCACAGGTGCGCATCATCGACATCAGCCACGACATCGACGCGCAGGACGTGGAAGGCGCGGCCTGGTGCCTGGCCCGCGCCTGTCCGCAGTTCCCGTCCGGCAGCATCCACGTGGCGGTGATCGATCCGGGCGTCGGCTCGGAGCGGCCCGCCCTGCTCGCGGAGCGCGACGGCCAATGGTTCATCGGGCCCGACAACGGGGTCTTCGCCCGTGCCTGGCGGCATCGTCCCCCGGACGCGGTGTGGCACCTGCACCGCGAGACCCGCTGGTGGAGCGCGCACCGTTCCTTTGACGGCCTGGCGGTGTTCGCGCCGGCCGCAGCCTGTGTTGCCAACGGGATCGAAGCGGCGGAGATGGGCATCCGCAGCATCCACTACGAACCGGCGCCGGAGCCGGCACCGGTCCTGGAGGAGAACGGCCTGGCCGGCGAGATTCTCACGTTCGACCGCTTCGGGAACGCGATCACCAACCTGGGACCGGAGCAGGTGGCGATGTTCGCCGGCAGCGCATTCCGGGTGGAATGCCGGGCGCAGTCGTGGGCCTTCGTCACCCACTACGCCGCGCAGGGAGGCACAGCCCGTGTCGCGCTGATCAACAGCGACGGGTTGCTGGAACTGGCAGTGGCGGGTGATTCCGCGCGCGAGCGCTTCGCTCTGCAGCGCGGTGACCGGGTTTTCCTGTGCGCCGAACCGGGCGGGACGTAGCCCGCCCGGTATCGCGGTCTTACTTCAGGCCGGCAAAGTAATCAGACATGATCTTCTGCACGTCGATCTTCTTGAGGCCATCGTTGAAGACCTTCGCGGCCGCGTCGCCCGACTCGCTCTTGCGGAAGCAGATGTAGAGTTTCTTCACTTCCAGCGGCTTGGCATTGAAGACGATGCTGTCCTTCATGTCCGGAAACTGGAACTTGAGGAGGTGGTTCATGACGTTCTGGTCGATCACCGCGAGATCGATGCGACCCGCATTCAGTTTCTGCAGGTTCTTGTCATCACTGTTCGCGGCATCCGCCTTGAGCGCACCGCTGGCCACCATGGCGTCGAAGTCCTCGGTATTCACGTACCCGGAGACGGTGCCGATCCGTAGCGGCTTGAGATCGTCCAGTGTGCTCCAGGAATGCTGCTTGTCCGCCCGCTCCGCAAAGCCCAGCGGGCTGTCGCCCATCGGATCAGAAAAGGTGAATGTTTTTTCAGTTTCCGCCGCGTAGTATTCGGGGAAGTAACCCACGAAACCGGGGTCGTTCTGGGCCAGCGCCACCGCGCGTTTCCAGGGGAAAAATTCCACTTCCAGCTTGTAACCCATGGCGGCGAACGCCTGCCGCGCCACGGCCACCGAGGCGCCCTGGTCCGGCAGTCCCTCGCTGGTATAGGGGGGCCACTCAAGGGAGGTGAGTTTGACCACCTGCTCGGCGTTGACCGACATGGACGGCACCATCAGGGACGCCGCCAGGCAGGTCGTGACGCAAAAATCGCGGACAAGATTGAAAGGCTTCTTCATGGTTTTGACTCCCCGCGGCGCTTGACCGCCCTAGATCCTGAACTGGTTCATGAGTGACTGCAGGCGGCCCGACAAACCGTGCAGACGTTCATTGGACCGCGTGGTGCGGTCCATGTTCCTGACGCTGGCCTCGGCGACCTCACCGATACACCGGACCTTCGACTCGATTTCCTCGGCAAGTTCGCGCTGCTCGCGGGAGGCCGAGGCGATTTCCGCCGCCATCTCGCGGATCTTCTCGACCGCCTCGGTGATGGTGCGGATGGTGTCACCCGCGGTGACCACTTCCTTCACCGCCGAGTCGGCGTTCTCACGACTGCGGGCCATGACGCCGACCGCCTCCCCGGTCGAATTCTGCAGGCGCTCGATGATGGCCTGGATTTCCTCGGTGGACTGCTGGGTGCGGCTGGCCAGGGTGCGTACCTCATCCGCCACCACGGCGAATCCACGCCCCTGCTCGCCGGCCCGCGCCGCCTCGATCGCCGCGTTGAGCGCCAGCAGGTTGGTCTGCTCGGCGATGCCGCGGATCACCACGATCACCGTGCCGATGCTCTCGCTGTCCTTTTGCAGGGCCTCGATGACGCCGGCCGCCTGCACCATCTCGTCGGACAACTGGTGGATCATCTCCATGGTCCGGCTGACCACGGCAGACCCCTCGTTGGCACGCTCGCTCACCTCCGCCGTGAACTCCGAGGACTGCCGCGCATGGGCCTCGACGCCCTGGTTGGAGCCCGCCATGCGGGTCACCGCGGTGGCGACCTGGTCGAGTTCGTTCTGCTGCCGGTGAATGCCGTCGTTGGTCTCGCGGGCGATACCCTGGGACGACTCGGCGCACTCGAGCAGTTCATTGGAGACCTCCACCACGCTGGAAATCGTGGCGTGAAGCTTTTCCACGAAGCGGTTCACGCCATCGGCGAGTTCCGCGATCTCGTCGTTCTTGGAGGTGTCGAGACGCTGGGTGAGATCACCGTCCCCCTCGGCCATGTCGGACACCGCGCGGGTGATCTCGTCGAGACGCGAGATCACGGTCCGCGACATCAGGAACATCAGCACCGCGACAATGCTGACATCAAGCACGATGATCTGGATGAGGGTGAAACGCAGCAACCCGGAAAGCGCATCGTGCATGGCACCGTCGTCGCCGAACACCGCGACCGTGCCGACCTCGTTCTGCTCGAAACTGAGCCGCTTGGTGATGGTGAAATCGTCCTCGATCGGGTATTCCTTGATCTCCGCGATCTCGCCCGTCTCGTCGCGCCCACGCGCGACCAGGGCCTTGCCTCCCTTGTCCCGCACCACGATGGCACGCAGCCACTTGGAACCCATTTCCGACTCCAGGGAATCCACCGCGAACTGCAGCTCGAAGTTCCACAGCGGGCCCGGCAGGGATACCGCGAGGCGCGCAACGGCATCGTTGACCTGCTGCAGCATCTGGCCCTGGAGACGGGATTTTTCCTTGTTGTAACCGTACAAACCGAAAGCGCCGAGGAGGACACTGACCACCACCACAACCTGAATATTGAGACGCGTCCGGATGTTCATCGGGCGTACTTGTCCGAAAACCAAAAGGTTCCCGCAGTATAGATAAGATTCCGGAAATTTGACGTGCGGGCGGGCGCAATTAGTTGGCGTGGCCGATCCAGCGGCGCAACTTGCAGTCGAGCTCCTCCACCTTGACCGGCTTCGGCAGGTAGTCATCCATTCCGCAGGTCAGGCACTTCGCCTCGTCACCCTCCATGGCGTGGGCGGTCATGGCAATGATCGGGATGTGGCGCGCGGAATCCCGCTCCCGCTTGCGGATCTCGCGAGTGGCCTCGTATCCGTCCATGACCGGCATCTGGCAATCCATGAGCACCAGGTCGAAGTCGCGCTCCTCCAGCAGGCCGAGGGCCTCGCGCCCGTGGCCGGCGACCTTGACCCCGTAGCCCAGCTTGTTGAGCATGCCCTGGGCCACCATCTGGTTGACCCGGTTGTCCTCGACCAGGAGGATGCGCCGGCTCTCCATCGGCGGCTGGGTGTCGGGCCAGCTCTCGCCCGCGTCCTCGGACTGGACGTCCAGACCCAGCAGGTCGCACAGCACCTGGTGGAGAATCAGGCGCTGCACCGGCTTGGTGATGAATGCCAGGCCCTTGACCTTGCGCAGGTGGCCGTGGGCGTCATGGCTGCCGCGCTGCATCAGGGTGCTCAGCATCACCTGGCGCGGCTTTCCGAGCTTGCCGTCCTCGGCGACGGTGAGGGAAAAGTTGTAGCACTCGGCGGCGCGGTCGCGCACGCTCATGTTGGTGATGACCAGGTCATACCGGCCACCCTCGCGGGCGGTGCGGCGCAACTCCTGGAGCGCGTCGTCGTAGCCCTGGATGACCTCCGCCTCGATGCCCCAGTTGCCGAGTTCCTCGCACAGCGCGTGCTCACCGGCGGGCGGCATGTTGACCACCAGCATCCGCTTGCCGCGCAGTTCCTTGTGGGAGACGAAGCGCTCCGCCTGCTGGCTGGAGACGATCATCCGCGAGGTGAACCAGAACGTGGTGCCCTCGCCCATCTCGCTGCGGCACCCGATGCCGCCCTCCATCGCCTTGACCAGTCCCTTGCAGATGGCCAGCCCGAGCCCGGCGCCACCGGATTCACGGACGTTGTCCACGTCCAGGGGGCTGAACGGCTTGAACAGGAGCGACTGGTCCTCCTCGCTGATCCCGCAGCCCTGGTCGACGACCTCGACATGCAGCAGTCCCTCGGCGCGGTCGTACATCTCCATGTGCACGCGCACCACGATCTCGCCGTCCTCGGTGAACTTGATGGCGTTGTTCACCAGGTTGGTGAGGACCTGGGTCACCCGGCTGGGGTCGCCGCGCACGCGGAGGGGGATGCCGGGGTCGAAAATGCAGGACAGTTCCAGCTGCTTCTCGTGGGCGATGGGGCCGAGCACCTCCATGCAGTCCTCGATGGTGCGCCGCAGGTTGAACACCAGGGAGTCGATGACGATCTTGCCCGAGGCGATCTTGGAAAAGTCGAGGATGTCGTTGATCAGGGCCAGCAGGGTCTCCCCGGAATGGGTCGCCACCTTGACGTACTCGTTCTGTTCGCCGTCCAGGTCGGTATCCTGGAGCAGCGAGAGCATGCCCAGGATGCTGTTCATCGGGGTGCGGATCTCGAGGTTCATGTTGGCCAGGAACTCGTTCTTCACGCGACTCGCGCGGGCCGCCTCGTGCATCGCGGTTTCCAGCTCGATGGCCTTGCGCTGCAGGTCGAAGTGGGTGTCCATGCGGTCCCAGAAGGTCTTGCTGAGATCCTTGGCCTGCAATGTCAGGAAGGCATAGAAGACGAGATAGAGCCCGCCATGGGCGATAACCTCCTGGTTGCCCAGGAACAGGGCCAGGATGCAACTGGGCAGGAACATCAGCGACAGGTACACCTTCACCGCGGTCAGGTACGGCGCGTACAGGACCGTGGTGCCCGCGGCCAGCGCGGCGGTGAAGATCCACGCCGAGAACGACGAGGACATGTCCCGGTACTCGAGCAGGTTGCAGACCAGGAACAGGCTCCACACGGCGCTGTTGGCCCAGGTCTGGAAGAAGAACCGGCTCCGCCACTTGCTGGAACTCGCGGCGTAGATGCTCTCGAAACGGTAGATGAAATAGATGCGGTGCACCGCCAGCATCAGCAGCAGCACGCCGATGACGTAGGTGATGACCGGCTGGCGTACGTAGAAATCGCCGAGCCCCAGCACCACCACGTAAAGGAGCAGGTAGATGCCGGCGCCCTGGATGCTGCGCCGGGACAACTCGCGATCGGTCTCGCGCATGACCTTGCGGTCATTCTGGACCTTGCGTTCTGCTCGGAAGAAGATTGACATTCACACCACGCTGTCGGCGGAGCCCCGGACCCGGGCCCCTCATTATAGGCAAGCCTCGGGGGCTCCCGCGAACCTCAACTTAGCCGACGTTCTTCATTTCAGTTCTACGCAAATCGCGTCCCGCGGGCAAGTCGCCCGACCCCCGCCCGCCGCGCGTTTCGACCAGCAGCAGGACCGGGACGAAACACAGGAAGTCCACCACCAGCGCCAGCACGATGACCAGTGCGGTCAGGGCGCCCATGCTGGCGTTCGGCCAGAACGGGCTGGTGACGGTGACCGCGAACCCGGCCGCCAGCACCCCGGAGGTGATCAGCAGCGCGACCCCCACGGTACGGAACGCGTAGTGCACCGCCGCCTCGGGGTCGTAACCGTGCTCGCGCCTGGCGCGCACGTACTTGCTGACGAAATGCACCGTGTCATCGACGACGATGCCCAGGGTCATGCACGCCACCACCGACAGGGTCAGGCCGACCTGCCCCACCGACAGGCCCCAGATGCCGAACGCCATGCCCACCGGCGCCATGTTCGGCAGCATGCTGAG
>JBFGWM010000175.1:0-6009 GCA_041588495.1 Pseudomonadales bacterium | reverse complement strand
GCATGAACGCTGTCTCCTGGTTGGGGAACGGATTGAAGGCGACCGTTCCAAAAGCGTCGTAGTCCTCGTCGAACAGGTTGTTGACCTGGAATGCGACCTCCACGGGGCCGCGCCGCCAGGTCGTGGTGGCGTCCACAACCTCGAAGCCGTTGACCTCGTCGAAGGTACCGGCGTCGTCACCCGTGGGGTTGCGGTCGCCCATGCGGCGGTAGGCCAGGTGCGCGGTGAGGTCCGCGCGCGGTTCCCAGGTCACCCCGATGACGGTGTTGCTGCGGGCAACGAAGGGGATGCGCTCGCCCTCGTTGGCACCGCCCCGAAAGCGCGCATCGACCACGGCGTGCTGCAGGCGCAGTTCCAGTCCTGGCCAGACCCGGTGGCCGGCCTCCAGGCTGGCGCCGATACGGCGGGTCGGGTCGAGGTTGCGGTTGGCAAACACGGTGGGGTCGAAGGCGATCTCGTCTTGCAGGCGCAGGTGATACAGGTGCAAACCCGCGTCGGTGCGCTCGCCGCGCCACGCGGCACCTGTTTCCCAGGAGGTTCCGTGCTGGACCTCCAGCGGCGTGGTGATGCCGAATGCCTGGCCGGTGTGCTCGTCGACCTTGCCAACCCGGAAATTGTCGGCCCTGCGCAGGTAAAAACGCCAGGCGTCGTGGGGCTGGTAATGCAGTCCGAATTCTTTTGCCAGGACGTCCTCGTCGATGTCGATACCGTTCACGAAGGTGAAGTTGTCCTGTACGTCCGTATCGACCCGGTAATCGCGCACCCCCGCGGAGATCTCCAGGCCGGGCGCAAGAGGCCAGACGATCTGGCCGTAATAGCCGGTGGAGCGCTGGTCGGCCACCTGGGTTCCGAGTACCGAGGTGATGCTGTAGTCGGCCACGTCATGGTCGATGCCCAGGGTGACCACGGCGGTGCCGTGATCAGCGGCGAAGCTGCCCACGACGCGCGGGTTGAGGCTCCACTGGCGGCGTGCCTGGGTGAACGGCCCGCCGAAGCCGCCGACCGTGAGGTTGCCCTGGACGTCATCGTCGCGCCAGGTGTAATCGAGTTCGAGGTGCCAGTCCTGGTGCGGCCGCGCGCGCAGGCCGGCACGCAGGTAATCGGTGTCGGTGTCCTGGAAGTCGTTGAAGTTGTTGGGCTGGCGCCGGTCCGTGGCGCGCTGCGCGGCGAAGATCGCGCCGGGCGTGCGCAGGTCCTCGTCGTGGGTGCCGGCCTCGATGAAAAATCCCCGTTCGTGGTCGCCACCCTGCAGGCGGCCGGCGTAGTAGGTAGAACTGCGCGCGTTGTTGAGACGAAAGTTGTCGCTGCGCAGTTCGTGCGCCGTGAACCCCAGGGACAATGATTCGGCCAGCATGACGCTGCCGGTTCCGGTGTAGGCCTCGTGGTCGAAGCTGCCGGATTCCGCCCTGAGTTCCGCGCGGTTGCCCTCGACCGGTCGGGTCACGATGTTGATCACGCCGCCGACCGCGCTTTCCCCGTACAGCACCCCGCCGCTACCGTGAAGAATCTCGATGCGGTCGATATTCTCGAGGGCCAGGGTGGTCAGGGTGGGTGCCGCGATGTCCAGGGTGTTGTTGAGCCGTCTGCCGTCCACCAGCACCACTGCGTTGCCGGTTGCGTTCTGTCCGAAACCGCGCAGGCTGGCGGTGACCCGGCTGCCGTCGCCGAACAGGTCGGTGACCTGAATGCCGGCCACCCGTTGCAGGGCCTCCGCGACGGTGTCCACCCCCTGTTCGCGCAGGTCCTCGAGGTAGAGGATGGACCGGTGTCCCGCCACGGGCACGGAAACCGAATCCGAACGGTTGGCGATGACCACGATCTCGGGAAGTTCGCGGGCGGTTTCGGGGACAGGCCGCGCCGCGGCAGGGACTGCCAGGCACAGCAGGACAAGGAGAGATAATGTCGCGTGGGGCATGGTGTTCGTCCGGTCCGAATGATCCAGGCCTTGGCGGACGAACGCAGGACTTCCGCTCCGCGAGCGGAGCCGGAAAGCAGACTGCCGGGGCCGCCCACCGCAGCACCCTGATGATCACGTTACAGGCCGGTCTCCGGACTCGCGTGCCGCGGTCCGCGAGCGGACCGGGTGCGGCGCCTTCCCATGCCCGGGGAAACCGGGGCGCGGTGGCGGTTGCCGCAGCGGACCCCCGGGGGAGTCCGCCCGCTTACCGTTGCGGGGGCAGTGCCGGCATTCAACCGGCTTCCCGTTTCCCCCAAACCTTCCGTCGTAACGGTGGGTCGGGGTTAGCACTGCCCCGGATTGCCCCAGTGGGCTTCCGGGCAGGCACCTGCGACGCGTAAAGCTAGGCGGCGTATGGTGGTCGCCGCCCCGTGTGCTGTCAAGTTGCGAGGCTGGGATCGGGCTTGAGGGGCAGGCGCAGGATGAACTTGGTGCCCTTGCCGGGTTCCGACTGGGCTTCCATGCTGCCGCGGTGGTTGGTGCAGATGATGAAGTAGGAAACCGAGAGTCCCAGGCCGGTGCCGCGACCCACTTCCTTGGTGGTGAAGAACGGCTCGAAAATTCGCTTGCGGGTATCCTCGTCCATGCCGATACCGTTGTCCTGCACGGTAATGACGGCGTGGGTCTCGGTCTTGCGCGCGCGAATCTCGATCATGCCCTTGTATTCCGGGTCCTCGCGGTCGCGGATGGCCTGGATCGCGTTCTTGATCAGGTTCAGCATGACCTGTTCCAGTTCGTTGGGCATGCAGGGGACGATGATCCCCGGCGCGAAATCGGTCTCCAGCTGCATGTTGTCGATGGTGAACCCGGCGCGCAAACTGAAGTCGCTGCGCGCGATCTCGATGGAGCGACGCAGCAGTTCGCCGAGGTCGACCGGGGTCAGGGTTTTGTCACTGCGGCGGCTGAACTGCAGCATGTTGGACACGATCTTGGCGGCGCGTTCCCCGGCGTCGAGGATGTTGTCGAGGAAGCGCACGATGTCCTGCTCGTCGAGATAGGCGCGGATCACGTTGAGATTGGTGCCCACCCGGTAGGCGATCTCGTTGTTCCTGGGCAGTTGCGGTGACAGCCTGCGCTTGATGTTCTGCGCGCTGTGCACGATGGCGCCCAGGGGATTGTTGATCTCGTGGGCCATCCCCGCGGCGAGCCCGCCCACCGACATCATCTTCTCGGTCTGCACCATCATCTCTTCCAGCTGGATGCGGTCGGTTACATCGTCCATGCGGATCGCGGCGCCCGGGTAGCCGGTGTCGCTGAGCGGATAGATCACGATGTCGTAGAAGCGGGTCTCCTCGCCAATGGCCTGGGGCACCTTCTCGATCTTGTGGGTCTCGCGCTCGATCAGGGCGCGGGAGATGTAGTCGAGATAATTGGTGAGAAAGGGATAAGCCTGGTTGATTCGCGAGTACATCGCGTCGCCGGTGCTGGTCCCGGACACCCGCGACGCCTCGCGGTTCCACTGGGTGACCATGAAGTTACCGTCGACGGTGATCAGCGCCGAGGGCATCGAGTTGATGATGTTGACCAGGTAATTCTTGAAGTCGGTCAGCTGGCGCTCGACCTGCGCCTTCTCGTGGATCTCCATTTCCAGCTTGGAGTTGGCGCGCCGCGTCTCTTCGGCGAGGTACTGGGCGGCTTCCGTGGCTTTCTCGGCTTTCTCGCGGGACGAGGTCAGCATGCGCTCGCGGGCATCGACGCGGCGGATCATGTTGTTGAACGCATCCGACAGGGTGCCGAGTTCGTCATCGGCCGCCTTGGTGGCCCGCACCGAGTAATCCTTTTCGCTGGAGATGGTTCTCGCCGTGCCGATCAGGTCGTTGATCGGGATGATCAGGGTGCGGTCGACCAGGCGCAGGAAGGTCCGTACCAGGACCAGGAACACCAGCAGCACGATCGCGCTGGCGCCGAGGGCGCCCTTGATGTAGATCTCCGGGAAGCGCGGCATGACCCGCAGTTCGAGCCTGCCCGCGGGCTTGCCATCGATGAAGAATTCGCGATTCAGAACTTTCTGGCCGGGGGCGGATTGCGGCGCTCGTCGCAGAGTGGGCAGCCTGCTGGTTTCCTCGATGGATGTCAGGACCTGGCCTTCCGCGTCATAGATCGCTGCGAAACGCAGCCCGGGGAGCTGGTCCTGGATTCTCTGCAGAACGAGGTTGGCGCGCTTCGGGCCGGAAACGAGTATCGCCGAGAACTCCTGCTCGGAGAGCAGATCGGCGATCAGGGCCATGTCGCGGGGAACGATCACGTCCCGGTAGACGAAGTAACCCACGCCGACGAAGGCGATGCTGGCGGTGACCACCATGGCCGCGGTGAGCATGGTCACGAACAGCACCAGCCGCCGGCTGACCGATGCGCGGGGGTTCTTCTGAATCAGGGTGCGCAGCATGGTGTCACGGCGGTACCCGGTAGCGGCCGGGGAAATCCCGGCCCTCCGAGAGAGTATATGCGGAGACGGTCTTGCCTACCGTGTGGTTGGCCGGCCGGGCTCAGGATTCCAGTTGCTCGATGCGGGATTTCTGTTCCTCGAGCCGCGCACGGCGACTTTGCAGGTCCGCCAGCTTGTCGCGTTCCCGGGCGATCACCTCGGCCGGCGCATTGGCGACGAACTTGTCATTACCCAGCTTGCCCTCCACCCGCTGCATGTCGGCCGCGATACGGCCCAGGCCCTTGTCGAGGCGCGCCAGCTCGGCGTCGCGATCGATGAGCCCGGCCATCGGGACCAGCACTTCCATGGCACCGACGATCTGCGTGGCACTGACCGGGGCCGTATCGGTATGCTCCAGCCACTGCGCGGATTCCAGCTTGGCGAGGACCTCGAGGTAGCGACGGTTCTCCGCGAGGCGACGCTGGTCGGTGGCGTCGCCGTTGCGGAACAGCACGGGAATGGCGCGTCCGGGCGCGATGTCCATCTCGCCGCGGATGTTGCGGATCGCCACCACCACGGATTTGACCCACTCGATGTCCCCCACCGCGGCAGTGTCGACCAACTCGGGGTCGGCGACGGGGTAGGGCTGGTGCATGATGGTTTCGCCGTTGCGGCCGGCGTGATCACGAACCTGTTGCCAGATCTCTTCGGTGATGAAGGGCATGAAGGGGTGCGCGAGGCGCAGGATGGATTCGAGCACCTCGACCAGGGTGCGACGTACCGCCGCCTTTGCCGCGGGTGAGGCCGAGTCGTCCCAGAGCACCGGCTTGGTGAGCTCCAGGTACCAGTCGCAGTACTCGTTCCAGACGAAGTCGTAGAGTGCCTGGGACGCGAGGTCGAAGCGATAGGTCTCGACGCCCTCGGTGATGCGCGCCGTGGCATCCTGCAGGCGCGCCACGATCCAGCGGTCCGCGAGTCCCCGTTCGGCATCACCCGCGGGCGCGGGTGTGTCCGTGTCTGCCACGTTCATAAGCACGTAGCGCGAGGCATTCCACAGCTTGTTGCAGAAGTTGCGGTAACCCTCGATACGACCGATATCGAACTTGATGTCGCGCCCGGTGGAGGCCAGCGAGCAGAACGTGAAGCGCAGTGCGTCGGTGCCGTATGCCGCGATGCCCTCGGGAAAGTGCTTGCGGGTCGCCTTCTCGATCTTTTTCGCGAGCTGCGGCTGCATGAGGTTGCCGGTTCGCTTGCTGACCAGTTCCTCGGCACCGATGCCGTCGATGAGGTCGATGGGGTCGAGGATGTTGCCCTTGGACTTGGACATCTTCTCGCCCTCGGCGTCGCGCACCAGGCCGTGCACGTAGACCTTGTGGAAGGGCACCTGGTCCATGAAGCGCAGGGTCATCATGATCATCCGCGCGATCCAGAAGAAGATGATGTCGAAACCGGTGACCAGTACCGAGGTCGGGTGGAAGCTTGCCAGTTCCGGCGTCTTCTCGGGCCAGCCGAGGGTGGAGAAGGTCCACAGGGCGGAGGAAAACCAGGTGTCGAGCACGTCCTCGTCCTGGCGCAGACCGACCCCGGCGTCCAGCCCGTGTTTTTCACGCACCTCGTCCATGAAGTGCAGGCCCATCATGATCATGCGCGCGACCCAGAAGAAGATGATGTCGAAACCGGTGACCAG
>JBFGWM010000174.1:0-6118 GCA_041588495.1 Pseudomonadales bacterium | reverse complement strand
TTGCCGTTACGCGTGTCGTTGAACCGCTCGCCCCCCAGGTGACTGACCAGGTCGGCCTCGGTGACGAAGCGCAGGTTTGCCCAGGGCTTGCTTGCGTAGGTGATCCGCGACAGCAGCGAGGTGGCGTTGGCGTCCTGGGCCACGCCCTGCTGGTCGACCACCTCGTGGCGCAGGCGAAACATGAATTTGAATTCGCCATCGCGCAGTGCATCGCCAAGCGAATCGCCGGCATATGCCGGACTCAGCATGATCGTGCACAGGGACAGTGCGCCGAGGCGGGTTGCTTTCCGTTTTTGCAGCGAGTTCATCAAACGCTCCTTTGCAGATTGAACTGGCAACGTGGTTTGCAAGCACCATGCCAGACTGACGCTTGGTTTCCGCGGTCGGGCTCTGATTTACTGAAGACAGGTTTGTTGCCGGTTGCGGCGGGGAGGGACAATATCCATGTACGAGAAACTGAAGGAAAGCAGGCCGCACCTCCCCGGCTACCGGGTCGGCGGCAGGATCACGGACGCGGAAATTCGTGCCGTGTGGAAAGAGCTGGAGGACTCGATCCGCCTGCACGGGCGCATCCGCGTGCTGGTGCAGATCGAACCACTGCACGGCATCGAACCGCGCGCCCTGTGGACCGACCTGCGTTCGGCAATGCACAACCACCGGCGCATCGAGCGCATGGCGGTGGTCAGTGACGCCGGCTGGCACCGCTGGGTGATGCCCCTGGCGCGGCCGTTCCTCAGTGGCCCGGTGCGCTGTTTCCGTGGTGCGGAGTCCGCCGCGGCGTGGGCCTGGCTGGAGGCCTGAGTTTACGGGCAGCCGGCCCGCAAATCCTCGCAGGCCGAGCGCACGGCACCGCCTTTTTTTGCGGTGATGTGGCGCGAGGACGTGAAGTAGAAGCTGAATCGTTCCGACCAGTCCGCGTCCGCCTCCAGACGCTTCAGGGCGTCGCCCGCACCCGGCTCCTCCGCGTTTTTCAGCCAGTAATCGAACCATGCCAGCGTGTAGTGCTGGGCCAGGGGGCTGCCCCAGCCGGGTTCCGTTGGCGAACTGCCGCCACCCGGGGCCCAGTCGGAGGTCGGGAAGGTGGGAATCTGTGACCACTCGTAGTGGGTGCCCCCGCGCAGGTTCAGCTGCATGCTGGAGATGCCCATCTGTCGCCACAGCAGGAAGCCGCCGCGCTTGGCGTCGGGGTCCGGCGGCTCGTTGAAGGGTGTCGGTGTGAGGTAGTAGTCCGCGGCCTGGCCCATGGTCGGCACCCGGGGTACCACGGTCGACATGCCGGGCTGCGGGTCGTCGAGACCGGAAGCCAGGTTGTCCCAGGCCACCGCGACCCGGATCGGGTTGGCCGCCGTGTTACGGCCCGGCCAGGGTGGCGCTTCCACCGTTGCACCATCAAGGGTCATCTGCGCACCGAAGCCCTGCACGCTGGACACGCCGCGTGCACCGAGAGAGTGCCCGGCGACCCCGAAGCGCCCGAAATCGACCCGCTCGTGGAGGGGGTTGAAGGCTGTCAGGCGGTCGCCGAGGGCCGCGGCGCGCTGGCTGGCGACCGGGTTGCCGTCTGCCTGCGGCTGGTTCCAGAAATAGGGGTTGTCCGGGGTGGAGTAAAAGAAGTCGATGGCATCGACCAGGTTGGTCTCGAAAATGATCGGGTTGGCGTTGCTGCCCTGCTGCCAGTCCGGGGTCTGGTTGTCGGAGCGGCCCTGGCCGCGGGGGTCGAAGGTCAATACCACGTAACAGCTTTCCACCAGCGGCTGGGCGGCCCACCAGTACAGCGGTTCGGGCGCCTGCACCGAGCCGTTGATGATGACGATGCCCGGGAATTGCTGCATCGGCTTCTGGGCGGCCCCTTGTCCGACGGTACAGTTCTCAGCGGCATACTCCGCGCGGGGCGCCCACACGCGCCCGGACAGGCGCGCACCGCCGGAATCCAGGAAATTCACCGGGACCACGTCGGCGACGGTGTCATAGAACGCCTTGCCGTACCGGCCCGGTCCGTCCGGGTAGCGGTACGGATCGCCCGCGCACTGCATCTCCCAGGAATTGCAGATATTGCCGTTGGTGTTCCAGTCGGGGTCCGCGACCATGCGTTCCTGGAACTCGACCCGGTTCTGCATGCTGCGCCGCGCCCACACCTGGATGAAATCGCCGTCTGAGGACTGGCGCTGCGGGGCCTCCAGGGTCTTTGCATAATTCTGCAGTTCCCGCGCCGTCCACTCGGCTGACGGGTAGGCCGGCTCGCCCCGGGAGGCGCCGGGGAAGATGCACAACGGCAACAGCAGTGTGGCCGCCAGGCGGGCGGCACGCGGGGAATCTGGCATACGGGAATCCTCGGAACAGGCTTCTGATTTTGAACATATTTTATGCACCCGTGGTGCCGGGGCGCCAGCACGGGGCGATTGTGCCAGGCCTAATCATTAGACATCTAAAGTTTATATGTGTAAGATAAATTGCGTAAACGATGAAAAAACAGTGAAAAAACAGGCATGAATGAGCTTTATAGACCGGTGATTTGATGATTTAAGGCCTTTTCAGCCAGCATTTAAGGTTAGGGAACAAATCAAAATAATTGGCAGACACGGAAACCTGGACGCGAACCATGCAAGCCGTACTCCGCAAGATCATTCGTGCCTCGGACCTGTATTCGAGGCGCATCCAGAAACTGACCGGGCTGACCTATACGCAGTTCCTGGTCATGCAGGCCATCGAGAATCTCGGCGAGGTCACCATCCGCGAGGTCTCGGAGGAAGTCAGCCTGAGCCAGGCGACGGTGACCACGGTCCTGGACCGCCTGGAGGATCGCAAGTTGCTGGTGCGCAGGCGCAGCACCGAGGACCGCCGCCGCGTTCACGCGCGGCTGACGAAGGCGGGCCAGGAGGCGCTGGAACGGGCGCCGGACGTCCTGCAGGACGGCTTCGCGCGCCAGATCGAGTCGCTGCCCGACTGGGAGCGCCACCTGCTGTTGTACGCGTTGCACCGCGTTGCGGACATGATCGACGCGTCCGGCTCCGGTGAAGCACCGGTTCCCCGCCTGGAAATCGCGGCGCGCAACGGCTGACGATCCCGTTCCAACGTTTTTACCTTCAAGGCAATCAAGGAGATCCAAGCAGACCCATGTGTGGCATCAGTGGTGAATATCGAACCGACGGACAGGCGGCGAACGTCGACCTCGTCCGCAGAATGAACGACCGCCTGGCCCCCCGCGGCCCGGACAGCGAGGGCGTGTTCGCCCAGCGCCAGGTGGCCCTGGGCCACCGGCGCCTCAAGATCATGGACATGTCAGAGCAGTCCGCGCAGCCGATGGTCGATCCGGAACTCGGGCTGGCGATGGTCTTCAACGGCGCCATCTACAACTACCGGGAACTGCGCCGGGAACTGGAACTCGCCGGTTACCGCTTCTTTTCCGACGGCGACACCGAGGTGTTGCTGAAGGCCTGGCATGCCTGGGGCATCGACGCCCTGCGCCGCCTGCAGGGCATGTTCGCGTTCGCCGTCTGGGACCGCGACAGTGGGCGGCTGGTGATGGCACGCGACCGCCTGGGCATCAAACCGCTGTACTACTCCCGCGACAACCGCGGCCTGCGTTTCGCCTCGACGCTTCCGGCGCTGCTGGAATTCGAGGGCATCGATCGCGACATCGACCCGGTCGCGCTCAATCACTACATGAGTTTCCACGCGGTGGTTCCCGCACCGCGTACCATGCTGCGCGGGGTGCGCAAGCTGCCGCCCGCGAGTTACATGGTGATCGAGCCCGACGGCGCGGTGCGCTCCGAGACCTGGTGGGACCTGTCCTACCGCCGCAGCGCTGAAGACGCGGAGCGCGGCGAGCAGGAGTGGAAGGAAATGCTGTCCGACGCCCTGCGCACGGCGGTGCGCCGGCGCCAGGTGGCGGCGGTGGATGTCGGTGTCCTGTTGTCCGGCGGGGTGGACTCCAGCCTGCTGGTGGGCCTGATGGCCGAGGCGGGCCAGTCCCTGCAGACCTTCTCGGTCGGCTTCGAGGCGGTCAACGAGGAGGCCGGCGACGAGTTCCAGTATTCGGACCTCGTCGCGGAGCATTTCGGCACCCGGCATCACAAGCTGTTCATCCCGCCCGGCGAGGTTCTGGAAACCCTGCCCGACGCGATTGGCGCCATGGCCGAACCCATGGTCAGCCATGACTGCGTGGCGTTTCACCTGTTGTCCCGCGAGGTGTCACAGCACTGCCGCGTGGTGCAGAGTGGCCAGGGCGCCGACGAGGTGTTCGGGGGCTACCACTGGTATCCGCCCATGTACGGCAGTCCGAACGCCGTGGAGCGCTACTCGCAGGTGTTCTTCGACCGGGACTTCGACGAGTACGCACGGGCCGTCGACCCGCGTTTCGTGGACCAGGACCATGCCACCGCATTCGTCACCGCCCATTTCGATCACGCGGGCGCAGGTGACCCGGTGGACAAGGCCCTGCACCTCGATACCACGGTGATGCTGGTCGATGATCCCGTGAAACGGGTCGACAACATGACCATGGCCTGGGGCCTGGAGGCACGGGTTCCGTTCCTGGACCACGAACTGGTGGAACTTGCGGCGCGCATTCCGCCGGAGCTGAAGACCCGGGACCAGGGCAAGTACATCCTCAAGGAAACCGCGCGGGATTTCATTCCCCACGCGGTCATCGACCGCCCCAAGGGCTATTTCCCGGTCCCCGCCCTCAAGTACCTGCAGGGACCGTTCCTGGATTACGTGCGTGATGCGGTGACCAGCGAGTCCGCCCGCGGTCGTCGCCTCTGGAATCCGGAGTATGTCTCCGGGCTGCTCGACGATCCCGAGGCCCACATCACGCCGCTGCGTGGTTCCAAGCTGTGGCAGGTCGCCCTGCTGGAACTGTGGCTGCAGTCCCACGACGTATGAGCAACCGGAGAGGCAACGGAGGACATCGCATGTTACCGAGCGCTGAACACAGGCTGCTCAACCAGCAGTCGCCCACCTACCAGCGCCTGAAATCCCGCGCCGCGCGCAAGGCGGAGCGTCTCACGGGCGAGAACGTGGTCATGGATTGCGGCTGGGGACGCCTGCTCATGGCGCACACCTTCGCCGACAGCGAGGAACTGGCCGCGACGCTTCTCGAGGAGAGCAGCGGGCGGCGCGACATTGCCATGTACGTGGCCGATCCCCACGTGGTGCTTTCCCACGCGCCCCAGGACCTGTTTCTCGATCCGTCGGACACCTACCGCCTCAACCTGGCGACCTGGCGTCCGGGTTTCACACCCGGAACCGGGTTCACCATCCACCGGGTGCAGACCCGTGCCGATGCGCGCGGCCTCAACGAGTTGTACCTGAAACGCGGGATGGTTTCGGCGGACCCGGATTTCATCTGGGACAGCCGCACCTCGCGCCAGCTCATACACCTGGTCGCCGAGGATGACGTGACCGGCGAGATCATCGGCACCGTCACCGGGATCAACCACCTTCGCGTGTTCAACGATCCGGATGCCGGATCCAGCCTGTGGTGCCTGGCGGTGGACCCCGCGACGCCGCGTCCGGGCGTGGGTCGTGCGCTGGTGAACTACCTGGCCGACTACTTCAAGGCCCGTGGACTGGCGTTCATGGATCTGTCGGTGATGCACGACAACGAGGAGGCCAAGGCGCTCTACGAGAACCTTGGCTTCACCCAGGTGCGCACCTTCGCGGTAAAGCGCAAGAATGCCATCAACGACGCCCTGTACATCGGTCCGGAACTGGAGGGTGATCTCAATCCCTATGCCCGGATCATCACCGACGAGGCGCGCCGTCGCGGGATCCATGTCAACGTGCTGGACGCCCGCGAGGGCTATTTCGAGCTTACCCACGGCGGCAAGCAGGTCACCTGCCGGGAGTCGCTGTCCGACCACACCTCGGCTGTCGCCATGAGCCGGGTGGCGAGCAAGGCGGTGGCCCACAAGACCCTGGTGCGCGCCGGCCTGCGGGTGCCCGACCACCGCCTGGCGGGAGACCGCGAGGCTGACCTCGCGTTCCTCCTTGAGCACGGTTCCGTGGTGGTCAAGCCGGTGGACGGCGAGCAGGGGCAGGGCGTGTCCGTGGATGTCCGTGATCCAGAAAGCCTCGAGTCGGCGATCGATCTTGCCCGGGTGCACTCCGACGCGGTCCT
>JBFGWM010000173.1:0-6123 GCA_041588495.1 Pseudomonadales bacterium | reverse complement strand
TGCCTTGTCCGTGGCACGGCGTTTACGAAAATTCTTCATTCAATGATCTCCGGGAAGACTGCTCTCCCCATGATCCTCTGCAATCCACATACCAGCGGCGCAGCGGACTGATTGCCGGCATGCGCACCCCGTTTCCGTTGCCAGGCCCCCATTGAACCCGCTTGATTCCCAGTTTGCATCCCAGTTTGCAAACCCGGTACCGATTCGGTTCGCAAAGCGCCGCAAAAACCATCGTTTCGGCCGTCCCCAGGGCTGGCCCGCTATTTGCAATCACTCATCGCGTATCACTTACTTTGGATTACTTAGGAGTCCACACCATGATTAGCAAGTGCCTGTTCCCGGTTGCCGGTTACGGAACCCGGTTCCTGCCTGCGACCAAGTCCATGCCCAAGGAGATGCTGCCCGTCGTCAACAAGCCGCTGATCCAGTACGGCGTCGAGGAAGCGATGGCCGCCGGAATGACCGGACTCGGCTTCGTCACCGGGCGCAACAAGCGCGCCATCCCCGACCACTTCGACATCAGCTACGAGCTGGAGACCGAGATCGCCGGTTCCGAAAAGGAGAGTCACCTGAACGGGGTCCGGGAGATCATGGAGAAATGCACCTTCACCTATACCCGCCAGACCCGGATGCTGGGCCTCGGCCACGCCATCCTGACCGGCGAAACCATCATCAACGACAACCCGTTTGCCGTGCTGCTGGCCGACGACCTGTGCCTGCAGGAAGACGGCGGCCCCGGCGTCCTGGCCCAGATGGCACAGATCTTCAGCCAGTTCCGCTGCACCGTCATCGCGGTGGAGGAAGTGCCCGAAGACGAGATTCACAAATACGGCGTGATCAGCGGCGAAGCCCTGGGTGACAACCTGGTGCGCGTCACCGACATGGTCGAGAAACCGGCCCCGGGAACCGCGCCCAGCAACCTTGCCGTGGTCGGGCGTTACATCCTGACCCCGGACATCTTCGGCATCCTGCGCGAAACCGCTCCGGGCGCCAACGGTGAACTGCAGATCACCGACGCCATCCGCACCCAGGCGCAGCAGGGCTGCGTGATCGCCCTGCGCTTCCGCGGACGCCGCTTCGACTGCGGCAGCGTCCCGGGTTACGTGGCTGCAACCACCTGGGCCTACGAAAACGTGTACTGCAAGCCCGCCACCGGCAGCATCGGTGGAACCCTCCCCAGGGCGGCCTGACCGCCATCCCCCGGCCCGGGGAGGATTTTCCCTCCCCGGGCTCCTTTCTTCTTCGCCATCCTGCAATTGGAGGAACCCGAATCCGGGTGGTACTCTCTCCTGAAACTCAGGCAAAGGGTTCGAGATGAGCCGCAGGAAAGATCAGGTCCTGATTGTCGAGGACAGCGACACCATCGTCACCCTGTACCGCGAGTACCTCGCGCAGGAATCGCTGGAACTGTTGGTTGCCGAGACCGGGAAGGCGGCGCGCGAACTGCTTGAACGGCACTCCCCCCCGGTCACCCTGCTCGACCTCCGCCTGCCGGACGAATCCGGCATGGAAATCCTCAAGTGGGTGGGCGAAAACGCCATCCCGACCACCGTCGTGGTCATGACCGGACACGGCTCCGTGAACA
This sequence comes from Pseudomonadales bacterium, assembly GCA_041588495.1. Taxonomy (GTDB): domain Bacteria; phylum Pseudomonadota; class Gammaproteobacteria; order Pseudomonadales; family JBFGWM01; genus JBFGWM01. The sequence continues at coordinate 4,538 of JBFGWM010000173.1, read as the reverse complement.
CCGCGGTCGAGGCCATGCGCCTCGGCGCATTCAACTTCATCGAGAAGCCCTGCGAGGCCGAGCGCCTCCGGGTCACCGTGCGCAACGCGCTGGAGAAACAGCAGCTGCGCGCCCTGGTGGACACCATCCGTGACGATTTCCACCGCGAGCAGTACCACGGTTTCATCGGGGCATCCCTGCCCATGCAGGCGGTGTACCGCATCATCGAAGCCGCGGCGCCAAGCAAGGCGACCATCTTCATCACCGGCGAAAGCGGGACCGGCAAGGAGGTCTGCGCGGAAGCCATTCACCTGCAGAGTCCACGCAATGACCAGCCCTTTGTACCGATCAACTGCGGGGCGATTCCCCGCGACCTGATGGAAAGCGAGATCTTCGGTCATACCAAGGGCGCCTTCACCGGCGCGGTCGCGGAACGCCAGGGCGCGGCCTCGCGGGCCGACGGCGGAACCCTGTTCCTCGACGAGATCGGTGAGATGGACATGGAGCTGCAGGCGAAGCTGCTGCGCTTCGTGCAGACCGGCACCTTCCAGAAGGTCGGCGGCAGCCGCATCGAATCGGTCGACGTGCGTTTCATCTGCGCCACCAACCGCGACCCGCTGGAAATGGTCAGCGAGGGCCGTTTCCGCGAGGACCTGTATTACCGCCTCCACGTGATTCCCATCCACCTGCCGCCCCTGCGTGACCGGGATGCCGACATCCTGGCGATTGCCGGGTTCTTCCTGCAGAACGCGGCAAAGGAGGAGGGTCGCGAGTTCACCGGCTTCAGTCCGGAGGTCGAGCGGATCTTCATGGAACACGACTGGCCCGGCAACGTGCGCCAGTTGCAGAACGTGATCCGCAACGTGGTGATTCTCAACCAGGGCACGGTGGTGGAACCGGAAATGCTCCCGCCACCGCTCAACGAGGCGACGGCACCGCCAGCAAGCCCGGGCCCCGCGTCAGCCGCGGGCGCCGCACCCACGCCCCCGCCCGTGGCAGGCTCCGGAGAGCAGGTGATCAAGCCCCTGTGGCAGGTCGAGAAGGAGGCCATCGAGGCCGCCATCGAGTTCTGCGGCGGCAACGTGCCCCAGGCCGCCGGTCTGCTCGAGGTCAGCCCCTCGACCCTGTACCGCAAGCGGGCCACCTGGAACGACGGCTGACCTCGACCCGGGCGCCCGCCTGTCCTCTGTGGATGAAGGGGTCAGGCTGCGCCGGACCAAAACGTATGCAGCCGGCCGACCCCAGCGTCCGTTAAATGCTCGCCAGCAGGGTCGCCGCCTGCTCCGGTGACTGCGGCCGTCCGGTCAGGAAGCCCTGCACGTAATCGCAGCCGATGCCGTCCAGGAATGACAGCTGGGCCTGGGTCTCGACGCCTTCCGCGATCACCTCCATGCCCAATGCGCGGGACATCGCCACGATCGCCCGCACGATGCCATCGCTGCGTTCCGCACGTGACAGGTCACTGACAAACGTCCTGTCGATCTTGACCAGATCCAGCGGATGCTCGTTCAGGTAGGCCAGCGAGGAATACCCGGTGCCGAAATCATCCAGCGCAATCTTGATGCCCGCCCCACGCAACTGTTGCAGCGTGCGCTGCAGGCCTTCGCTGCTTTCCAGCAGGGCCGTCTCGGTGATCTCCAGTTCCAGTGCATCGGGTCCCAGTCCGTGACACGCCAGCTTTTGCTGCAGGCATTCCACGACATTGCCGTGCACCAGCTGCACCGGTGACAGGTTCACCGCGATGCGCGGCACCATGAGGCCCGCGGCGCGCCATGCAGCAATCTGGCTGCAGGCGATTTCCAGGGTCCGCTCCCCGATATCCTGGATCAGTCCGCTCGATTCAGCGACGGGGATGAATTCTCCGGGACTCACGGGCGTGCCCTTGTGGGTCCATCGGCACAGGGCCTCGAAGCCGGTCAGCGCACCGCTCCCGATGTCGAACTGCGGCTGGTAGTTCAGGCGGATTTCGCCCTCCTCCAGGGCACGGCGCAGTTGCGCCTCCAGCTTGAATTCGCGAATCCGCAGCCTCTGCAGGGCATGGTCGCTCCGGCACACGCCGGCAGCCGTCGGCGCCACCGCCTCGAGAGCGGCAACACCGGCCAGCTGGAACAGGTCGTTTCCGGCAACCTCTCCCGGCGCTGCGCTGGCCACCCCGATCTTCAGGTGGAGGCTGACCTCGAGGTTGCCGACCCGGATGATGCGACCCAGGGCCGTCGCGAGCTCCCCGGCATAATCCGCGTCATCCGCTCCGACCGGACCCGTCATGCGCAGCAGCGCAAATTCCCCGTCACCCGAGCGCGCGACTTCCACGTCGGCGACGGCCGCCGAGGAATCATGGTAGGACAATGCGGAACAATGGCTCTGCAGGCGCCGGGCGAGTACCGCCAGCACCATCTCGAAGCTGTCCTCGCCAAACAATTCGCGAATCCCGGCGGCGTTCTCGACAAGAATCCGGTAGACCTCGAGGTGCCGGCCGGACCTGCGGGCGGCCTCCACCGCCATTGAGTAGCGATCGCGAATCCACGCCCGGTTGCCGAGGCCGGTATTCTCGTCCACGTAAGCCAGGGTCTCCAGCCGCTTCTCATTGCGGCGCTCGCTGGTGACGTTGCGGATGATGACCAGGTGACCGCTGGCCCCGGTCCGCTGCGACCGGGCCCGGAAATAGCGAACACCGTCCGCATCCTCGAGTTCGAAGCGGCTTTCACCGTCGGAAAAAGCACATTCGCGGAGAATTCTCCCCAGGCGCGCGGCGCGGACGTCAGCGACACCGCCCCGTTCAAGCGCCGATTTCAATACGGCAGGGCAATCCTCACCGACAATGATGTCCTCCACGGCGCCGTCACCACCCATGCGCACCAGGGTGTCCGGGATGATGCCGACCAGGGTCTGCTGTTCGGCAAGGGCATGCTCCAGTCGTGCGCTGGTTTCCAGGGATGACGTCAGCTGCCCGACCTTGTTATAGACCTGGAACCAGTTGACTGGCTTGGCGAGGAAATCGTTGGCCCCGCATTCGTAGGCACGCTGCACCCAGGCCGCATCCTGGCGCCCGGAGACGATGAGCACGGGGATATCACCCACCTCGGCCCGGATCCGTTCGCAGACCTCGAAACCGTCCATGTCCGGCATCCGCACATCGAGGACGACGATGGAAAAATCGCCGTTTCGCAAGGTGCGCAGCCCTTCCAGGCCACTGGCCGCCTCGCTGACCTGCAACCCGTAGCGGCGCAGCGTGGTCGCGGCGAGCAGGCGCATGGTGGCGTCATCATCGATGATGAGAACCTTTCCCGCGGTCCGGGGGGCGGGCGCGCCCGGAACGGGCTCCGCGGTCGCGGTGGAGCGGGCTGGGGTTTGCATTTTGCAATTCCTCTCGCAGTTTGACTCGTTCAGGAGCCCGCTACGCCCTCCGCGGCCCCTGTCTGGGCTGCATTCTGCGATTCGGCTCCGGCTGCCTGTTTACGGAGCAATTTCCGTTCCATCATGCGGTGCCGGGCCCGGTTGATGCCGTAACTGAGGAAATCTTGAATGTAACGCAGCAGCACAATGAACCCTCCAGGGGCCTGCGGCTTCTCCGTGACCAGGGGATAGCCAAGCTGTTTGAGCAGCGTGCGGGTCCACGGGTAGGCCTCGAACTCGGCGATCTCGCGCGCCGACATCCGCTCCCGCCACTGCCCGATGCGCGAGGGGTCCGGGCGCGAGCCGACCAACTGGTGCTGGCCGCGGGTGAAGCCGGGCAGCACCAGGCCACCGCCATCCACCATGGAGTCCGCATAGGGAACCTGGGCATGTTCGCAGACGCGGGCCAGTTCACCCTCCGGGTTGCGCAGGATGTCCTCGTAATGCACGCGCAGGCACCCGAGCCCCTCCGAAATCTCCACTGCGAGGGCCTCGCGCAGGCGCCCGGCCCAGAAGCGGGTGCCCATGTAGGCGTTGTTGGGACCCCAGTCCAGTCCGCGCACCGAGTTGAAGACGTCGCGACCGTCGCGAACGATGTGCACGTAACGGGCATCCGGAAAATAGTGCCGCAGCAGGGTGTAATGCTTGAAGTTGTCGGGGGTGTGGTCGACCCACACGCCGGCGTGCAGTTTCTCCGGATGATTCTGCCGCAGGTATTCACGCACGATGCGGATCATGGTGCCGCGCGGATCATCGAGATCCACGAGTTCGGCAAGCTTCTCCGGGCCGCCTGCCATTTCCCAGGTCGCGAAGCGGAAGTGTTCACCCAGCCAGCGGGCCGCCTCGACGGGCGTCGCGAAGGCGCGCACGTGCATCAACGGCAGCAACTCGTGGAAAGACTGCGATTCCGGGGTCGCGAACGCGTTGGTCGAGGCGCCCAGCATGTCGCCCAGCATGGTCGTGCCGCTGCGGTCACAGCCGCCGATGAATACGGGTCTGAGGTCGTTGTTCATGATGAAATTCCTTGTTGAACAGATTGGGATTGAGAGGCAACCGCCGCGGCCTGCCGTGACGGGAGAAACGGAACCGGCTGGATGTCCAGGTGACGGACCACCAGCAGGTTGATGACCAGGTTGTTGGTGACCACCCCGACGGCGATGGCCAGC
>JBFGWM010000172.1:0-6219 GCA_041588495.1 Pseudomonadales bacterium | reverse complement strand
GCCGCCACACTTGCCTTCACCACACTTGCCTTCGGTGGCTTTCTTGTCGCCGCCGCACTTGCCTTCACCGCACTTGCCTTCGGTGGCTTTCTTGTCGCCGCCGCACTTGCCTTCACCGCACTTGCCTTCGGTGGCTTTCTTGTCGCCGCCGCACTTGCCTTCACCGCACTTGCCTTCGGCTTTCTTTTCGCCTTCGCCGCCGCACTTGCCTTCCCCACATTTGCCCTCGTGGTGACCGGCGAGGTTGTAGCCGTGGGAGAGTTCCTTCAGTGCGAAGGGGTTTTCGGCCGCCGATGCGGGGACCGCAGCAACGGAAGCCATGAACGCGGTACCCACTGCCGCCGCAAGCGGCTTCATGACGAGTTTCCTGGACATTTCTCAGATTCTCCTGGTAAGCAATGGCGCCGACCGGCGCCTGATGTGACCGGGCCGCGACCAGGCCTCTACGGGACTGTTCAACGAACCAGCGGTCCTGTTGTTGTCGACCGAAAAGCCGGCGCTGACAACGCCGGCGACGCTCGCCCTCACGGGACGGTCAATGGTGTGACCGCGACCCCCGGGGAAAGTTCTCCCGCGGGAAGATTAGCCAGCAATGAAGGGTGACACAAGGCTCACAACCGTGGAACAGACGAGGAAAAATAACCGGATCGGTCAATAACGCCCGTGAACGACAACCGTCAACCGCGCAGGAGTCACAGCTTACGAACCACCACGCTGCCGATCGAGTAGCCGGCGCCGAAGGAGCAGATCACCGCGGTGTCGCCGGCGGACAGGTCCTCGTGGTGGAGGCGGAACGCGATGATCGAGCCCGCCGAACTGGTATTCGCGTAGCGGTCGAGAATGACCGGAGATTCGGAGGGCTCCGGATCACGGCCCAGCACCCGGCGCGCGATGAGGTTGTTCATGTTGAGGTTGGCCTGGTGCAACCACATGCGCTTCAGCGAGGACACCTCGATATCCAGGGACTCCAGGTGGGCCGTGATCAGCTGCGCGACCATCGGACACACTTCCTTGAACACGCTGCGCCCGTTCTGGATGAACAGCTTGTCCGGCTTGCCCAGGCCGGTCTCGTCACAGCGGTTGAGGAATCCCGCGTTGTTGCGGATGTTGTTGGAGTACTGCGTCACCAACCGCGTGCCGAGCACTTCGAAAACATGCTGCGCGGATGCCGCGTCCTTCTTCTCGACGACGACCGCGGTACAGGCGTCGCCGAAAATGAAGTGGCTGTCGCGGTCGCGGAAATTGAGATGCCCTGAACAGATCTCCGGGCTGATCACCAGCGCCGCGCGGGCCGCACCGTTCTCCACCGCGTTCACCGCCGCCTGGATGCCGAAGGTGGCGGAGGAACACGCCACGTTCATGTCGTAGGCGAAACCCTCGATCTCCAGGGCCGCCTGGATCTCCACCGCCATGGCGGGATAGGCGCGTTGCAGGTTGGAGCAGGCCACCACCACGAAATCGATGTCCGCGGCGCTGCGCCCGGCGCGCTCGAGGGCCTCCCTGGCAGCCGCCACCGCCATTTCACACTGCACCGAGGGTTCCTCGTTGGGTCGTTCGGGAATGTGCGGACACATGCGGTCGACATCGAGAATGCCTTCCTTGTCCATGACGAAGCGGCTCTTGATGCCGGAGGCCTTCTCGATGAACTCGACGCTGGATTCCTCCATCGGCTGCTTGTCCCCGGCGTCGATCTCGGCGGCGTGTTCGGAATTGAACTTGCGGACCCAGGCGTTAAAGCTCTCGACGAGTTCCTCGTTGGAGATCGAATTGGGTGGCGTGTACAACCCCGAACCGGTAATCACCGCGGTCATGCCCTGTCCCTCCGGATGCGCCTGGACCAGTCCACCAAGCATATATTATTTTGCGGGCCCACGCGGGTGGCCAGGTGATGCTCGACATCGGTCTGCCGCGACCACGATCGCGCCACGGGGAAGCCGGGAGCGTGCGCGTCGGAGACCCGGACCACGCCGCCCGACCAGAAAACTTCGGGGGATGTGGCCCGGCCCGCGCACGCGGTCCCGGGCCTGCCGGTCACGCCGCCTTGCGGGCCGGGTCGGCGCCCAGCCACGGCACCGGGCGCAGCGCCTCGCGCACCTGCGGCATCGAGTCCTCGACCGAGGCGCGGCCCCAGGCGCGGGCCTTGTCGAGCTGCGGTCCGTCGGGCAGCAGGTTGAGCACCGCCAGGGTGGGATCGAAGCGGATCATCCAGTCGGCGTAGGGCCGGTTGCGACCCACCTGCAACTGCACAGCGCGGGTCACCGGCCACAACCAGACGTGACGCGGGTCGAAGCTCGGGTGGAAACTGTCGAAGCCGAGGAACCACGCATTGCGGGTGCCGATGCGACCGTTCTGCACCTGTTTCCAGGCGGTGCGCACGGGCACGTTGTTGACCACCCCACCGTCAACGATCCCGGCCAGGTGATGCCGCAGGAGCAACTGGTCGAGCAGGTCCCGCATGCGCTCGTCGCCGGCAGCAGCCTCGTGGTGCAGTACGCCGGGGATCGCCGCGGAGAAACCGATCGCGTCGACCACGTTGAACTCACGGGTGAGTTCGTCCGCGCCGAGCACGATCTCGCGGGTGACCTTGGGGTTGAAGTAGGCGGTCAGCCGCCACATGCGGCTCGCCAGCCGGCGCGAGAACCCACGGTCACGGTCTGCCGTCGGATCGACCTCCAGCGCCTTGTTGACGTGGTCATAGACGCCCTTGCGCACGCCGCCGACGACGGCATCGTAGGGAATGCCCATTTCCGACATTTTCATCGGCGTGCCGTCGGCGTGGCTGAACTCGCGATGCAGGCCGCCCAGGTGCAGGCCGAGCATCCCCGGGATGCCGTGGCTCGGCTTCACCGGCGGACGACTGAAGATGTCGCGACGCGACAGCCCCTTGGCGAAATTGATGTAGTGCTCGAAATCACCGCCGGCCTGGCGCGCGCGGAACGCGCCCAGCAGGGCCCCGATGCTGGTACCGATGACGTAGCCGGGCACGATGCCCTGCTCCTGCATCGCCTCCCAGGCACCCAGGTACACATAGCCCGCACCACCGCCGCCACCGGCGACACTGACCAGGGTCTTGATGCCGACCTCGGCATCCAGCTCCTGCACCGTGAAGTCATCGGCATGACGCTCGAGGATCGCGGCGCGCGCCGCGGCGATCCGCGGGCGCAGGTAGTCCATCACCCGGGCGGATGCCGCCAGGCGTGCCGCGGCGTCTTTCTCCAGGCGCAGGGACTGGTACAGCCGCGCATGAACCAGGTCGCGCAGGGGCTGCACGAGATCGACAGCAACGGCGACCTCGTCACCCTCGCAGGCGCGGCCGCCGCCGGCCGCCCCGGGCTGGAAACGGGTCAGGCGCGCCAGGCCGAGGGCATAGCGCAGTTCCAAATAAACGCGCTCATCGATTCGCTCCGGATGCTCCAGCCAGGCCCGGATCAGGGCAGCCTCCATCCGTTGCAGGTCGAGCAGCTTCTTGTCCTTGCTTCTTGCACGCATCATCACTTACCTCGCTCGATGCCGTGTTCTTCATGGCGCGCGGCGCGCGCCTGGAAGCGTACGCCCCCCTCGAGAAAATCGAGCAGGACCTCCTTCATCTCTTCAATCTCCATCTCCGGCATGTGCCAGAAGCGGTGCATGCCGAACCCGGACAGGGTGTGCAGCACCGTGTTGTAAACGAACAGGGTCTTCAGGGTGACCTCCGCCTCGCCCAGCTGCGGCTCCGCCACCCGCACCAGCCCCTCGAGCTGGCGCGTGAACGGCCGCAGCGTGTCCGCCAGCAGGCGCCGTTCCTCGGTCGTTCCCTCGGACACGATGCGCAGCACGAACTGCACCCGCCAGCGCCCCACGTCACCCTGCATGGCCTCCACCAGCTTGCCGATGAACGAGCCCAGCAGGTCACGCAGGCGCGGCGCACCGCCGGCCCGCGGCACCTGGGCCAGGGTCTGCTGCAGGCGCCCCTCGAGGGAGGCAATCGCCTCCTCCAGCACCGCCAGCACCAGGCCCTCGCGACCCCCGAAGTGGTAGTAGACGGCCGACTGGTTACGCACCCCGGAAGCCTGGTTGAGGTCCCGGATGGAAACGTTCTCCAGCCCGCGCTCGGCGAACAGCTGCAACGCCGTGCGCGTGATCCGCTCGCGGGTCTCGCCCTGTCGCGCCGCTGCGCCCATGTGCCTGCCCTCCTTCGGACTGCTTTCAATACATGTGTATTAATGCGTTCGTATTATACCCATGCCGGCGCCGATGTCAATACGTCCGTATTAATCATGTGGTCAACGAAAACGCCCCGCACAAAGCGGGGCGTGGCCGGGTCCGGGGACCGTTCAGGCGCTTTTCTTGAGCTCCTCGTCGCGGAGTTCGCGACGCAGGATCTTGCCGACGTTGGTCTTCGGCAGTTCCTGGCGGAACTCGACGTACTTGGGCACCTTGTACCCGGTGAGGTTCTCCTTGCAGAAACTGCGCAGGGCTTCCTCGGTCAGCGAGGCGTTCTTGGAGACCGCGAACACTTTCACCGCCTCGCCGCTTTTCTCGTCCGGCACCCCGATCGCCGCGCACTCCAGTACATCCGGGTGCGAGGCCACCACGTCCTCGACCTCGTTGGGATACACGTTGAATCCGGACACGATGATCATGTCCTTGGCGCGATCGACGATCTTCGCGTAACCGTCGGGCTGGATCACGGCGATGTCGCCGGTCTTCAGCCAGCCGTCGTCGGTCATGGTCTTGGCGGTTTCCTCGGGACGCTGCCAGTAACCCTTCATGACCTGGGGCCCCTGGACGCACAGCTCGCCGGGCTGGTCGGAACCGAGGGGGATGTCCTTCCCCTCGCCGTCGATCACCTTCAACAGGGTCGAGGGCACCGGGATGCCGATGGTGCCGATCTGGATCTTCTCGAGGGGGTTCACGGTGGCGCCCGGGGAGGTCTCGGTCATGCCGTAGCACTCGCAGATCTCGCAGCCGGTCACTTCCTTCCACTCGTCGGCCACCGCGTGCTGCAGGGCCATGCCCCCGGAAGTGGTCAGTTTCAGCTGGCTGAAGTCCAGCCTGCGTAAATCCTCGTTGTTGCACAGGGCCACGAACAGGGTGTTGAGCCCGGCGAACAGGGTGAACTTGTACTGCTCCAGCTCCTTGACGAAACCGGGGATGTCGCGGGGATTGGTGATCAGCACCACCTGCGCGCCGACTGCCATCATGCACATGCAGCACACGGTGAAGCAGTAGATGTGGTACATCGGCAGGGGCGCAATCATCACCTCGCGACCTTCCTCCAGGTGCGGATCAAGCATCGCCTTGATCTGCAGCATGTTGGCCACCAGGTTGCGATGGGTCAGCATGGCGCCCTTGGCGACCCCCGTGGTGCCGCCCGTGTACTGCAGCACCGCCACGTCGTCCGGGTTGGCCTTGATGATGTTCGGCCGGTATTTGCGCCCCTTCTTGAGGGCCTTGGTGAAACGGATCGACATCGGGATCTCGTAATCGGGCACCATCTTTTTCACGTACTTCACGGCGCTGTTCTTCACCGCGCGCATCAAAGGCGCCTCCATGTCGAACAGGCGCGTGATGATGACGGTTTCCACCGGGGTGCGCGGCAGCACCTTGGCCACGGTGTCGCACAGGTTCTCCAGCACCACCAGGGCCTTGGCCCCGGAGTCGTTGAACTGGTGCTCCATTTCGCGCTCGGTGTACAGGGGGTTGGTGTTGACCACCGTCAGCCCCGCCTTGAGGGCGCCGAAAATGGCGATGCCGTACTGGATCAGGTTGGGCATCTGCAGGGCGATGCGGTCGCCCTCCTTGAGATTGGTCTCGTGCTGGATGAATGCCGCGAAATCGGAACTCAACTGGTCCAGTTCGTTGTAGGTGATCGTCACCCCGAAATTCGAGTAAGCAGGCTTGTCACCGAACTTGCGGATGGATTCGTCGAACACCGCCATCAGGTTCGGGTAGGCGTCCGGATCGATGTCCAGGGGTACGTTCGGTGGATACTTGTCTGACCAGAAATGATCACTCATTACATGTTCTCCTCGTTGGCGCGCGCCGCGAACAGTCGCATTGTACCCGGGTGCGCCCGGCCACCCGCAAGAGTCCAGAGTATAGCCGAGGCCAACCCTCAGCCGCCCTTCCCCGGGCACAGCCAACGGTGCGCCCGCGTCTCGTCATGGATCTCCAGCCACGCGGTGGACACATCGGCATCCTCCAGGGTCATTTCCAGTTCGAGGAGGGCATCGTGGC
>JBFGWM010000171.1:0-6220 GCA_041588495.1 Pseudomonadales bacterium | reverse complement strand
TTGCCTGGCCGGCTCGCCGGGCCCTCGACCAGTCCGATGCGCATGATCTCGGACATGCGCAGCAACACCTCGACGTCTTGCCACCGCCGCTCGCGGGCGAGTTTTTTCACTTCGCGGATCATCGACAGGAGTTGTTCGTCATTGAGCGAGACCTCCCGCTCGGCCGGGGACAACCTCCGTTTCGCGGACGCAGGGATACCGTCCCGCTCCTTTTTCCTCTTCTTGGCCTTTTTCTTTTCCTTTTCAGTCTTCTTCATCGATGCTGTCCGCGGCTAAACATTCGTCACGCTGCTTGCGCGACCCGTCGGTGAGTCACCCGGCGTCCCATCAGGCGGTCGCGTCCCTGCGCAGGTCCCGTGGCCCGCCTCGCTAGACCAGTTTGTCCTCGATCATCTGCTGGAAGTGCTCGACGACGGTCTCGGTGGCGGGCCGGAATTCCATTTTCAGGTCATTGCGCGCGTAGGTGTTGTCGAAACGCAGGGGGAAGCCCACGTTGCGCGACACGAACTTGCGCTCGATGCCCTGGAACGGCCCGACCAGCCACACCAGGAACTTCGGCAGGGTGGATTTCGGGAACGGGTAGCGGTCACCAAAGCGCTGGCGGAGGGTGTTGGCCATCTCCAGCAGGGTCATGGATTCGCTGTTCAGAATGTGGCGGCCCTTCGCGGTCGGGGTGAACCCGGCGCGGATGTGGCCAACGGCCACGTCGCGTACGTCGACGATGCCGAATTCGAGGTGGGGAACGCCCATTTTCAGGGTGCCGTCGGCCAGTTCCAGCATGGTGGTCAGGCTGGTCGAGTCGCTCTGGCTGGTCAGGGACGGGCCGAGCACGAACCCGGGGTTCACGGTGACCAGGTCCCAGCGGTCCTGGCGCCCGGCAATGGTCCAGGCCTCCTTTTCGGCCACCACCTTGGAGTAGTTGTACGGCTGGTGGTCCACGCTGCTGGTGGTGTTCCAGTGCTCCTCGGTGAAGGCATCGACGCCGAGATCCTGCATGTCGGCGGCGTCGCCATAGACGGAAACCACGCTCGAGGTGAGCACAATGCGTTTCACCGAGGCGACCCGGTTGGCGGCCTCCAGCACGTTGCGGGTGCCGAGGAGGGCCGGTTTCACCAGTTGCTTCTCGGGATCGGTGATGCCGCGCACGATGAACGGCGACGCCGTGTGAAACACCAGTTCGCAGTCTTCCATTGCCGCGTCGAAGGCGCCCTCGTCGAACAGGTCGGCCTTGAACAGGGTGAGTTTTCCGGGCGCTTTTTCCGCCATTTCCCGCAGGTGCCCGACCTTGGCCTGGTTGTCGGGATCGCGGACCGTGCCGTGAACATGGATGCCGTCTTCCAGCAGGTATTTCACCAGCCACGACGCCACGTAGCCGTTGGCTCCGGTTACCAGAACGGGCCGGGTGCGGTCGATTTCCATGTTCGGATCCTCCTTTCCTGCAGCCTGCGGAACGAAATGTGCTCCGCTTTCATGAATTGTAGTCGGGCCGGCCGCCGGTCAGCGGCATTTGTCGTGCATGAATAATTCATTGAGCACTGACATTTGTGCGTTTACACTCACAAGACACCCCAGTGATGCGACCCCATGCCTTCCAACCCGATGATCAAGATCCTCTTTCTCGAGGATGTGATGGACGACTTTTTCATGGTCCGGGACCTCCTGAAGGACAAGCAGGCGGGGGGCAGCGACATGTTTTTTCTCGAGCGGGCGGCCACCGTGGCCGATGCCAAGCGGCACCTGCAGATCGAGCACTATGACCTGTTCCTGGTCGATTACTACATTGCCGGCCCCGACGGCGCCGAGTACGGAACTGATTTCATCCGTCACGTGATCCGCAGGCCGCCGCATCCACCCACGATCCTGCTCACCGGACGCCGCCGCCTGACCCTGGACGGCGAACTCATCGACTGGATCAGCCAGGGCCGGTTGTCTTTCATGACGAAAGAGGATCTCAACGCGGACCGGTTGTATGACACCATCCGCGCGGCGCTCGGCACCATGATGCGTATCCTCCTGGTCGAGGACGACAAGGACGATTACGAACTGGTGCGCAGTTACCTGGCGCTGAGCCCGATGTATCGCTTTGACATCGACTGGGCGAAGTCGGTGCAGGAGGCGAGGGAAATGGTCGATAACATGGGCGAGCGTCAATATGACGCATATCTCATCGACTACCAGCTCGGCGAACTGACCGGTATGGACTTCGTGTCCGAACTCGTGGCGCTCAACATCCACCAGCCGATGCTGCTGGTCACCGGGTTCGACGACATCGACATGAACGAGGATGCCATCCGCCTGATCGGGCGCCGGCAGCTGGGGTTCCTGACCAAGAGCAAGCTGACCACCGAGTCGCTGGTGCAGGGCATTATTCATGCCCGGAATGCGGCAAGCCTGTTCGCGAACGACTGACCGGCCCGCGGCCCCGCGGGAAGGCTTGCTATACTTTGCGCGATTCGCATTGCGCGACGGGAAAACAGGATGTTTTCAACACCGGGCATGGCCCGCGCTGCCCTGCTGTTCGCGCTGCTGCACCTGGCAGCCTGCAGTTCACCGCTCGACCCCGAAACCTATCCATATTTCAACGTTGACGAGGCCAGCGCGGTAACCCCGTCGCCGTTGCCGGACGTGTCCTTCGCGCTGGTGCGCACCGGGGATGCCCAGTCCCTCGACGCGTTCGCCTTCGAGGGGGGCAGCTGGACCCGTGCGCGAACTTTCGTGCATAGCGCGGTATTGGTCACCCACCCCCGTGGAGACATCCTGTTCGATACCGGCCTGGGCCGCGAGATCGACACCCAGTTCCGCGAGATGCCGGCGTATATCCGGCCGCTGATGCGCTACCGGAAATATGCTCCGGTCGTGGAGCAGCTGCAGGCGCAGGGTTACGATCCCGCGCGGATCACGCGAATCTATCTCAGCCACATGCACTGGGACCACGCCAGCGGCATCGAGGATTTTCCCGGCGCGGACATCTACCTGCACCGTGACGAGCATCGTGCGGCCAATGACCCGGCCAACGCCCGGGTCTACCTGCGCTCGCAGTTCGATGCCGACGGCATCCGCTGGCGTCACATCGAGTTTATCGAGCAGCCCTACCTCAATTACCCGCGCAGTCACGACCTGTACGGGGACGGCAGCATCGTCTTCGTGCCCATGGGCGGACATTCCCCTGGCTCGGTCGGGATGTTCCTGAACCTGACCGGGAACCGTCGCTTCTTCTTCACCGGTGATGTGACCTGGTCCCTGGAGGGCTTCCGCATTCCGGCGCGGAAGTTCGCCCTGGCCAGCATGCTTGCCGATGACGACCGCGCCAGGACCTCGCGCGAGGTGGTCCGCGTGCACCGGCTGATGCACCAGTTGCCCGACCTGGTGATCATTCCCGCCCATGACGACCACGTGCAGGCGCAGATCGGTTACTACCCGAAAACCATCCGCTGACGCCCGCCGCGCCTTGCGGAGCCCTCCCGCTTCATGCACAATCCCGGCTCCTTCGGGCAGCGTCCCGGATTGCCATGGTGGCCCTTTCCGGTCCCCTCGCGTCGATAAGCTGTGAACCCGGTCAGGCCCGGAAGGGAGCAGCCGCAGCAGTGGACTCGGGCGCCGGGGTGTGGCTGGATCGGGCCGCCACCATGGCGCCCCCGCAATCCCTTCGCCGACACCGCTTCGCATGGCATGTCGATGCCAGTCGAGGTAAGATTCCGCAGACCGTGTCCCTGATTTCGCGGATTCTCTCCCCATGAGTTACCAGGTCCTGGCCCGCAAGTGGCGACCCCGTTCGTTCGCCGAAATGGTGGGCCAGGAGCATGTCCTGAAAGCCCTGGTCCATGCCCTCGAGCAGCAGCGCCTGCACCACGCCTATCTCTTCACAGGAACCCGCGGGGTCGGCAAGACCACGCTGGGCCGGATCCTGGCCCGCTGCCTGAACTGCGAGCAGGGGATCTCGGCGCAGCCGTGCGGCACCTGCGCCGCCTGCACCGAGATCGGCGAGGGGCGCTACGTGGACCTCATCGAGGTCGATGCCGCGTCGCAAACCAAGGTCGAGCAGACCCGGGAACTCCTCGAGAACGCCCAGTACGCCCCGACCCGCGGCCGCTTCAAGGTGTACCTCGTCGACGAGGTGCACATGCTCTCGAAGAGCAGCTTCAACGCGCTGCTGAAGACCCTGGAAGAGCCGCCGCCCCACGTGAAATTCCTGCTCGCCACCACCGACCCGCAGAAACTGCCGGTCACGGTGCTGTCGCGCTGCCTGCAGTTCAACCTTAAGAACCTGACCCCGGACCTGATCACCGCCCGCCTGCGCGAGGTGCTGGAGGCGGAGTCGATCGAGTTCGAGAGCGGCGCCCTGGAACGCCTCGCGCGGGCCGCGGCCGGCAGCATGCGCGACGCCCTGAGCCTGGCCGACCAGGCGGTCGGATACGGCAACGGCCGCGTCATCGAGACTGACGTCTGCGCCATGCTCGGCACCATCGAGCGCGATCACGCGGTACGTATCCTGGAGGCGCTGCTCGCTGGCGACGGTGCCGCGCTGCTCGACGTGGTCGCGGAACTGGCCTCGCGGACTCCGGATTTCCCCGGCCTGCTGGAGGAACTGCTGACCCTGCTGCACCGGGTCGCGGTGCTGCAGGCGGTCCCGGGGTACACGGGAGACGGTTTTCTCGCCGATGCGGCGGAGCGCGATCTCGCGGCCCGGATCGCGCCCGAGGACCTCCAACTGTTCTACCAGGTCGGTCTGCACGGGCGCCGGGACCTGCCCTTCGCGCCAGACCCGCGGGCGGGGCTGGAAATGACCCTGTTGCGGATGCTGAGTTTCCTGCCGGTCTCCGGCCCCGGTGGCATGGCGCGGGTGGCGCCCTCCGGGCAGTCAAACGCGGTGTCCGGATCGGAACCCCCGCAAACCCGCCCGGCGCCGGAACCCGAGCCGGCAGCCGTGATGGAAGCGGTAGGCGGCGTTCCTGAAGCGGACGCCAAAAAAAAAACTGAAGCAGGCCTGAAACTTCCGTCGGCAGTCCCTCCCGGGGCGCCGGAGAACCTCGATGCGGAGGCCTGGATCCGCCTGTTGCCTGAACTGGAACTGCCCGGCATCGCTGCGCGCATCGCGGCCCACTGTGTCCCCGCCGAAAGCGGACCCGACAGCGTCCATTTCATCCTGGAACGGGAACATGCGACACTCTATTCAGAGGACCACCGTGATGCGATCCGCGCGGCCCTGGCGGTGGTGTTCGGCGCCCCGGTGGCGGTGCGGATCGAGCCCGGCGACCCGGTGGCGGAATCGCCGGCGGCGCGATCCGAGCGGCTGCGCGTGGAGCGTATGCAGGCGGCGGTCGCCGAACTCGAGGGAGATGGCACGGTGCGCGCGCTACAGGAAAAACTGGGCGGGCGTATCCGGCTGGAAAGCGTGAAGCCGATCGACTGAGCGACCCCGCTCCGGCGGCTGCGACTAATGCGGAGTAGAGAGTAGAGCATGAAAGACGGTTTGCAGGGGCTGATGCAGCAGGTGCAGAAGGTCCAGGAAAACATGCAGCGCATGCAGGAGGAGCTGGCCAACCTGGAGGTGACCGGGGAGGCCGGTGCCGGCATGGTTTCGGTGGTCATGAACGGCCGTCACGAGGTGCGCCGGGTGAGCATCGATCCCGACGTGCTCGGCGAGGACAAGGAAATGCTGGAGGACCTCCTGGCCGCGGCGGTCAACGACGCCGTGCGCAAGGTCGAGGCCAGCAACCGCGAAAAGATGTCAGGCCTGGCCTCGGGCATGAACCTGCCGCCCGGGTTCAATTTCAACCTCTGACTGCATGAGTTTCAGTCCCCTCATCGACCAGCTGATCGAAGCGCTGCGCTGCCTGCCCGGTGTCGGGCCGCGCTCGGCCCAGCGCATGGCGTTCCAGTTGCTGGAGCGGGACCGCGACGGCGGTCTCGAGCTGGCGCGTACCCTGGAGGCAGCCATGCGTGGCGTCGGGCGTTGTGAGTCGTGCCGCACCTTCTCCGAGGAGACCCTGTGCCGCCTGTGCGCGAGTGCGCGCCGCGATGACAGTGTCCTCTGCGTGCTGGAATCCCCGGCCGACATCATCGCCGTCGAGGGCGCCGGCGGTTACAGCGGTACAGTGGACACCGGTCTGCTGGAAGCAGCACCGGCCGACAACATGTCCGACGCGCCGGAGCTGAGCGTTGACGGAGACGACCCGGGCGGCAGCGGTCAGTCCACCCAGATCCTGCTGCGCTTCGAGGA
>JBFGWM010000170.1:0-6225 GCA_041588495.1 Pseudomonadales bacterium | reverse complement strand
CGGCGCATGGAGGTCATCGGCGAGGTCGACGGCGTCACCCTCTACGACGATTTCGCGCACCACCCGACCGCGATCCGGACCACCCTGCAGGGTCTGCGCGCCCGTCTCGGCCCGGATGCGCGCATCCTGGCGCTGATCGAGCCGCGCTCCAACACCATGCGCATGGGCGTGCATCGCGACGAGCTGGCGGACAGCTGTACGGATGCCAGCGAGGTCATCTGGTACCGCTCCCCCCAGGTCACCTGGAACCTGGACGAGATCGCGGCGTCCAGTCCGGTGCCCGCGCGGGTGCTTCCGGAGACTGCGAAGATCGTGAATTACGTCAAGGCCGAGGCGCGCCCCGGTTGTCACGTGGTGGTGATGAGCAACGGCGGCTTCGAGGGTATCCACAAACGTCTGCTGGATGCGCTGCGCGAGCGGGAGGCCCACGCGTGAGCGGTTTCAGCGGTACCGTCACCCTGGCGATGACCGGCGCGTCCGGTGCCCAGTATGCATTGCGCCTGCTGGAGGAACTGGTGCGTGCGCGGCGCCGGGTGTGGGTGATGGTCTCGAAAGCCGCGCACGTGGTGATCTCCACCGAGACCGACCTGAAACTTCCGGGCCAGACCGGGGCCATGGAGACGTTTCTCGCCGAGCGTTTCGCGGCTGAACCGGGGCAATTGCAGGTATTCGGCCGCGAGCAGTGGACGGCGCCGGTGGCCTCCGGCTCCTCGGGCCCGGTGCCGATGGTGATCTGCCCGGCCAGCACGGGAACCCTGTCCGCGATCGCCACCGGCGCCTGCAACAACCTGATCGAGCGTGCCGCGGATGTGGCCCTCAAGGAGCGGCGGCAACTCATCCTGGTGCCACGCGAGACCCCGTACAGCGCGGTGCACCTGGAGAACATGCTGGCCCTGACCCGCATGGGCGCGGTGGTGCTGCCGGCCAGCCCCGGCTTTTATCACCGGCCGCAGAGCGTGGAGGACATGGTGGACTTCGTGGTGGCACGCATCCTCGACCACCTGGGTGTCGAGCAGTCACTGGCGCCGCGCTGGGGCGCGGAAAACGCCGACTGAGGCCGCCGGGCTACCCGGTCGCGCCGGTTCCGGCGAGCGGTGCCGCGTCGCGCGGGACGAGGTGGTAGTCCCGGCCCTCGGCGGCGCCGCGGCGGGTCAGCGGGTTGCGGGTGCAGTGGCGCGCGTAACGCGCGTCGATGAAGCGCAGGGGCAGGTGTTCGTCGCGTCCGGCGGGAATTCCCAGGCGCGTCGCCTGCACGACTTTGGTCGGTGCGTCGTCCCGCTCGGCAATGAAAAACACACCCGGATCGAACCGGCGCGTCGTCCACTCCCGGACCCGCAGTCCAAGGCTTCGGCACAGCAGGGTCTGCCCCGCACAAAGCCTGTGTGGCGGGCGTGGCGCGCCGCCGCCACGAGGCGGGTTGCAGGACTGCATGGCGTGCAGGACCTCCGGGTCCGGCGGGTCCGGAAACGGGAATCCCGACTTGACCAGCACCGCGTTGCCCGCGCCCCGGCAACTCACGTTCAGCGAGTCGCCGCCCCGCGCGTAGTACATGTAAATGGTCCCTGGGGGCATGAACAACGCGCGTCGCGAGGGGCTTTCCCCCAGCGAGGCGTGGCTGCCTTTCTCAGCGAGATAATAGGCCTCGGTCTCGATGATCCGCGCCGTGAGCCACAGGCCGGCCTGGCGGCGATAAATCACCTTGCCGAGCAGGTCCACCGCGACCTCCGCCGCGTCGCGGTCGAAGAACGCGGCGGGCACGGGAGCCGGGTCATCCGGCGGCGGGGCGGGTTTCGGGCTCATGGTCATGGCGGAGCGGCGATTCCGGTATAATCGCCGCATCCAAGGCGAAGAAATTCAGAATGATTGCAATGGCGAAGCCGGAAAATATTGTCGCGGGGTCCGTCCCCGACATCAAGGAATACATGCAGCGGGTCGGCAGGGCCGCCCGCGAGGCGTCCGCCGTGGTCGCCCAGTCCGACACCGGGGTCCGCAACGGGGCCTTGCTGGCGATGGCCGAGGCGATCGAGGCCAGCGCCGAAACGATCCTGCAGGCGAATGCCCGGGACATGGACGCCGCCCGTGCGAACGGCCTCGAGGCGGCACTGCTGGACCGCCTGCAGGTCAGCGGGAAAACCATCGCCGGCATGGTCGATGGCCTGCGCCAGGTGGCGGCACTGGCGGACCCGGTCGGTGAGATCACCGACCTGAGCTACCGGCCCAGCGGTATCCAGGTGGGGCGCATGCGCGTGCCCCTCGGCGTGGTCGGTATCATTTACGAATCGCGTCCCAACGTGACGGTGGATGCCGCCAGCCTGTGCCTGAAGGCCGGCAACGCCGCGGTGCTGCGGGGTGGTTCGGAGGCCCTGCAATCGAACCAGGCGCTGGCCGCCTGTATCCGCCGCGGCCTGGCGGCGGCCGGTCTCCCGGAAACCGCCGTGCAGGTGCTGGAAACCACCGACCGCGCCGCGGTGGGCGAGCTTATCGCCATGCCGGAGTTTGTCGACGTGATCGTGCCCCGGGGCGGAAAGGGACTCATCGAGCGCATCAGCCGGGATGCCCGCGTGCCGGTCATCAAGCATCTCGACGGGAACTGCCACGTGTATATCGATGACTTCGCCGATCCGGAGATGGCGGTGCGCATCGCGGTCAACGCCAAGACCCAGCGCTACGGCACCTGCAATACCATGGAGTCCCTGCTGGTCGCCAGGAGCATCGCCGCCAGGGTCCTGCCGGAACTCGCGCGTGACTACGCCGACGCCGGGGTGGAGTTGCGCGGTTGCGAGGAAACCCGCGCGATACTCGAGGGCATCCGTGCGGCCACCGAGGCGGACTGGTCCGAGGAATACCTGGCGCCGGTGCTCTCGGTGCGTGTCGTCGAGGGCCTTGACGAGGCGATCCGGCATATCAACCGCCACGGGTCCGGGCATACCGATGCCATCGTGACGGGCGACTACGCGCGTGCGCGGCGTTTCCTGCGCGAGGTGGATTCGAGTTCGGTGATGGTCAACGCCTCGACGCGCTTCGCGGACGGTTTCGAGTACGGCCTCGGCGCAGAGATCGGCATCTCCACCGACAAGTTTCACGCCCGCGGCCCGGTGGGCCTGGAAGGGCTGACCACCCGCAAGTTCGTGGTGCTGGGCGACGGCCAGGTGCGCGGCTGATCCGGCCGGGTGCAGTTTCCCGCATGAATCCATCCCGCATTGGTGTCTACGGAGGCACTTTCGATCCGGTGCATGTCGGGCACCTGCGCGCGGCGCTCGAGGTCGCGGCGCGGCTGGAACTCGACGTGGTCCGCATGCTTCCCTGCGCGGACCCGCCCCACCGCGGGCAGCCGATGGCGAGCGCCAGGCACCGGTTCGGCATGCTGCAGGCGGCGCTTGCCGGGGAGGCTCGCCTGGTCGCCGACGACCGGGAGCTGCGCCGCGAGGGCCCGTCCTACACCGTGGACACCCTGCGAGATCTCCGCGACGAACTCGGTGCCGGCGTGGATTTGCACCTCCTGTTGGGCAGCGACGCATTCCGGGAACTGGACACCTGGCACGAGTGGCGGCAGATTACCGGGCTGGCGCGCATCGTGGTGATCGAACGCCCGGGGAGCGAGTTGCGCGGTAGCATCGACTCGCTTCCCGGAACATTGCGCCCGATGCTGGATACGGTGGACGGGGACAGCACGGGCGCCGGCGTGGTGTTGCTGGACCTGCCCCGCATGGACGTGTCGGCGACCCGGATCCGCGCGTGGCGTGCAGCGGGAAAGCCGGTGCGCTGGCTGCTTCCCGATGCGGTGCTGGCGTATATGGATCGTCACGGACTTTACCCGGCAGAGGGCGCCTGACTGCGCGTCCCGCCACAATCCACCAAGGGAGACACGAGTTTCATGCCCGATTCCGAGCAATTGAAGGGGCTGGTGAGCGAGGCACTGGAGGAGATGAAGGCCATCGAGCCGGTCTGCCTGGATGTCCGCGAAGCGACCTCGGTGACCGATTTCATGGTCATCGTCACCGGTAGTTCCAGCCGCCACGTGCGCTCCCTCGCCGAGCACGTGGTGACGACCGCGAAGAAGGCCGGGCTGCGACCCCTGGGTGTCGAGGGCGATGATGCCGCGGAGTGGGTGCTGGTGGATTTCGGCGATGTCGTCGTGCACGTCATGCAGGACGCAACGCGACGGTTCTATAACCTCGAGCGGCTGTGGGGCACCCCTGAGCAGCGCGGCGCCGAGGCCTGAGGCCGCGTGCGGGTTCGCCTGGTCAGTCCCGGTAACCGGATGCCCGCGTGGATCGAGGAAGGCTTCGGCACCTACCAATCCCGTATTCGTGGCAGGGTGCACCTGGAATTGAAGGAATTGCCTCTCGCGGCTCGCGGCAAGCGATCCCTGCTGGCGGTCGAGGACGAGGGCCAGCGGATGCTGGCCGCGGTAGGCAGCGGAGACCGTATCGTCGCCCTCGACGAACGCGGCAGGAACTGGAGCACGCGAGACCTTGCAACCCGCATGGAGGACTGGCTGATGGACGCGCGTGATGTCAGCCTGCTGGTTGGCGGGCCAGACGGGTTGTCCGCGGCGTGCCGCGACGCGGCCGTCGAAACCTGGTCGCTGTCGCGCATGACCCTGCCCCACGGCCTGGTGCGCGTGATCGTGGCCGAACAGCTGTACCGGGCATGGTCGATCCTCGAGAATCATCCTTATCATCGCGACTGATCCAGGGAGCGAGTTCCGGCCCGTGCACTCATGACCCGTAACCTAGCCATCAAGGACCAGCGCGCGGAAGGCAACGTCTTCCTGGCGCGCGCCCTGGTGGCGTTCCTGATCGTCATACTGGGTACCGGGGCGCTGGTCGCGCGCATGGCCTGGTTGCAGGTGGTGCACCACGAGACCTACGCCACCGAGTCCGACCGGAACCGGCTCCACCTGCAGTCGGTGCCGCCGACCCGCGGCCTGATCTACGACCGCAACGGCGTCCTGCTCGCGGAAAACCGGCCCATCCACAGCCTGACCATCGTCAAGGAACGGGCGCACAAGCTGGAAAACACCATGGCTGCCCTGCGCAGCATCATCGACCTCAGTGATGGCGAGGTGAAACGTTTCCACGAACGCCTCAAGCGTGAGCGGCGTCCCTTTGAATCGGTGCCCCTGCGTTTCAAGCTCACCGAGGACGAGATCGCGCGCATCGCGGTGAACCGGCATCGCCTTCCCGGTGTCGAGGTGGAGGCGCGCCTGGCCCGCTATTACCCGTTCGGGTCGATGTTCGCGCACGCGGTGGGCTACGTGGGCCGCATCAACGAGGCGGAACTGCAGAACCTCGACGAAACCGACTATGCCGGTACCCACCATATCGGCAAGATCGGCATCGAGCGCTACTACGAGGACCTGCTGCACGGACACGTCGGCTACCAGAGCGTCGAGACCACCGCGCGCGGGCGCGTGCTGCGGGTGATCTCGCGCAATGACCCGGTGCCGGGCCGGAACCTGGTCCTGAGCCTGGACAGCCGGCTGCAGAGGGCGGCGATCGAGGCCATGGACGGGCGTCGGGGCGCGGTGGTGGCGATTGATCCGCAGACCGGCGGCGTGCTCGCGCTGGTCAGCGAGCCGAGTTACGATCCGAACCCGTTTGTCGCCGGCATCGATGCCAAGGCGTACGGCGCGTTGCGCGACTCTCCCGACCTGCCCCTGTTCAACCGTGCCCTGCGTGGCCGTTACCCGCCGGGTTCCACCATCAAGCCCTTCGTCGGTATCGCCGGCCTCGACAGTGGCGTGGTGAACCGCAGCTACTCGATCCCGGATCCCGGTTTTTTCCGCCTGCCCAATGACGACCGCAAGTACCGCGACTGGAAGAAGGGTGGCCACGGCCGGGTCAACCTGCACAAGGCCATCGTGCAGTCCTGCGACACCTACTTTTACGAACTGGCGTTCCGCCTGGGCGTTGACCGCCTCGGCCAGTACCTGGCGCGCTTCGGTTTTGGAACCGCGACGGGGGTGGATATCCTCGAGGAAGTCAGCGGCCTGCTGCCGTCCCGGGAATGGAAGCGGCGCGTCTACCGGGACGCCTGGTATCACGGCGACACGGTGAATGTCGGGATCGGCCAGGGCTTCATGCTGGTCACGCCCATGCGCCTGGCGACCGCGACCGCCTCCCTGGCCCGGCGCGGGGAATGGGTACAGCCGCGCCTGCTCCTCGAGGTGCAGGGCGACGGCCAGCAGCCTCCGCGACCTGCCGCGGGCAAGGATGTGCG
>JBFGWM010000169.1:0-6271 GCA_041588495.1 Pseudomonadales bacterium | reverse complement strand
GAACTCCTTCATCTTCTGCAACGGGTAGACACCCTCTTCCGCCACCTTGATCGCGCGATCGTTGATGTCGGTACCGTAGATCCGGTAGCGCTCCGCCAGCCCCTCCTCCTGCAGCAGGATCGCCAGCGAATAGGTTTCCTCCCCGGTCGCGCACCCCGCCTGCCAGATATTGATCTGCGGAAACGTTGCAAGTTCCGGGACGACTTTCTCGCGCAGGAACCGGAACACCTCGGGATCGCGAAACATCTCGGTCACCGGCACCGAGAGGCGGAACAGGATCTCGTCGAGACTGTCCGGACCGCGCAGCACCCAGGGAACCAGCTGACCGATGTTCTGCAGGCCGCGGGATTCGCGCAGGGTGTGGATGCGACGGTGGAGGGATGCGGGCGAATAAGCGGAGAAATCGTAACCGTAACGCTCGCGGACCGCGGCGAGAAACAACTCGATCTCGATCTCCTCGAGTTCGACCTCGTCCATCATCAGACCTCGCCGGAACGCCGGCGGACGAATTGACGCGAAAGTACAGTGCTGTCCGCGATGCGGTGGCGGGTGCTCATGCCAGCCAGGTGCGCATCATGGACAGGAGCTTGGGCACGTCCACCGGCTTGGCGAGGTAATCGTTGGCGCCGGCCTCGATGCATTTCTCACGATCGCCCTTCATGGCCTTGGCTGTCAAAGCGATGACCGGCAAGTCGGCGAACTCGGGTATCCCGCGAATGGCGCGGGTCGCGTCGTAACCGTCCATGACCGGCATCATGATGTCCATCAGGATGATGTCGACCTTCTCCCCGTTCTCCTTGAGCTGCGCCAGGGCGCGCTCACCGTCCGGCGCCTTCAGGACGTGCATGCCCTGCGCGCGCAGCACCTTGGCCATGGCAAACACGTTGCGCATGTCGTCATCGACCACCAGCACCGTCTTGTCGCGCAGCGCGGTATCCGACTCCGAGGGTGGAATCGGCACGCTGTCGGTGGCGCTCCCGGCTTTCACGCTGTGCAGGAACAGGGTCACCTCGTCGATGAGCCGGTTACGCGAGGCCGCGGTCTTCATCACGAAGGCGCTGACGAACTGGCCCAGTTCCTCGGTTTCCTCCTCGCTGAGGTCCACGCCCGTGTGCACGATCACCGGCGGCATGTGTATCCCGCGCGACTTGGCTTCCCTGAGAAATTCCTGGCCCGACTTGCCGGGCAGGGTCAGGTCGAGCACCACGCAGGTGAACGGCTTGCCTTCCTCAAGCAACGCGAGGGCATCCTCGGCATCGGCGGCCTGCTCGATTTCCACGTCTGCTCCGGTCAGGGCGTTGACCACCATCTCGCGATCCGCGGCGTCATCCTCGACGATCAGCACGCGGCGTGCGCCGCTGGTTCCGGCCGCGAGTATCCGCGCCAGGGCGCCGTCGATGTCCTCGCTGCTGACCGGCTTGGTGGCAAATCCGGCAGCGCCCGCGCTTGCCGCGCGCGCGGTCTCGTCCTCGCCGGAAATGAAATGCACCGGGATGTGACTGGTCTCGGAATTGCCCTTCAGGTGTCCCATCACCGACCAGCCGTCCGCGCCAGGCAGGCTGATGTCGAGCAGCACACCCACCGGCTGGAATTCACGGACCAGGCGCACGCCGGTTTCGCCATCGTTGGCAACCACCACGCGAAACCCCTTGGCGCGCACGGTGGCCACCAGCGCCTTGGCGAAATTGGCGTCGTCCTCGATGATCACGATACAGCGGTCGCCGTCGTTGATGGCATCGCGATCATCATCCACCGGGGGCGGCGGAAGTTCGCCGACGAATTCCTGGACCTGATCCGTCTCCGGGGCAGGCGCCCCCGCCGCCGGCGCAACCACGTCGGACAGCTCCGCGGTTTCGGGATCGATCTCGACCACCCGTACCTCCGGGGGTTCGAGGGGCACGTAGAGCGTAAACGTACTGCCCTTGCCCTCCTCGCTGGCGACCCCGATCTCGCCACCGAGAAGGTGCGCCAACTGGTTGGAAATGGCCAACCCGAGACCGGTGCCGCCGTACTTGCGGGTGGTCGATCCATCCGCCTGCTCGAAGGCACGGAAGACCTTGTCGACCTTGTCCGGCGGAATCCCGATACCCGTATCCCGCACGTCGATCCCCACGCGCCCGGACGCCTCGTCCTGCTCCATCCTGACATGCACCGTGACACCGCCATCGTGGGTGAACTTGAGCGCGTTGGACACCAGGTTGGTCACGACCTGTTCCACCCGCATCGGATCGCTGACGATCTGCTCGGGAACGCCGTCGCCGATTTCGACGTCGAAGGTGATGTTCCGGCTCTCGGCCAGCGGCCGGTAGCGGCGTTCCAGCGCCTGTGCCAGCCGATGAAAGTTGAGTGGTTCGAGGTGCAGTTCGACCTTGCCCGCCTCGATCTTGGACAGGTCGAGGATGTCGTTGATCAGGGTCAGCAGGTTGCTACCGGACTCGTGCACCACCTTCGCCGACTCCACCTCGTCGTCGGAAAGGTTGCCGTCCTCGTTGTCGGCCAGCATCTTGGACAGGATCAGCATGCTGTTCAGGGGCGTGCGCAGCTCGTGGGACATGTTGGCCAGGAACTCCGACTTGTAGCGGCTGGCCTGCTCGACCTCGCGCGCCTTGCGCTCGATCTCCACCCTGGCGAGTTCGATCTGGCGGTTGCGCTCCTCGAGTTCGTCGGAGCGCAGCGACAGCTCCTCGTTGGTGGCGCGCAACTCCTCGGCCTGGCTCTTCAGGGCTTCCTCGCTGGCCTCCAGCAGCTTGTTCTTCTCCTCCATTTCCTCGTTGGAGGCGCGCAGCTCCTCGCTCTGCGCCTGCAGTTCCTCCTCCGAGGCCGCCAGGCGGTCGGCCTGCTCCTGGGTACGGTCCAGGAGATCCTGCAACTGGCTGCGCGCCCGCGCGCGCTGCAGCGCCACGGCAACGTTTTCACCGATCGACTCCAGGAACTCCTCGACGACCGCATCGGGGCGCCCGAAAAATCCGAATTCCATCGCTCCGAAACACTCGTCGCCGACGATCACCGGCACCACGAGGACGGCGCCGGCAGGCGCCCGCCCGAGGCCCGAGGAAATCTCGAAATAGCCCTCCGGCACCTCCGAGACCATGATCGGCTTGCGTTCCCGCACGCTCTGTCCGGCCACGCCCTCACCGACCGCGAATTCGCTGGAAAGCTCCTTGCGGCGGGTGTAGGCAAAGCTCGACAGCAGCACCAGCCTGTCATCCCGCAAACCGTAGAACACCGCAGCCTCGGCGCCGGAGTACTGCGCGAGGAAGGTCACCGCCTGCTCGGCCAGTGCCTGTTCCTCGACGTCGCCGCTGACCATCCGCGACACCTCGACCTGCCCGTTCTTGACCCACTGCTCCTGGCGGTTGCGGTCGGAATACTCGCGCAGGCCTGCGGCCATGCGCGTCAGCGCCTGGCCCAGCTGGTCGTTCTCGCCGCGGATCTGGATATCGACATCATAATTGCCTTCGGCAATGGCCTCGGCCTTTTCCAGCACCTCGCGGGTGTTCTCGATCATGCGGTTGAAAGCGATGGACAGGTGATCGCTGTCGCCACGCACATGGATGTCCTTTGAGAAATCCCCAAGCCCGACCACCTCGGCCTGGCGCACGATGGTCCGGATACCCTCGACGATGCGGCCGATCGCCTCGGCCAGCTGACCGATCTCGTCCGAGCCGGGCGGCGGCAACGGCGTGTCCAGATCGCCGGTCGCCGCGATCTGCTTCATGACGGCGACCGTCTGCCCGATGCCGCCCATGGTGCGACGGTAAACGCTGGCCGCGAGCAGGCACGCGAACCCGGCCACGAACAGGAGCAGGACCCCGTTCAACACGAAATTGCGGAACGCAGAATCGCCGACGTCAACGATGTGGTCATACACGTGGCGTTTCATGCGGTCGGCGGTCGCGGAGACCGCATCGAGACGGGCACTGGAGACCAGCCACCAGTCAAACGGGTCGACATCACTGCGGAACTGGCCCAGGTCACGCAACGCGTTGCGCGCGGCCTCGTCGTCGACCACCACGGTCTGGTCGATGATTTCGATCGAGGTGCCGGTCTCGTGGAGGGTGGCGACGATCTCGAAGTGGCCGCCGTACTCGGCGAAGGTCTGGGCGATCACGTCGAGGAGTTGCGAGTCCTCCCGGGGCCGCCCCGGCAGGTTCCGGATGCGGTCGATGATCCCGGTGACGATCGCGTGCTTGTCGCGGAACGAGATCATGTCCTCTGGCTTGCCGCGCAACACGAAATTCTTGAAGTCGTGAATCAGGCCGCCGAACCCGGTATAGATCTTGAGCTCGTTCAGCAGTTCGATCTTGGTCAGGTGGTAGGCGAGGCTTTCCTCGGTCGCCTGCTTGGCGGTCCGGTCCAGCGCCGCGAAACCCTCGCGCAGGCTGCGCACGTATTTCTGGTCCAGGCCGTCGACCTCGGTGAAGTCCTCCAGCGCACTGTCCAGGGCCCCGGTGGTGCGTTGCAGGACGGCCGCCTCGTCCTGGGAAAAGCTTTTCTCCAGCAGGATATTCAGGATCAGGCGGCGCTCGTGACCACCGGACTCTTCCGCCTGCAGCAGGAGGCTCAGGGCCCGCTGCAGGGGCGAGATCTGCGGGTCCCGGTAGCGCTGGTAAATGGATGCGAGCAGGCCGGAACCCGTGGCCACCCAGTCATTGTACCGGGCAATGGCCTCAGCCGTTCGGGACTGGTTCACGCTCTTCGAATGCAGCAGCCCGCGCACCGTGTCCAGCGCACGCAGGGAAACCAGCCAGTCCTCGATGCGCTCCTGGATGTCGCTGATATCCGCGCTGTGGGCCTGGCTGTCGTAAAGTGCCTGCACCTGTGCCCGCAACGCATCGACCTCTTCCCGGGACCGCTGCACCGGCGTGCTGAAACGCGTGTCATCTGTCAACAGCGTCGCCGCCAGCAGCCCGCGCTCGCGCCGCAGCTTGATGACGAGGTCATCGATGTCCTGGGCAATCCTGGTGATGGCGCCGATTCCCGCCAGGGAGCGGTACTGGTGGAACTGGTTCACGAGGTTGAGGCCGGCAAAGAACAGCGCCGCGCCCAGGGGCACGATGAGCAGCAGGATCAGCTTGTTGCGCAGACTGAGCCGGTCAAACAAGGTGGCCATACCTCCCTGAACACGATCCCGGGCGTACCGATTCGCCCTTCCCGGGGAGGGGAACACCGCGGAGTGCCTCCCGGCATCGCCCACGCAAGGAACCCCGATCGTTTAATTCTAGGTCATGAAGGACCGAAGTGCCTTGAATTTATTGAAATTACCCTTCCCCTTCCGGGTGCTCCCGGCAACCTGCTCGTGTACTATGATGGGACTATTAAGCGGATGGATTTGCTGGGAAAATCAACCTGCCGGCAAAGTGGCTGAAAGACGCCGCACTTCGTCCGTACCCATTGCCCACGTGCAGGCCCGAACCCGCCATGGATCAAGGCAACCGATCAACACGGACCAGGAACAGCGTCACCTGTGAGTAACGACCCGAAAATCCTGGTTGTCGATGATACACCCGCCAACCTCGACGTGATCCGCAAGGTCCTGCGCAATTCCGAGTCGGAACTGGTCATGGCGACCAACGGCAACGAGGCGCTGGCGCTGGCCCTGGAGCACGAGTTCGCGCTTGCGCTGCTCGATGTGCGCATGCCCGACATGGACGGTTTCGAGCTGGCCAGCCTGCTGCAGGAGTCGGAAGAGGCCAAGGACCTGCCGATCATCTTCGTCACCGGTGCGGCGGACGAGGCCGCGGACGCCATCAAGGGTTTCCAGATCGGCGCCGTGGATTACATCGTCAAACCGATCCAGCCGCACATCCTGCGCTCCAAGGTGAAGGTGTTCCTGGACCTGTACCTGGCACGGCGGGATCTCGAGAAACAGAACGAATCCCTGGAGGGGCTGGTCCAGAAGCGCACCGAGGACCTGCGCAAAGCGGTCTCTGCGGCCGAGAATGCGCTGGAGGTTGCTGAGCATGCGCGCATCCAGGCGGAGGGCGCGCGCAAGGAGATGGAAGGCGCATTGCGCCGCGCCGAGGAGGCCAACGTCGCCAAGGCGCGTTTCCTGTCCAAGATCAGCCACGAAATCCTCACCCCGATGAACGGCATTGTCGGCATGCTGCAGCTGCTCGACTGCTCCGAACTGAAGCCTTCCCAGCTCGAGTGCCTGCGGGTGGTCAACCAGTCCGCGGCCGCGCTGCTGGACATCATGGGCCAGATGCTCGAGTACGCTGGCGCGGGAGACCCGCGGCAGCGCCTGCAGGCGGTCAGCTTCGACATCCAG
>JBFGWM010000168.1:0-6300 GCA_041588495.1 Pseudomonadales bacterium | reverse complement strand
GCGCATCCGCGGCCAGCAGTTCACCGAGTTCCTGCTGCTCGGACTGCTGTCGGGCCTGCTCGCGGCGGCCGGGGCCGAGCTGGTCCTGTGGCAGCTGTACACCCGCCTGTTTGAACTCGATTACGGCCTACAATGGCGGCTGTGGTTGCTGCTGCCACCCGTGGCCGCGGTGTTGATCGGGGTGGGTGGCGCGCTGGGCACCCGGCGCGTGGTGAACGTGGCGCCGATCCAGGTGCTGAGGGAAATATGAGCGAGCGCGAGGAGAACGAAGTTCACGTGGTGACGCCGAAGGCGCCGGACATGGTGCCGCCGGGGCCGCCCCGTGCGCGCTGGAAAGGCCTTCTGCTCGGTGTCCTGGTGGTCGTCGCGCTGTTCCTGTGGGCGGTGCCCCCGGCCCTGGAATACGGCGTCGCGCGCTGGTTCGAGTCCCAGGGCGCCGACGAGGTGCGCGTGGGGCGGGTACGCCTGGATCTCGTCGCGGGACGCGTCGGCGTCTACGGCCTGCACGTGCGCGAGTCCGGGCATCCGGCGTTGTCGATTGCGGAACTGTCTGCCGATATCGACTGGCGGCCCCTGTTCGAGCGCCGGGTGCAGTTGCGCGAGGTGCGCCTGTCCGGGGCGTCGGTGGTGGCCCAGCTGCCCGCGGAGGATCCGCCCCGGGTCGGTGTGCGCCTGCCGCAACCTTCGCCCGATCCGGATGAACCGGCGCCGGACGCGGAGCCCTGGGGTATCGGTATTGCCGTGTTGCGCGTCAACGGGAGCCGCTTCCGGGTCGAGATGCCTGATTTTGACGCGGACTGGCAGGTCGCCGAACTCAACCTGCGTGACCTCGCCACGTGGCGGCCGGGAGAGGATTTCCGTTTCAACCTGGAAAGCCACATCAATGGCGCACCTCTGGAGGTCAGCGGCCTCGCCGACCTGTTCAGCGAGGCGCGTCGTGTCGCCGTCGAGGTGGCGGTAAGCAACTTCGCGCTCGCCCCCTTTGCGGTATTCGCGGGAGACGCGGTTCGCGGGCTTGGCGGGCGGTTGTCAGCCGATCTGCGCATCGAGCTCGAGACCGGTGGCGGGAAGTTGCGCATCGTGCCCGAGGGTGCACTGGGCGTGGCGGGCCTGCGCCTGGACGATGCCGGTGGTAACCGCGTGCGGGGTGGCCTGCAGTGGAACGGGCGGGTTGCCGTCGAAGTGCCGGAGCAGGGTCCGACCAGCGTGGCGGCCAGCGGCAATCTCGAGGCCACCCCCCTGGAAGTTTCTGCGGAGGAGGCTGCGGTGCAGGCCCGGCTCGACCGGTTCGGTTGGGAGGGCAACGCCACCGTGGAACTTGCCGACGGACGCACGGACATCTCGGTGAACGGCGGTCTGCTGCTCGGGGGTGCCGGGGTGCGTCGCGAAAGCTACGAGGTGCGTCTTGCCAGCGCTGACTGGAAAGGTGCGGTGGGCCTGGGTCTCGGCTCCGAAGCGCCGCGCATTGATGTGAAGGGTGACCTGCAGGCCGCCGGCCTGCAGGCTTCCGATACCGGCGCCGGCGTGCGCCTGTTCGAGGCAGCGTCGGCCACGGTCGCCGGCATCGAAGTGGGAGGCGTGGACTCGGTGCGGGTCGCATCCGTCCTCGTCAGCCAGCCCCTTGCGCTGAGCGAAATTGCGGCGCAGGCGGAAACCGTTGCGGAGCCCGCGGACGACAACGGCGGCAGCGGCCAGCTGTTCCGCTCCGATTCCCTGACCGTGGCCGACCTGGGCCTCGAGGGCCGCGCGCTGTCCATCGGCGCCGTGCAGGTTGCGGCGGCATTGCTCGACCTGCGCCGTGGCGCGGACGGTCGCTGGGCCTACCTGGAACTCCTGGAGAGCGGAGCGGACGCGGATTCCACGGACGCGGAACCCGCCGCCATGCCGCCGTCCGCGCCAGTACCGGAAACCGGCGAGCCCGGAGTCTCGCAGGAGCCGGAGGCCGCAGCGGAGCCCATGCGCATCCGGGTGGCCCGTGCGACCCTGTCGGACCAGAGCCGCGTGCGCTTCGCGGATGCGGCGGTGACCCCGCGCTTCCGCTCGGAACTGCTGATCGAGGAGGCGCGCATCGAGCAGTTCGACAGCGGCGACCCGGACGCGAGGACGACCTTCCAGGTGACGGGCGTGCTCGACGGGCGGGGCAAGGTGAACAGTTCGGGCCACGTGTTCCTGAACCGGGATCCCCTGTCGGGCCAGATCGTCACCAATCTGTACAACATCGAGATGCCGCCGCTCACGCCGTACAGCGTGCAGACCATCGGGTACGCACTGAACACGGGTCAGATCGACATCGAGTCCCAGGTGAAGATCGATGCCGGGAAGCTGGATGGCGACAACGAGGTCAAGATCCGCAAGCTGGAACTGACCAAGAAAGATGCCACGCGGGCCGAACAGCTCACCGCGCAGATCACCATGCCCCTCAACTCCGCCCTCGGCCTGCTGCGTGACAAGCGCGGCAACATCAAGCTGGACCTGCCGGTCAGCGGTGACCTGCAGAACCCGGAGATCAGCATCCAGGACGCGATCAACACGGCCCTCGGCAAGGCCATGCGCAAGGCCGCGTTCACCTACGTGAAACACGCACTGCAGCCCTACGGGACGCTGATCACCCTGGCGGAAGTGGCGACCGAGGCGGGAAAGAAGCTCGCCATGCGACTCGAGCCGATCCGTTTCGCGGCGGGTAGCGCGGAACTGGATGCGGACCCGCTTGCCTACGTCGAGCGGATCGCCGGCATGATGGGTGAGCGCCCCGAAATGCGCGTGACCCTCTGCGGCATCGCCACCGAGGCCGATCGCGGTGCTCTGCAGGCCGCGGGGAAACCTTTCGAGGGGGAGTCGCCGGTGCTGGAACTGGCCGCCGCGCGGGCCAACGCGGTCAGGAAACTGCTGGCCGAACGCAAGGTTCCCGCCGATCGCCTGTTCAGCTGTAATCCGAAGCTGGAAACCGGGGCCGATGCCGAGCCCATGGTGCGCGTCGAGATCTGAGGCGAGGACTGGCCAGTCTACGGGCTGCGGGCCCGGTCCGGTGCGGAGCCGCGAGTCACTCCACCTGCAGGGCGAGGTCTTTCAGGGATTGTTCGCGCCACAGTTCGTCCAGGGCGGAATCCACGCGGGACAGGGCGATGGCCGCCTCGGACTCGGCGGAGGCCTCCCGGCCTTCCTCGATGCGCAGGGACTTTTCAGCACGCCTTAAGAGGCCGAAAAACTCGGCCACCGAAATGGTCTCCGGGTCACGCCCCGGTACGAAGCGGGTCGGTTCCCCGGCCAGCGCCGCGACCAGCCTGAGTTTCTCCATCTGGTCGAGGACATAGTCGATGGCCTCGCCGGTGACCCCGATGCGCAGGGTCAGTTCATCGGTGCTCCAGGCCTGCCGGCCGCGTACATGGTTCATGCACACCAGCAGCATGATGGTCAGGGCCAGTTGTTCCTTTTCCCGGTTATTGAGGTGGAACTGCCCCCGCACGATCTGCGCGCGGGTGGGGTGCTGCACGTAGTAGGAGACGTTGGATCCGATCAGCAAAATCAGCCAGCACAGGTACAGCCAGATCAGCAGCAGGATCATGATGGCGAACCCGGAATAGATCGCATCATACTTCGCCGAGGACACCGCGAAGCGCGCGAACGCCATGCCCACCGTGTGCCACAGCACCCCGGAGACCAGCGCGCCGGTGAATCCGGCGTAGAGACGCACTTTCGTGTTCGGAATGTAGAGGTAGATGAACGTGAACGCGGCGATGATCATGGCGTAGGGCAATAGCTTGGTGATCAGCAGCACCAGGTCCAGCCCGTAGGGAATCACCACGGCGATGTTCTGCACCGCGCTGGAACTCATCATCGATGCCGAGATGCCCAGGGCCGAGACGATCAGCACCGGGCCGATCACGATCACGCTGAGGTAATCGCGGAAGCGCTCGCCCATGGAGCGCTCGCGGTTGATGTGCCAGATGAAGTTGAAAGACGACTCGATTTTCTGCATCAGCGAGATCACGGTGTACACCAGCAGGCCGAGGCCCACGGAGCCGAGCACGCCGACCTTGATGTTCTCGACGAACATCATCACGTTCTCGCCGATCTCGACGCCCTTGTCGCCCAGCGGGGCAAGGAAGTTGAACAGCAGGGGCTTGACCTGGTTGTGGGCGCCGAGGGCTTTCAGCACCGAGAAGCTCAGGGCCAGCAGGGGCGCCATGGAGAGCAGGGTGGTATAGACCAGGCTCATGGCGCGCAGGGTGAGCTGGCCGTCGGCGAGATCGCGGAAGACCGCGTACACGACGCGCGTCGCGTTGAGCAACTGCGCGCGCCCACGAGTGAGGGTGCGGGCGTTGATGTCCCAGATCGACTCGTGGACCTGGCGTACCCGGTCGATGAACCCTTCTGCCATTACCTGTTCCGAACTTGCCTGGCTTCAAACAAGTATACAACCGGGTCCGCACGAAAGAGCGGCAGGCCGAAGCGGGCTACACTGAACCCAATTGCCAGAGTCCCGGACCGGAGCCTTCTGATGACTGCGAAAACACCCGCCACAGGCAGGCAGCACGAGCTGATCATGTCGCTGCTGATGACGCCCGACATGGCCAACTTTTCGGGCAACGTGCACGGCGGCAACCTGCTCAAGCTGCTCGACCAGGTGGCCTACTCCTGCGCCGCGCGCTACGCGGGGTACTACGCCGTCACCCTGTCCGTGGACCAGGTCATGTTCAACCAGCCGATCAGGGTGGGGGACCTGGTGTCGTTCCTGGCCATGGTGAACTACACCGGGCGCACCTCGATGGAGGTCGGCATCAAGGTGATCGCCGAGGACATCCACACCGATGAGCCGCGGCACACCAACAGCTGTTACTTCACCATGGTGGCCCTCGGTGACGACGGCAAGCCGGTGCAGGTGCCGCCCCTGGAAGCGAAAACCTCGGAGCAGAAGCGCCGCTGGCACGGCGCCGAACTGCGCCGCCAGCTGCGTGCCGAGCTCAAGCAGCGCTACTCGGAAATCCACAAGGCCCCGATCCCCGACGAATGATCCCCATCGACGACCTTGCACGTTTCATCGCGGACGTGCGGCCGCGGCGCATTCCCGGCCGTCGCCGGCTGACCCGTTCCGCGGTCGCGGCGGTAATGCGCGAGGACGCAAGCGACGGCCTGGAGATCCTGCTGATGCGCCGCGCGAAACGCCGCGGTGATCCGTGGTCGGGTCACATGTCCTTCCCCGGCGGGCGCATGGAAGAGGGCGACGCCAACACGCTGCACTGCGCCACCCGGGAAACCCTGGAGGAAACCGGCCTCGACCTCGAGGCCCATGGCAGCGTGCTCGGAAGGCTTTCCGACGTGGTCACGCGACGTCACGAAAAATTCTCGCCGATGGTGGTCACGCCGTGGGCATTCCGCCTCGACAGCGACCCGGACTGGGAGCGCAACCGCGAGGTGGTGGAGCTGGTCTGGGTTCCCCTGGCGTTCTTCGCCGACCGCAACAATCGCAAGCGCATGACCTGGCGCATGGGCCGCGTGCGCATGCCCGTGCCCTGTTACTTTTACGAGGAACGGCGCATCTGGGGCCTGACCCTGCTGATGCTCGACGAACTGCTCGCGCTCGCCGAAGGGCGACGTCACGGCGTGCGGCGCTGGATGCCGAAACCGGTGCTGCCACGCCTGCGCAGGTAGGCCCTTCGGCCCTTTACACCCGGTGCATACAACCCGCAATTGCTCGAAAAAAATAAAAATCGCGAATAACGCAAACGGTAAAACGCTCGTTCGATTGATTCACGATTCGAGAAAAGTTCTTATAAATCATGCAAATACGCGCCGATTTTCTTGACGTATCCCGATCGGTCATCTAATCCATCTAGTACTGAGGAAAAACATCGTCCGCCGAATG
The DNA here is from genome assembly GCA_041588495.1 of Pseudomonadales bacterium. Lineage (GTDB taxonomy): Bacteria > Pseudomonadota > Gammaproteobacteria > Pseudomonadales > JBFGWM01 > JBFGWM01. The sequence continues at coordinate 437 of JBFGWM010000168.1, read as the reverse complement.
GCGTTGGAATGCCGGACGAACGGTGTTGACCCATAACTAGAATCACTGATTAGCGAGTACAGGGGAATCTCCATGACCGCACCGAAGCTGCACCTCCGCGATGGAATCCGGGGACTGGCGCTCACCACGGGACTGCTGATGGGCCAGTCGGCCTCGGCACTGGACCTGGAGTTCTTTGACGGCGAGGTGGCGGTGAATATCAGTCACGCGCTGACCTACGGTGTGAACGTCAGCGTGGAGAAGGCGGCGGATCAGTCGATCTACCAGGGCAGAAGAAGTTTCTGCCGGGAGGGCTCTCCAGGGAATTGCGGTGCCACCCCGTTCCAGCGTTTTCGCAGCAACGGCGGTGACAACTCCGGTCCCAATGACGATCGCAGCAAGCTGAACTACGACCGCGGCGTTTATGCTAACCAGTTCAAAGGTACCACGGACATCTC
>JBFGWM010000167.1:0-6301 GCA_041588495.1 Pseudomonadales bacterium | reverse complement strand
GGAGGAGACCGGCATCACCGTGCGGGAGGTTTATTACCAGACCGACGAACTGAAGAACGAGACCCTGCTCAACACCAACGGGGGCCAGGGCTTTGACCTCATCATCGGCTCGGGATTCTCTTTCCGCGCCTACGTGCAGCAGGGCTGGCTGGCGCCCGTCGACCGGGACAAGGTCCGCCACCTGGGGGAGATCGATCCACGTTGGCAACGCGAGTACCCCACGGTCAGCAAGCATGCCATCCCCTATTTCTGGGGCACGGTCGGCATCGCCTATCGCACGGACAAGGTCAGTAGACCGGTGACCAGCTGGATGGACCTGTTCCGCCCGGATGAGACCCTCAAGGGACGGATCGTGATGATCCGTGACGGCCTGGACACCATCAGCCTCGCATTGAAGGCGCTTGGATTCTCGCTGGCGACTGATGACCCAGCGGCCATCACGGACGCCGAAACACTGCTGCGTGAGCAACGGCCCTACGTTCTCGAGTACGGCTACATCGACCTCACCGCGGATTCCTCCCTGATCACCGGCGAGGCGTGGATGGCGATGGCCTATAACGGCGATGCGCTTGCGCTGCAGGACAAGGATGAGCGGATCGCCTTTGCCGTCCCCGCAGAGGGCACCAATTTGTGGATCGACTACATCGCCGTGCTGAAGAGCTCCGCGAGCAAGGACCACGCATTCCGCTTCATCGATTTCATCAACCGCCCCAGTAACGCGGCGCGTCTCGCCGAGCACGTGTATTACGCGACTCCCAACCGTGCGGCCGAGAAACTGCTCCCGGCCGAATACCTCGGCAACCCTTCGATCTACCCGCCAAACGAGGTACTCGACAAATCGGAGACCTACAGCACGATCGGTCCGTTGCAGTTACGTGCCCGCAATCGCGCCTTCGCGCGCATCGTGGACTGAAAACGGAGCAGGGCTGACGATGCGCATCCAGATCAAGGTCCTGTTGCTCCTGATTCCCCTGGTCATCGGCCCGGTGGTCGGGCTCGCATGGATTGGCTCGCAACGGCTGGGCGAGAACGCGCGCGAGCAGCACCTCGGCCAGATTCACGGCCTGTTGAACCAGCTGCACCTCGGGGTTTCCGCGCGCATCGGCCAGGCCCGTTCCAACGTCGGCCTGCTGGCCCAGAACAAGCTGCTGAGGGATTTCATGGTTGAGGAGGGGCTCGCCCGCTACTCGCTGCTGGAGGCCCCGGTGATCCGGCTTCTGAAGGATTACCAGCGCGCATTCCCCGATTACTATGAACTGCGCGTGCTGCTTCCGGACGGCAGCGAGGACCTGCGGGTGACCTCGAGTCCCATCCCGAACCGCAGCGAAAACGAGGCCGTCACCGGAATCATGCACCAGCTTTCGGCGGAGCCCGATGCCACCAGCACGGTACTTTTCCGCAACCCGGACACCGACCAACCGGCACTGTTGGTAGCCCAGAGCATGCACCTGGTGAACCCTGCACGGGACCCGGTCGGCACTCCGCCACGCTTTCGCGGGTATCTTGCCGCAACGGTGTCCCTCGCCTTCATTCGCCGCCAGTTGTACAACATCTCCCCGGATTCTGCGGGTGAGTTCCTGGTCACGGACCTGGGCGGCAACATTCTTTTCGCCTCCCGCAACCAGAGTCCGCTGACCGCTGCGGGAAAACTTCCGGTGCCGGAGCTGGCCCTGCTCAACAGCGGCGCGTTCCGGGAACTGGACATGGGCGGCCGTGGTTACGTGGGATTGGCGCACACCCTGGATAGCGGGCTGATGCTCATCGGACTGGTGCCGCAAGACGAGGTGCGGGCGCCCGCCGTGCAGTTGCGTCGCCTGGCCCTGTACCTCGCGCTGCTGGTGACCCTGCTCACCGTACTGATCGTGTATGCGGGCATCGACCGCCTGATCCTGCGAAGAATCCGCCACCTCAGCGATACCATGCGCTCGATCGGTCGCGGCGCGGAAATCGAATCGCCCGACTGCATCCGGGGAAACGACGAGGTCAGCGACCTGACCCGCACCTTCTACCAGCTGCATCACAGTCTCCGCGACAGCGCGGAGAAAGTCGCCCGCCTTGCCTACAGCGATCCGCTGACAGGGCTACCCAACAAGACCGCGCTCAAGGACAACATCGAGCGCGTGCTGGAAGCGGCCCGCCGTGGCGATCATGCTGCAGCGGTGATGTTCCTCGACCTCGACAACTTCAAGAACGTCAACGACGCCCTCGGTCACCAGGCTGGAGACGCGCTGTTGCAGATCGTCTCCGAGAAACTTCGCGAGTGCACCCGCGCCAGTGACTTCCTCGCGGCGGGCGCGGAACGCGACGAGCAGGAAGCCCAGGCACTGGCCCGCCTCGGCGGCGACGAATTTTCCATCCTTCTGCCCAGCCTGAGTTCACCAGAGTCGGCATGCATCGTGGCGGAGCGCATCATCGACAGTCTTTCCAGCCCGATCTCGCTGGAAGGACACGAGGTGTTCATCGGCACCAGCATCGGAATTTCCATCTTCCCGACCGACGGCGAATCCGCGGAGTTGCTGCTCAAGCACGCTGATGTCGCGATGTACCGGGCCAAGTCCAGCGGCAAGAACACCTACCGGTTCTTCGACCGCACCATGAACGAGGCCGCCACCCAGCGCCTGGAAATCGAGGCGAGCATGCGTACCGCGCTGGAGGAGGAGCAGTTCCACCTCCACTTCCAGCCGCGGGTCTCCCTGCGTGGCGAACGCGTGTATTCCTTCGAGGCGCTGCTGCGCTGGGAGCATCCGCAGAAGGGCCCGATCAGTCCAGGCGTGTTCATCCCCATTTCCGAGGAATCCGGTTTCATCCGCAGGATCGGCGACTGGGTCCTGGAGGCTGCCTGCAGGCAGGCGCATGCGTGGATCGCGGAAGGCAGGGAAAACACCCTCGTGTCGGTCAACCTGTCGCCCGTGCAGATCTCCTACGGCACGCCCCTGGACAGCATCAAGGAGGCGCTTTCGCGCTGGTCGATTCCACCGGAAAGCCTCGAGATCGAGATCACCGAGGGTGGCCTGGTGAAGAACGAGAAGCAGGCCATCGAGTTGCTGACCAATATCCGCAACCTGGGCGTGCGTATCGCCCTCGACGACTTCGGCACCGGCTACTCCTCACTGGCTTACCTGAGGCGCCTGCCGATCGACACCCTGAAGATCGATCGCAGTTTCGTCAGTGACCTGGCCGAGGACCGGGAGAGCGTGCAGGTGTTTGAATCGATTATCGACCTGGCCGGGAAGCTGCGCCTGGAAACCGTTGCCGAGGGCGTGGAAACCAGCAAACAGCTGGACATCGTCAACTCGTTCGGCTGCGATTCGGTGCAGGGGTATTTCTTCGCGAAGCCCCTCGCCCCGGACGAGGCGATCGACTATTTCGACCAGAAGTTCGCGGAAACAGACGCAGAGGATGTCGCTAAACCGACGAACCGGTAATCCCCCGACGGCCGCCGGGATGGACAGGACTTAACGCTTGGCGCCGGCCGCCACCCGCGCACTGTCCGCGGATTCCGCGCTTTTCTTCGGGCTCCCATCCACGCCGGACAGGCCTTCCCCGGCCGGTGCCGGTGCGAGGGTATCCGGACTCAGCACGTCAGACAGTTCAGCAAGCTTCGCCTCGGCGCTGCCGCTTTCCCCATCGGCCGCCTGCGGCGTGGCAGCTCCCGGCTCCGCGGGTTGCCGCGCCGCAGTCGGGGAGGAATCCCCGGCACCCGCCTCGTCCTTTCGATCTTCTTTCCGCTCATCCTTCCCGGAAGCGGATTCCCCGGCAGGCTTGGGCTTCATGTCCGCGGGCAGGATCGGCATCAGGCCGCCGACCTTCTTCTTCGCGTTGCCGGCACGAGCCGTGGCGGGCGCGGGCGCAGATGCTCGGCTGGAAATCTCCGGTGCGGGACCATCATCAAAAACGGGCATCTCGATGCGGGGGGCAGGCGGCTCGGGCGCACGGGCGGTGACCGCCGGCGTGACACCCCGGGACAGGTCACCGATCACGGCGAGGAGGCTGGTCAGCCCCTCGCGCTCGAGGATGTGCCCGATCACCAGGCGGCGACGCAACCAGTCGTTGCGGATAATGGAGGAATCCGGCAACGCCTCCCAGGCCTGCAGGATCTCGTTGTCGAGGGGATCCCCTTCGGCGCCCACGTGCAGGCGCAGGGCCATGCGTGCAACCCGGGTGTCCTTGTCGCCGGCTCCAGCCATGGATCAGAGTTCCTCCGTTCCCTCACCGTCGCCCTCGACGAAGGTCATGTACTTGAGCATGCCCCGCGCGTTACAGAACTGCGGCTTCTCAGGGATGACCACGCGCGGGTGGTAGTGCTTGATAACGTCCTTCAGCAGGTTGGCGCCGCCACCCACCAGCAGGACCATGTCGAGGTCACCGCCGCGACCGATCTTTTCCTGCATGAACAGGTTGATCTGCTGACCGACTTCCTTCGATGCGCGGGCAATCAGGTCGTTGACGTCACGTTCCTTACCCCACAGGGACAGGCGCCCGGTGGCGATCGCCTGCTCGACCTGGGCATCACTGATGCGGTCGATCTTCAGTTTCTGCATGATCTCGCGCTTGACCTGCTGCATCACGTCGAGCACGCCGATTTCCTTGGTGCCCGACAGCCGCACGTCCAGCCGGTCTGCGTCTTCCTCGCCCTCACCCGGGCGAATCACGTTGATGTCCGTGGTGTGACCGCCGATATCGACGATCGCCGCCCCGTGCTTGATGCGCGTCGTCACCTCGCCGGTCTCGGTGGAGACCACGTAGTCGATCCAGGCCGCGGTGGCTTCCGGGTAGACGGTGTTGTCGACGATGATCGGCATCGTGGCGCCGTTCTGAGCCACCACCGGTCGGCGGATGGTTTCCATCACGTCACGGATGAGACCCGTGTTGATGCCCTCGGCGGCATAAAAATCATGGAAGGGCAGGCCGGTGGCGATCTTGACCCGGGCTCCGCCGAAACCGGCCTTGACCAGTACATGGTTGACCAGCACGGTGTTCAGGTTGGAGGTTGCGTAGCCCGCGAACTGGGTGTTCTGCGGCTCCGAGATATGTGAACCGACGGACCAGCGCTCCTCGCCGATCTCGTAGACGGAGCTGCTCTTGCCGCCCCCCAGCTCGGTGACCTGGTAACCCTGGCCGGCCCGCGAGGGAACGGCATATTCGGCGATCTTCCGCCCGTTGCCGTCGTCGTACCAGAACGCGATCTTCTGTGCGGCGTAGCCATTGTCCACGCCGATAAAGAATACGGTATCCGTATCCGTCTGCTTGCTCACCCCACCGTCGGCCATCTGCGACCTCCTGCACTGCTCATCCGGGAACCCACGCCACCCCTCCACGCTCGATGCGCCTCGATGCAGGGGTCGGCCGGGAACAAAATTGTGCACATTTTACACAATTCGTGCCCCCCGGGCGATACATTCCGGCTTTTTTCCAAGTAAGCGCTCACACTCATCTCGGCGTAAGCCCCAGGGGCTTTCCGACCTCCGGCTTGCGGAGCTTCCAGATCAGGCTGTCGACGATGTAATGGTGAAAATTCACGGCCTGGTACACCGCGACGGCCAGGAACAGGGCATTGACCCTGAGCCAGTCGGCGACCTGGGCCACGCCCAGGTACATGAGGGTCGACAGGCCGAGACAAACCGCGATGTAGATGGGCAGGCGGTCGGGCTGGCTCAGGGTCGACAGAAAACGATGCCGCGGAACCACTCCGTCCCGAAAGCGATTGGTATTGAACAGCCACACGAACGCGATGTATTGCGCGTTGTGCCAGACGTTGATCGCAAGCCATCCGTGGTTGATCTCGGAAATCTGGATATAGGCGACATAATAGACAACAAAGTGGGACAGCACATAGGCCAGCCACGGCAGGGGCAGGCGTCCGCGCACAGCGCGCGCCAGCTGCTGAACCACCCAGGCCGTGAGCATGCAAGCGGTGAAAACGTTGAGCACCTCGACGATGATGAACGGGACGGGCAGCACCGCCACCGGCATCCCCAGGAAATGACTCGGCTGACGCAGGCACAGGTTGCAGAATGCGGTAACCGGCATCAGCCAGAAAACCAGGCGGGTCACCGGCTCGCTCATTAGTTCACGGCGCCCGGCGCGCGCGGCATAGGCGCGGGCGATGCCCTCGCTCTGACGGGTGTAGTGATACCACTGCCAGTGCAGGTAGACAGTCGCCAGGAGAATCGCCCCCCCGATCAGGCCGGCGAGAAGGGTGCACCCGAAAACCGCCAGCGGGAGGTGGATAACGAGCCTGCGGTGACGCCGGAAACTTTCCGCATCGAAGCACAGGCGGGTATAGGTCGCCATCACGTGG
>JBFGWM010000166.1:0-6311 GCA_041588495.1 Pseudomonadales bacterium | reverse complement strand
CGCAGCCGGCGGTCTATCCTGAAGGGCGGAACCGGAACGACTGGCTGATTCATGAACAGAGCGACCCTCGACGAGTACGGCCTGCTGGTCAACATGACCCGCCACCGCGAGATCTCGTCGCTCAACAGCGCGCTGCTGGAGAGCTACGCCAACATCTTCACGCTGCTGCACCGCAGTTCCCACGACCCGCTGACCGGGCTGCTCAACCGCCAGACCTACGACGACCGCATGAGCCGCCTGGCGCTGGAGATGGCTTCGCAGGCCGACAGCATGGCCCAGCAGAACTTCCGCAAGTACTTCGTCATCATGGACATCGACCACTTCAAGCAGGTCAACGACAAGTACGGTCACCTGTACGGCGACGAGGTGCTGTTGCATTTCTCGCGCCTGATGCAGCGCTCACTGCGTGACTCCGACCTGCTGTTCCGCTTCGGTGGCGAGGAGTTCGTGGTGTTGCTGAACGCGGTCGAGGGCGAGTCCGCCCAGGGCATTCTCGATCGTTTCCGGGAGAAGGTCGCCACGTCCCAGTTCCCGAAGATCGGCCGGGTGACCATTTCCCTCGGTTACACGGCGTTGCGGTCCGGCGACAAGCAACTGAAGCTGATCAGCCGCGCGGACCAGGCCCTGTACCACGCCAAGGAAAACGGCCGTAACCAGTGCCGCTCCTACGAGAGTCTCGAGGCGCCCGCGAGCGGCAACTGATTCCGTTGCGGGCCCCGGCCATCGTCCCCTCGCTTCCCCTTTCCCAGATTGCCGGCCGCAGGGCAATTGCGTTTTCACCTACCGCCCGGTAAATTAATAGGACCGGGTGCGATTCTGCATGGCGAAGCGGGTGATTCATGATTCCGATGGCACGACGTCGACTGGCGGGTTTCCTGCTCCCGCTCGTGCTCCTGTATCCACTGGCCGCCTCGGCGCAGCCGGGCGGGGAACCGTCCGCCTGGCGGGGCATCCTGGATGCCATCGGCCACCACATCGTCGGACCGGATGCCGCGCGTCGTGGCGGGAGCCACCGGGATCTTGCGACGGGATTCCGCCACGCTCCGGGGGATCGGGGGCTTCGGTTCGCCGAATCTTCGACCGACCGGTCACAGGAACTCGAGGCGGCCCGCCAGGAATATGAGCGCAAGCGCCACGAGGCGGTTCGCGCTTTTGCCAGGAAGGAGCGGGCGGGCAGGCCCGGCGAGGCCCGCGATGAGTACGAACGGATGATCGCGGAGGCGGAACACGAATACCGGCAGCGGCGCCGCGCCCTGCAGCGCTACGACGCGCGGTAACGGTGGCAGTGCGGATGATCGCGGCCGATCATTCCGCGGCTTCCCGTTCTGACGAACCCTGCCCACGCCCCTGCAATTCGTTGATGGCCTGGTGCAGGGTGTTGCGGTCCAGGGCGGAGGACTTGTCGAGGTAGCGATAGATCGTCTTGTCCAGCACCTCCCTGAAGCTTGCCGAGAACTGGTCGATGGAACGTTCGCTGAGGAACAGGACCGGTGGCGGTGCCGGAGACTCGGACACGAGCGCGGCCAGGAACGGCTCGGAGGTACCGTAAGGGGGTACCGCGTAGTCCACGATGAACAGGTCGTAGCTGTCGAGGTCGAGCAGGCGCAGGGCCTCCTCGTTGGTGTCTGCGTGGTCGACCATGTAGCAGGGCTCTTCCGGGGACACCACGTGGTTGCGGTTGAGATCGCGGAGCACCCGGTGGATCAGTTTCTTGTAATCCTCGTCGTCCTCGAGCAGCAGCACCTTGATCATGACAAGCATCTCCCGGTGCCACAGGCGTTGCATGGGCATGCCGGTGAAATGGCTGTGAATTCACCCCGGGCGGGTTGTACGGGATCTTGTGCGGCAGCGATCATTGTCATTACGGGTTCCTGCCTTCAGGCACCACAGTCTGCGCTGCTGCAGTGCAGGATATCCAGGGACTCGAGGCCGCGGATAAACTTCGGGTTGACCCCGATAAATCGGTTCAGCGTGCGGATGCCGTGGGACACGTCGGAAAATCCGGCCTCCGAGGCAATCTCGTCGATGCGCATCCCGGGGTCGCGGCTGAAAATCTCCACCGCCCGCCGCGCCTTGCACCAGAGTACGAAACTGCGCAGCGGGATCCCGAGTTCCTGGGAGAACAGGTGGGTCAGGCGGTCTCGGGAAATGCCGAGTTCCCGTGCGTGACGACCAACGTCGGGTCGCGTGGGAACGTCTTTGCGAATCTTGTCCAGGACCATCCGGACCCGCTCGTCGATCCAGTTTTCCCGGGGAGTGTCTGCGGGGCACAACTCGTCCACCACGCCGTGGAGGTCCGTGCGTATCGCGCTGCAATCGGTGGCGTCCCACAGGAAGGCGCAAACCCCGGGGTCCCAGTCGCCTGGCGTGTGGTCCTCGAGGTTGGTGATCGCGCCCGGGGAAAAACTGCGCGTGATCGCGGTGTAGGCCCAGGATCCGGGATCAAAGTTGATGCTCGCGAATTTCCCGGTGACCTCGATCGCCCGGACGACCTTGGGCGGCACCACGCAGATGCGGGTTTCCAGGTCCCGGAGGTCCGGGGAGGAGATGCGCAGGGGCTGGTCTTCGAGGGAGACCAGCAGCGTGGCCGAGTACTTGATGGCAGAGCCGCCGGAAAACCCGTTTCCGACATAAACGATCGTGTCCGGCCACAGGAGCAGGCGTGACAGGTCCAGATTGTTCTCGGCGCCATCGCCCTCGGTTCCCGATATGCGTGCAGTGACGGGCCTCCGAATTGTTCTGGTCATTGGCGGCTTGTGACCCAAATGCTATACATCCATCATGAACTGAACAGAATTGTATGTCTCGTGCATGGCCTGGTCTTGAACATACCCGTTGTTTAATTGGGCCGCCGGGTATTGCGAGTCCGTTTGAAAGTGCCGGTATCCGAGTTGGTGAAAAGCCCGGAATTCTGTAGCAATCTTAAGAATGACTAACTATATTGTGCGGGCCGTCGCGGGTATTGAACGTAACAGTCGCGGCGGGCTGGATTCCGGAAACGAAATTTCAGAACATGGTGGCGGAACAGTCGGACCCTGGGTGCAGGTGTCCGACGCAGGGTGGCAGGATCTTGCCTGCCGGCCGGTATCCGACTCATTCGGACTGATCACGAGAGCTGTCTCTCGGTGGGAGGAAGGTTGTCGGCTGTCATGAAGGCATCCAGCGTGCGTGACCGGATTCTCGAGGTCGCCGGGGAACTGTTTTTCAGCAATGGCTACCGGGCCACGGGGATCAACGAGATCATCCGCAAGGCCGGCGTGGCCAAGGCGTCCTTTTATCACCATTTCCCGTCCAAGGAGGCGCTCTGCATCGCGTTCCTGGAGCAACGCAACGACGCCGACATCGAGGATATCCACGCCTTTGTCGCCACCCGGCGCACGCCACGAACCCGCTATCTTGCGTTGATCGAGTGCGTTGGCCCTTTCCTCGAGGAAGGCAACTACCGGGGATGCGTGTTTCTCAACATGGTCAACGAGTTTCCGGATCCCGATTGTGTCCCGCGTCGCATCGGCGTCGAACATTACCTGAGAATCCGGCAGATCGTCGTCGATCTCACCCGTGACCTGCTGGACTCGGACCCGGAGCGTTACGCGGCACTCGACGCGGAGCGTATCGCCGACGAGTACATGGTGATTTTCACCGGGTTACTCTCCCAGGGTGCCCTGACCCACTCGGGAGACGCGCTGCGGCCCGCGCTGCGCGCCGCCGAGCGGCTGGTCGACTAGGCCGGCTCCGCCCGCCGGCTGGCGCTACACTCAGGGTTCGACCGGTGTCCCCGCCGCGGGACACGTTCCATGACAACTGACCGCGACCGCGGGGTACCGACCGGCACATGTATACGGCACTGATCACGTTTTTCCTGGTGGCCATCACCGTCTCTTTCCTGTGTTCACTGTGGGAGGCGGTGCTGTTGAGCATCACGCCGTCCTACGCGCAGATCAAGGTGCGGGAGGGTGCGGCCATCGGCACCAGGCTGCAGTCCTTCAAGGCCGACATCGACCGCCCCCTGGTGGCGATCCTGACCCTCAACACCATCGCGCACACGGTGGGCGCGATCGGGGTCGGGGAGCAGGCCGCGAAGATCTGGGCCGAGGTCAATCCGCTGATCACCTCGTTCATCGTTCCGGCGGGCATGACCCTGGCGGTGCTGGTGCTGTCCGAGATCATTCCCAAGACCCTGGGTGCGAACTACTGGCAGGAACTGGCGCCGTTCACGGTCAATTCCCTGGCCCTGATCATCCTGGCCCTGTTCCCGCTGGTATGGATGAGCCAGATCCTCACCCGGGCGCTGAAACGCAAGAGCGCGGATCACCACCTGTTCACCCGTTCCGATTTCATGGCCATGGCCGAGATCGGCGCCGACCAGGGCGTGCTGGAGGAAAACGAGACGCAGATCCTGCGTAACCTGCTGCGCTTCCGGAAGGTCGAGGCGAGGCACGTGATGACCCCCCGCACGGTGGTCCACATGGCGCCGTCCGATATGAGCATCCGCGACTTCTTCGCGGCCAACAAGGAGGTGCGCTTTTCACGGATTCCGCTGCATCGGCCCGGCGACCGCGATCACGTCGAGGGCTACATCCTGCGCCAGGACCTGCTCGCCAACCTGGTGGAAACCCGTGGTCGTGAGCCGATCAGCGTGCTGCGGCGCGAGGTGATGGTGGTCCACGGCGATTTCAAGGTCACCGACCTGTTCAACCTGTTCATCGAGCGCCGCGAGCACATCGCGGTGGTGGTCGACGAGTTCGGCTCCGTGGCCGGTATCGTGACCATGGAGGACGTGATCGAGACGGTGCTGGGCATGGAGATCGTCGATGAACTCGACGGCAGCGAGGACATGCAGACCAAGGCGCGCCGGGCGTGGGAACGGCGGGCGCAGAAAATGGGCCTGATCGAAAGTTCGGAGGATCAGGCGACCGTGGTGATCGCCGGCGAGGGATCCCAGTCCGGCGAGCCGAAATGAGCGCGGCTCCCGGCCTGTGGGCCGGGAAGCTCAGCCCGTTCTGAACAACGCTCCGGCCGCGCTCAGTGGTCGTCGACCACGTGCTCCATGTAAGCGATGCTCTCGTCGTATTCCTTGTTCAGCAGCTTGAAGAGCTGCTCGAAGGAAATCCGCATGACCGGGTGGGTGTGGTCCCAGTCCGCGGCGTGGCCGGCCAGGTAGGCGGACGCTGCCGGATCATCCTTCTGTCCGAACACGCCCGCGATGGTACCGGTGCCCGTGTAGTCCGGGCCCTCGTGATCGGCCTGCTTGCGGCCCACCGTGATCAACTGGGTCGGAATGCCGGCCTGCACCGCGGCAGTGGCCATGGTCCGCGCCTGGTTGTAAGGCGTCAGGCCGTCGTTGACCGAGTGCACGATGGTGATGGTCTTCAGGCCCGCGGCAGCCATGTTGTGGGCGTTCATGGCGTCGGTGCGGCGCTGGTACTCGCCCGGCTTGTCCTGGGGCGTGCCCCCGGTTTCCTGTTCCATCTCTTCGGCGATCTGGGGCAGGGCGGCCTTGGCTTCGTAATAGGATTCGATGAACACGGCGAGGGGTTCGGCGGCGATCCAGTGGTCGAACACCGGGTTGCCATCGGTCACGTACCGGGATTCGGAGATCGCCGTGCCGGACACTGCGCCGCCCATGGAGACACCGAGCAGGTAGACGGTTTCGATCGACTTGAACTGCGCGCGGATGGCCTGGGTCACGGCGATCGTATCGTGGGCGCCGAGTCCCACCGGGAACAGGAAATTGTCACGGTAGTTGGTGGCGACCACGGCGATATCGTCGCCCTGGGCCATGATCCGCTCGATGTGCGGGATGAAGCTTTTCTCCGGAGTCGGCGGGCGCGGGATGTCCGGGTGCGATCCGTATACGGCGTCGCCGTTCAGGCCGTGGCAGAGGACCACGAGACGCGTCGGCTTTTTCTTTTCCGGGTAACCCATGACCGCGATCGGAACGGGGTCTGCAACCGGGTCCGGAATCGGTTCGGCGCCACCTTCCACGGCGGCCGCCTGGATGGCCGATGAGTCGTAGGTGAACTTGCGGAACCACCTGCCGTCGCGGAGTTCCTCCTCGACGACCCCGATGTTCCAGTCCCTGACGACCTTGCCCTTCCAAGGGTCGGATTTCTTCTCGGCAAAGGCGCCCGGAGAGGCGACCAGCAGCAGGCATGCGGCGGCTAAGGTTCTGAATCGGTACACGGTGTGCGGCTCCTCTGTAAAGCGATGTCCCGGCCTGCTCGTACAGGCTCTTTTGCACACTGGGGCAGCTTCTTGAATTGGCGGTCAATTATTGCACAAGGCGGCGCCGATTTCACCTGTACAAAGGT
>JBFGWM010000165.1:0-6348 GCA_041588495.1 Pseudomonadales bacterium | reverse complement strand
GGTCCTCGTCAGAAAACCGCGCCATGCGCGTCTACCCCCCAACGCCAGTTTCCCGCAATCGGGCGAAAAAGGGTAGCCCCCGGTGCGCCGGACCACGCGTTCTACGAGGCCGGCGCACGGCTGCTGCACGCCGGCGAGGGCGGCAAGGGTCTCCTGCTCGGCGGTGTCACCGGAACCGCCCGTGGCCGCGTCACCGTGCTGGGCGCCGGCTCCGCCGGCACCGCGGCAGCACGGGTCGCGCACAGCCTCGGTGCCGAACTGACCGTTTTCGATATCAGCAGCGAGGCTCTCGGGCGCATCGCCCGCGACATTCCGGGCGCCAACACCTGTTTTGCCAGCGAGGCGGATATCAGTGCCGCTTTGCCAGGCACCGACCTGCTGGTGGGTGCGGTGCTGGTTCCCGGCGCCCGCGCTCCGCGGGTGGTGAGCCGCGACATGGTGCGCAGCATGGAGGCCGGATCGGTGATCGTCGACATCGCCATCGACCAGGGCGGCTGCATTGAGACCATCCGGCCAACCGATTACACGCAGCCGACCTACCAGCAGGACGGCATCATTCACATGGGGGTGACCAACCTGCCGGGAGCGGTCCCGCGCACCGCCTCCCAGGCCCTCTCCGGGGCGATCCTGCCCTGGGTCGCCATGCTCGCCGAGGGTCGTCTCGATACCGTGCCCGCCCTGCGCGCCGGGATCAACGTCCGCGGCGGGGAACTCGTTCATCCGGGGGTCAGGAAGGCGATGGAATAATCGTCCCCAATCGGTACAATGAGTGCATGAGGGATCATCATCAGACGCTGCGAGCAATGGATCATGCCGGCCAGGAAAGCCCAGCCCGCACGGGCTGAAACGGCCCTCGGGGGACACCTCCAGCGGGGCCTCCACGAGGGGGCGCTGATCGGGCTGACGGCCCTGGCACTTTACCTGCTGATCGCGCTGCTGTCCCACGACAATCTCGATCCCGGCTGGACCCACACCGGGGTGGGCGGCGACGTGCGCAATGCCGGCGGTAGCGCGGGTGCGTGGCTCTCCGATGTCCTGTTCCTGCTCTTCGGCTACATGGCCTTCCTGTTTCCGGTGATGCTCCTGCACCGGGCCTGGATCGTGTTCCGGGAGCGCTCGCAACCCTTCAATTTCAGTGCGCCCCTGCTGGCCCTGCGCCTTGCCGGGTGCGTCCTGGTCCTCGTTGCCGGCTGCGCGCTGGCCGTCCTGCATCACGGCGCCGCCGGCGCGAATCTGCCGGGGAGTAGCGGCGGCATCCTGGGCAGCGCCGTGGCGGGAGCCGGCCTTGAGGCGTTCAGCATGCTGGGCAGCACCCTGCTGTTCCTGGCCCTGTTCCTGGTCGGGGTCACGGTTTTCACCAACCTGTCGTGGCTGCGCCTGATGGACGAGACCGGACGGCTCACCGTCTCCACGTTTGCCTGGCTGCGTGATCGCGGCACGCGCTGGCTGGACGCCTACCGCGACCGGCGTGCGGCGCGCAAGGTGGTCGCAGAACGGCGCGCGACCCTCGACCGCAGCAACCGCGAGCGCGCGCAGCGCAAGGCACCGGATATCGCGCCGAAGGTCGAGAAGGTCGAGAAGAGCACCCGCGTCGCCAAGGAGAAACAGGGCACCCTGTTCACGCCCAAGGTGACCGAGGACCTGCCGCGCCTCAACCTGCTGGATGCCGCGGCCGAGGCCGGCAGCCGCGGATTCTCCCGCGAGGCCCTGGAGGCCCTGTCGCGCCTGGTGGAGATCAAGCTCAAGGAATACGGGATCGACGTCGAGGTGGTGGCGGTGCAGCCGGGTCCCGTGATCACCCGTTTCGAGGTGCAGCCGGCGGCGGGGGTCAAGGCCAGCCAGATCAGCAACCTCGCGCGGGACGTGGCGCGCTCCATGGCGGTGATCAGCGTGCGCGTGGTCGAGGTCATCCCGGGCAAGTCCACCGTGGGCATCGAGATTCCCAACGAGAACCGGGAGATCGTGCGCCTCAGCGAGGTGTTGTCCTCGCGCAGTTACGACGAGGCGCAGTCGCCCCTGACCCTGGCCCTGGGCAAGGACATCTCCGGTGCCCCCATCGTCGCCGACCTGGCGCGCATGCCGCACCTGCTGGTCGCCGGGACCACCGGCTCCGGGAAATCGGTGGCGCTGAACGCGATGCTCCTCAGCCTGCTGTTCAAGGCCACGCCGGACGAGGTGCGGATCATCATGATCGACCCCAAGATGGTCGAGCTTTCCGTCTACAACGGGATTCCGCACCTGCTCACCCCGGTAGTCACCGACATGAAGGACGCCGCCAACGCCCTGTGTTGGTGCGTGGCGGAAATGGAGCGCCGCTACCTGCTGATGAACCATCTCAAGGTGCGCAACCTCGCCGGCTACAACCGCAAGATCCACGAGGCGGAGAAGGCGGGCGAATCACTGCCCGACCCGTTCTGGCAGCCGGGCGACGGCGGGGTCGACGACGAGGAACGTCCGCCGCTGGAAGTGCTCCCGCAACTGGTGGTCGTGGTCGACGAGTTCGCCGACCTGCTGATTTCCCTTGGCGACAAGGGCAAGAAGGTCGAGGAACTGATTGCCCGCATCGCCCAGAAGGCGCGGGCGGCGGGCATCCACATGATTCTGGCCACCCAGCGGCCCGACTCCAAGGTCATCACCGGGCTGATCAAGGCCAACATCCCGACCCGGATCGCGTTCCAGGTGTCGGAAAAGGTGCAGTCGCGGATCATTCTCGACCAGGGTGGCGCCGAACAGCTGCTGGGGCAGGGCGACATGCTCTACCTGCCCCCCGGGAAGGCCGTACCGGAACGGGTCCACGGCGCATTCGTGTCCGACGACGAGGTGCATCGGGTGGTCGAGGACTGGCGCGGACGCGGCGAACCGCTGTACCTCGACGAGATACTCGAAGGCCCCGCTGAGGGCGACGCCGGCGGCTTTGGCGAGGTCGGCGGGGAGGGCGGCGGCGACGCTGAGCAGGACCCGCTTTACGACGAGGCCGTGGCCTGCGTGATGAAAACCCGGCGCGCTTCGATTTCCTCGGTGCAGCGCCACCTGCGCATCGGCTACAACCGCTCGGCGCGCATCCTCGAGGCCATGGAGCATGCCGGCCTGGTCAGCCCCATGGGCAGCAACGGCCAGCGGGAAGTGCTGGTTCCCGCCCGCGAGGAAGCCTGACGTCCCGATGTTTCGAATTCCTGCCCTGATCACGCTGTGCCTTGCGTCCCTGGCCGCCGTCGCCGGTGGAAGCGCAGAAGTCGCAGGCAACGCCGATTTCCCCCTGGAAATCCGCCCGCCCGCTGGGTTCCAGGAACCGCCCGCCCCAGCGGAAGCGCATCCCGCGGACGTACTCAACGGGCTGCTCACGCAGACCACCTCGGTTCATGCGCGCTTCCACCAGGTGGTGCGGGACGCCGACGGCAACACGGTGCAGGAGACCGACGGCGTGCTGGAGGCGGCGCGCCCGAAACGCATGCGCTGGGAGACTGCGGAACCCTTCGCCCAGGTCATGGTCTCCGATGGCAGGCGCCTCTGGCTGCTCGATGTCGACCTGGAGCAGGTCACCGAGCGTCCCCTCGACTACCGCATGGGCAATACCCCGGCCATGTTGCTGAGTGGTGACGTGGGCGTGATCGAGCGTTCCTTCGAGGTCAGCGGCGGGGAAGTCGAACCGGGACGCCATGAGTTCGAACTGCGGCCCCGTGACCGCGACAGCCCGTTCGAGACCCTGAGCGTCGTTTTCGAGAACGCCGCCATGACCGAGATGCGCCTGCGCGACGGCCTCGGCCAGGACACGGTGATCCGATTCACTGACATCCGGCGCAACGCGGATATCGATCCAGCACGCTTCAGTTTCGTTCCCCCGCCGGGAACCGACGTCTTTCGCCAGGAGTGAGTCCCGCGATGGACAGCGGGGAACCGCTCGCCTCGCGGATGCGCCCGCGGACCCTCGACGAGTTCGCCGGCCAGGCCCATCTCGTGGGCCCGGGCTGCCCCCTGCGCAGCCTGATCGAATCCGGAAAACTGCACTCGATGATCTTCTGGGGCCCGCCGGGCACCGGGAAAACCACTCTTGCGCGGATCATCGCCCGCGCGGCGGATGCCGAGTTCATTGCGCTGTCCGCGGTCATGGCGGGCGTGAAGGACATCCGAGCGGCGGTGGAGCAGGGCCGCCTCAACCGCGAGCAGTTCCAGCGGCCGACCATCCTGTTCATCGACGAGGTGCACCGCTTCAACAAGTCCCAGCAGGACGCCTTTCTACCCTTCGTCGAGGACGGCACCGTGCTGTTCATCGGCGCCACCACGGAGAACCCCTCGTTCGAGGTCAACAACGCGCTGCTGTCCCGCTCGCGGGTCTACGTGCTCAGGCCGCTGGGAGAGGACGATCTGCTCCAGGTCATCGAGCGGGCGCTTTCCGACGCCGAACGCGGACTGGGCGCGGACCCGCCGGAGGTGCCCGAGGCCGCGCGGCGGCAACTCGCCATTGCCGCGGACGGGGATGCCCGCCGGGCGCTGAACCTGCTGGAGATCGCCACCTCTCTGGCCGAGTCCGGAGCGCTGGGTCGGGTGATCGATGCGGCAGTACTGGAGGCCGTGTTCACCTCCGACCTGCGACGCTTCGACAAGGGCGGTGAGGACTTTTACGACCAGATCTCGGCCCTGCACAAGGCCGTGCGGGGCTCGTCGGCGGATGCGGCCCTGTACTGGCTGTGCCGGATGCTGGACGGCGGCTGCGACCCCCTCTACATCGCCCGCCGGGTGGTGCGCATGGCCAGCGAGGACATCGGTAACGCCGACCCCCGGGCCCTGACCCTGGCCCTCGACGCCTGGAACGCCCAGGAACGGCTCGGCAGTCCGGAGGGTGAACTGGCCCTGGCCCAGGCCGTGGTTTACCTGGCCGTGGCCGCCAAGAGCAACGCGGTTTACACGGCCTTCAAGGCCGCCATGCGGGACGCGCGGGAGCAGGGCAGCCTGCCGGTGCCGCTGCACCTGCGCAACGCGCCGACAAAGCTCATGAAGGAACTCGACTACGGCAAGGCCTATCGCTATGCGCACGATGAACCGGAGGGTTACGCGGCCGGGGAAAACTACCTCCCGGAGGAACTGGGCCGCCGCCAGTACTACGATCCACCCGAGCGCGGCCTCGAGGCACGGATCGCCGAAAAGCTGCGCCACCTGCGCGACCTGGACCGGAAAGCCGGCGCCTGATGCCCCCTGGGGGCCCTAATCCTTTACAATACGCGGCTTGAAACGGACCGGGTGTGGTCATGCCGGCAATCGAACTCAGCAAGATTCTCGCCGTCGCCCTGGGTGGCGCCCTCGGCGCGACCGGGCGCATGCTGTGCGGCGCCTGGGTGGCATCCTTCGCTGGCAAGACCTTTCCCTGGGGTACGCTGACCGTGAACGTGGTGGGCTCGTTCCTGATCGGAATTCTTTACGTGGTGCTGGTCGAGCGCCTGCGCACCCCGGAAATCTGGCCGGATTTTGCGATCATCGGCCTGTTGGGGGGCTTCACCACGTTTTCCGCGTTTTCCCTGGACACGGTCAGCATGATGACCCATGGCGAGACCCTGGAAGCCGTGTCCTATGTGCTGGCCAGCGTGCTGCTGTGCCTGGTTTCCACCGCGTCCGGCCTGTGGCTGGCGCGGCTGATCTGAAAGGCTGAATCCCGATGCTCGATCCCCGCCTGATACGCAATGACCTCGATGCCGTGGTGGCCGGACTCGCCCGCCGGGGCGTGGAATTCGACCGTGTCCGCTACGAGGAACTCGAGGCGCGGCGCCGCGACATCCAGGTGGAGACCCAGGACCTGCAGAACGAGCGCAACACCCGCTCCAAGGCCATCGGCAAAGCCAAGGCCGCGGGCGAGGACATCCAGCCCCTGCTGGACGAGGTGAGTTCCCTCGGTGAGCGGCTGGATGCTGCAAAGGATCAATTGCGGGAAGTGCAGGAAGGCCTCGCTGATCTGCTCATGGGCATACCGAACCTGCCCGACGCCTCGGTTCCGGACGGCGCGGACGAGGACGCCAACCAGGAAATCCGCACCTGGGGTGTGCCGCGCGAGTTCGCGTTCGATGCCCGCGACCACGTGGACCTCGGCGAGGCCATGGGCGGACTCCATTTCGATACCGCGGCGAAAATCGCAGGCTCCCGCTTCGTGGCCATGAGCGGCCAGTTGGCCCGACTGCACCGTGCCCTGGTGCAGTTCATGCTGGAGACCCATATCCGTGAGCACGGCTACGAGGAAGTCTACGTGCCGTACCTGGTCAACGCGGACTCCCTGCGCGGGACCGGGCAACTGCCCAAGTTCGAGGAGGACCTGTTCCGCATGGAAGGCGAGCACGGTTACTACCTGCTGCCCACCGCGGAGGT
>JBFGWM010000164.1:0-6405 GCA_041588495.1 Pseudomonadales bacterium | reverse complement strand
GGGCCCGACCCGGCAAAATTTCTTGCCAGGCCGGGTGCCACAGCGGCGGCTGGGGATATCATCGGGATTCTCCGGGTACCTGTCTGAACCGTTGCCCTGAGGGTTTTAACGGCACCCGCGGGGAGTTCTTTAGGCGGAAATGTCAGGCAATCGCGGAAATGCTAGGATTGGTTGCTGAATGCGCCCATGACGGGCCTGTTCCAGGGAGATTCCGGGGATGCACCGAACCGTCTTGCTGCTGACCGCAACGTGCCTGCTGGCCACGGGTCACGTGCGGGCCGAGATCAACTACATCGGGCTCGAGGAGGCCGAGGAAGTGCGCCTGTGCCTGCATTTCAAGCAGCAACTGGCGCGCACCCTGGACGAGCTACGCGACGCCACGGTGGCGGGCGGCTCCAAGGTCGGCTCCAGCGCCGAGGTCAACGCCGTGCGCACCAAGCTGCGCTTCGAGAAAAAGCACTACACGAAAAAGGTCACCGAAACCTGCGAGGAGGAAGAACTCGACCTGCAAGCCCTCGAGGAAGCCGCCCGCTAGGGATCACCCGCGGCGCGGGGAAACGCGCGATTGGCATGAAGGGCACAGATTCGGACGACAATCCCTCTTATTATCCTGCACTTGTCGTCAATTCCTGAGAATTATTCCAGCATTCGAAGCCGCCACCCGCCGCGGTACCGGTATGCGCAAACAACCTCCAAGGTGAACCCCATGCTCGACGCACTCGGCTCGTCCCTGACTTCCTCCATCTGCCTGTGGCGTGGCACCCAGGCCTACTACCCGGCCCGCCGGCAGCCCGAAAAACTGCTCGAACTCTACGATTTCGAGGCCTGCCCCTTCTGCCGCCTGGTGCGCGAGGCGCTCACCGAACTCGATCTCGACGCCCTCATCCACCCGTGTCCGAAGGGCGGCACCCGTCACCGGCCACGGGTCGACGAACTGGGCGGCAAGCAGCAGTATCCGTTCCTGGTGGACCCCAACACCGGGCACCGCCTGTACGAGTCCGCCGACATCATCGCCTACCTCTTCGAGACCTACGGCGACGGCCGGGTGCCGGCCCGCTGGCGGCCCCACCTGCTCAACGAGGCGACCTCGGTGGCCGGCGGCGTGCTGCGCGGCACCGCGGGCAGCCGCGCCCGTCCCTCCCGGGAGGCAAAAAAGCCGCTCCTGCTCTACAGTTTTGAATCGAGTCCGTTCTCGAGGCCGGTGCGCGAGAAGCTCTGCGAACTGGAACTGACCTACGAGCTGCGGAACGTCGGCAAGTACAAGTGGACCGACTGGATCATTCCCGCGGTCCGCAACAACTTCATGCCCGGATACCGCGTACTGGGCAGGAACCGGGCCGAGTTGCTGGAACGCGGGGGCCGCATGCAGGTTCCCTACCTGGTCGACCCGAATACCGGCGTGGAGATGTACGAGTCGACGGACATCGTCGAATATCTCGAGACAACCTATGCTGTGTAGACCACCGAGGAGGAAACACCGATGTCAGACCTGAAAGCCAAGTTCGAGGAAGCTGTGAACTACGTGAAGAACGCCACCGGCGACTTCCAGCCCTCCAACGACCTCAAGCTGCAGATGTACGCGCTGTTCAAGCAGGGCAGCGACGGCGACGTGAAAGGCAAGAAGCCGGGCATGATGGACCTGGTCGGCAAGGCCAAGTACCAGGCCTGGGAAAAACTCAAGGGGCTTTCCCCCGACGAAGCCATGCAGAAGTATGTCGACCTCGTCGAGGACATGAAAAAGAAGCACGGCTGATCCCCGGGCCCGCCGTCACGGCGGGAACCCCGGACCGCCAGGGAGTCCGGCGCCATGCCTGATCGGGTGGAAATCGCGCGCAACTGGTTGCCGCGTTATACCGGCATGCCGCTGGACTCCTTTGGCGAGCACATCCTGCTCACCAACTTCCGCAACTACGTCGAGAACTTTGCCGAACAGTTCGGGTGCGACGTGTACGGCGAAAACCGCCCGATGCTCGCCGCCACCAACAGCGACGGCCTGACCATCATCAACTTCGGCATCGGCTCCGCCAACGCCGCCACCATCATGGACCTGCTCAGCGCCAGTCCCGCCAAGGGCGTGCTGTTCCTGGGCAAGTGCGGGGGTCTCAAGCAGTCCACCGAGATCGGCCATTTCATCCTGCCCATCGCGGCGGTGCGTGGCGAGGGGACCAGCAACGACTACTTCCCGCCGGAAGTGCCCGCCCTGCCCTCCTTCAAGCTGCACAAGTTCGTCTCCGAGAAGATCGTCGCCCACGGACACGAGTACCGGACCGGGGTGGTCTACACCACCAACCGGCGCCTGTGGGAGCACGACATCGCGTTCCTGGAACGCCTGCAGAAACTCACGACCATCGCCATCGACATGGAGACCGCCACCGTCTTCATCGTCGGCCACCACAATGAAATCGCCCGCGGCGCGCTGCTGCTGGTCTCCGACGTGCCGTTCACGCCGGAGGGGGTCAAGACCGAGGAATCGGATACCGAGGTCACCCGCAAGTGGACCCGCAAGCACCTGCAGATCGGCATCGAGGCGATGACCGAAATCGGCGCCAAGGGCGAGAAGATCAAGCACTTCAAGTACTGAGCCGCTTCCGCACGCGGTTCAAGGCAAGCGCCCGCTCCGTTATAGTCCACCTCTCAACGTCCAGGATGCCGCGGCATGGAATACACCGAGATCAGCTACGAGACCCACGGCGCGGTGCGCGTGATCCGTTTCGACCGCCCGGAAAAGCGCAACTGCATCGGCCCGCTGACCCACCGCGAACTGATCGATGCCTGGACCCGGTTCCGCGACGACGACGACGCGCGGGTCGCGGTGATCACCGGCGCCGGTGACAAGGCGTTCTGTGCCGGCGGCGACCTGGCGGCACCGGAACTGCTCCCCGCCACACCGGCCGAGCAGGCCGCCCACGGCCGCGGCGAACGCCCCGGGCTGATCGGCCCCTCGCGCTGGACCGACATCTACAAGCCGATCATCGCCGCGGTCAATGGCGACGCGTTCGCCGGCGGGCTGGAATGGGCCTGCTTCGCCGACCTGCGCATCGCCGAGGAACACGCCCGTTTCGGGGTGACCTGCCGGCGTTGGAACATCGGCCTCGGCGACGGCGGCACCCAGCGCCTGCCGCGCATCGTGGGCATGGGCCGCGCCATGGACCTGATTCTCACCGGCCGCGTGATCGATGCCGCCGAGGCGGAGCGCATGGGCCTCGCCAACGAGGTGGTGCCGCGCGGACAGTCCCTGGCGCGCGCCCTGGAACTCGGCACCTTCCTGGCGGGCCTGCCGCAGTCAGCCATGCGGACCGACAAGGAAGCCGCGGTGCGCGGCTTCGGCCGGCCCCTCGACGAGGGCCTGCGCATCGAGGCCGAGTGTTTCAACCGTCTCATCGGCGGCGACGAGATCCGCGAGGGTTTCGAGCGTTTCTCGCGGCGCGATCATCCCGACCTGCAGCCTGGCGCCCAGCCCGTCACCCCGGGCATGAAACCGTAAACGAACCCGATCCACGCAAGGAGCAAGCGACATGTCACGCGAAACCGTACTGATTACCGGCGCTTCATCAGGCATCGGCCTGGAGCTGGCGAAGCTGTTCGCGGCGGATGGTTCCGACCTCGTGCTCGTCGCCCGCAGCGCCGACAAGCTCGAGTCCCTGGCCGGCGAACTCCACGACCGCCACTCGGTCTCGGTCACTGTACTGCCCCGCGACCTCGGCGACCCGGCGGCTCCCGCGGAGCTGTTCGCACAAATGGAGGAGAAGGGAATCCTGGTCGACGTGCTCGTCAACAACGCGGGATTCGGCCTCAAGGGGAACCTGGCCACCCTCGACACCGCGCGCCAGATGAGCATGATCCAGGTCAACGTCAATGCCCTGACCCAGCTGACCCAGCTGTTCCTGCCCGGCATGCTGGCCCGCGGACGCGGCGGAATCCTCAACGTCGGCTCGACAGCGGGGTTCCAGCCGGGGCCGAACATGGCCGTCTACTACGCCACCAAGGCCTTCGTGAACTCCTTCTCGGAGGCCCTGTACGAGGAGGTCCGGGGCAGCGGTGTGAAGGTGTCCTGCCTGTGCCCGGGCGCCACCGCGACCGGTTTCGCCGACGTCGCGGACATGAAGGACACGCTGCTGTTCAAGGCGGGCACCATGACCTCGCGGGATGTCGCTGAAGCGGGGCTGCGCGGCCTGCGGCGCAACCGGCCGATCGTCATACCCGGCCTGAAGAACTGGCTGCTGGCGTTCTCGATCCGCTTCACGCCACGTTTCGTGGTGCGCAAGCTGGTGCGTCTGCTGCAGAAATAACGACCCGGTCCCGGCACCGGGACCCGGGACCTACCACTTCGCGTAGTGGTCCTCGGCAAACCCGGGCACCCGCTCGACGGTGACCGGCTTGCCCGATTCGGGTTTCAGGGTGCCCGAGAAGAACCCGAACATCTGGTTGAAGTTGGAGGCGATCACCCCCGCGTGCAGGCGCTCCGAGCGGCGGCCCAGGGGGGCGAAATCGAGGTCCACCCGGCCGTCATTGGAGACCATCTTCCACGGTTCCTGCGGCTGGTCGCGGTTGAAACGGAAATCCACCATGTCGACCTTGGTGAAATTGTTGTCATACCAGAATCCGTTCTCGGTGAACCCCGTCTCGTTGACGCCGGCGGCCAGGTTCAGGCCGACCGTGTGACGGCCACCGATGCGCCCGGCCATGCAGCCCCAGTTCCAGAACGTCTCCCGGCGCATGAAACCGAGGCTCCAGTCATAACTGCCCAGGGTATTCTCGCTGAGGTCCCATGAACGCCCGTGACAGTGAACGGTGCCCATCACCGGCAGCGCGGCGGCCTTCTGGGTATACACCCACCCGGTATACCCGGCCCGGGTGCACACCGGCAGGGCCCGGAACGGCTTCGGCTCCTCCATCAGGGCGAAGATGCTCTCGCCGCTGGCGAGTTCGACGTTCAGGCGCCGCGTGCGGGGTTGCGGGGTGGCGCAGATCTCGAAGCGGTTGGCGCCGCCGTCGAAATAACAGGCGCCGCGATCGGGCGCCGGCTCCATGTATGTGCCCCAGCCCAGGGGGCGGATGAAGCTGTACTCGGCGAGGCGGTCGTTGGCGACGTCATAGAAATACACGAACGCGTTGCTGACCAGGCGCAGGTCCACGATGGCGCAGCCGACGATGAGTTCCGGGCTCAGCAGGCCGATGAACTGGAACTGGTTGTAGGCCCAGCGCCTGGCGAGCCGGGAGCGCCGCCAGTTCATGCTGTTACGAAGGTCGAAATCCTGGTGGTTGACCAGGTCGACGGGCGCCTCCAGCACGCCGTAGCGCGGTTGCCCCGAGCCGTCGATCAGCCTGCCGGGTTCCACGAACACCTCCTGCCATGCCACGTTATTGAGTCTGCGTACAACTATAGCCACTGGCGGCAGCGGCAACCCACCCGCCTGCGTTATATTGACCGCCATCTCCCACGACACCGGCAGGAACGCGGATGGGCTGCGCGGCACACCGTCACATGGAGGCCCCGGAACGCACCTCGCGGCCGTGCCTCGTGCTGTTCCTGGTCACGGCCCTTGTCGCCCTGCCCGGGTGCCAGGCACTGTCCTGGTATGGACAACTGGCCCGCGGCCAGGCCGCGATCCTGCTCGCCCGCCGTGACGTGGACGCGGTCCTCGCCGACCCCGGCACCCCACCCGACCTGCGTGACCGCATCGGGTACACGCGCGAGGTACTGAAGTTTGCCGGAGAGCGGCTGCACCTGCCGGCAACGGGACAGTACGACCACTACGCCGACCTCGGTCGGCCCTACGCGATCTGGGCGCTCTTTGCGGCACCGGAGTTCTCCCTGGAACCCGTCGAGTGGTGCTACCCGGTGGCCGGATGTGCCAGTTACCGGGGCTACTTTTCGACGGTAATGGCAGACCGCGAGGCGGCCCGCCTGCAGTCCTCCGGGCACGATACCTGGGTGGGCGGCATCCGCGCCTATTCCACCCTCGGCTGGTTCAGGGACCCGCTGCTGAACACCTTCATCCATGACGACGATGCCGCCCTCGCGGCCCTGCTGTTCCACGAACTGGCCCACGTGCGCCTGTACGTGCCGGGCGACACGACTTTCAACGAGAGTTTCGCCAGCGTCGTCGAACGCGAGGGATTGCGCCTGTGGACCCGCCGGCGGGAGCAGCCGGACGCCTATGCCGCCTACCTCGAGTCGCGACGTCTCGAGGGCCTGTTCGGCGCCCTCGTCGACGCGGCGATGACCCGCCTGGAACGGCTTTACGCCTCGGGCGGGGACAGTGCGCGGTTGCGACGGGAAAAGGCCGCGGCCATTGACGCCCTGCGCGCCCGCTACCGCGAGCTCGCCGACCGCGAACCGGGCATGGGCCGCTATGCCGACTGGTTCGCCGGACCCATCAACAACGCCCGCCTGGGCACGGT
>JBFGWM010000163.1:0-6414 GCA_041588495.1 Pseudomonadales bacterium | reverse complement strand
CGAATTGCCGGAAGGCGTTGAAATGGTCATGCCTGGCGACAACGTGAGCATGAAGGTGACGCTGATCGCGCCGATCGCGATGGAAGATGGCCTGCGCTTCGCAATTCGCGAGGGTGGCCGCACCGTCGGGGCCGGCGTGGTAACGAAAATTATCGAGTAAATTTTCGCTACATGAATACGCGCGGCAGAGCTCCGTAGGGGTTCTGCTGCGCTTTTGTTTGTTACAGGCCAGTAGCTCAATTGGCAGAGCATCGGTCTCCAAAACCGAAGGTTGGGGGTTCGATTCCCTCCTGGCCTGCCAGTATCTCCCGGGGTCTGGACCGGGCGGATACCAGAAAGTAATAGGCGGGAGAGAAGCAACCTGGTCCAGGTGCTCGGATCGCGGCGGGAAAGGGTTGTTTCCAGCGGATGAATACGAAAAGTACAGCTGTACAAGAGACCGGATCGCGGCTTGACGGCCTCAAGTGGTTCGTTGCGTTGTCCCTCGTGGCGGCAGGTGTCTACGGCAATCATTTTTATGCCGCTGAACCCTTGTTGTACCGGGTGCTGGCCCTTGTTGGCATTGGATTGCTGGCGATCGGGGTGGCCTTGCAAACGGCGAAAGGCCGCGCCTTTTCGGTATTGCTGCGCGAGTCGCGAATCGAGATTCGCAAGGTTGTGTGGCCGACTCGGCCGGAAACGACCCAGACGACTCTGGTCGTTCTGGCGGTGGTCGTTCTCACCTCCATTTTTCTTTGGGGTGTCGATTCGCTTTTGAGCTGGATCATCGCCAGCCTGATTGCTTAGGAGGTCATGCGTGGCTAAGCGTTGGTATGTGGTCCATGCGTATTCCGGCTACGAAAAGAGCGTAATGCGGGCGTTGCGGGAGCAGATCGAGCTCCAGGAGCTGCAGGATTATTTTGGCGACATTCTCGTGCCCACCGAAGAGGTGGTCGAGATGCGTGGTGGCCAGAAGCGGAAAAGCGAGCGCAAGTTTTTCCCGGGTTACGTGCTCGTGAACATGGAGATGAACGAGCGCACCTGGCACATGGTCAAGAATACGCCAAGAGTCATGGGTTTTATCGGTGGTACGGCAGACAAACCGGCACCGATTACTGATGCGGAGGCGGATGCGATTCTGCGCCGGGTCGAGGATGGCACCGACAAGCCGAAGCCGAAAACACTGTTCGAAGCCGGAGAGATGGTGCGGGTGGTCGATGGGCCATTTGCGGACTTCAGCGGTGTCGTGGAAGAGGTCAATTATGAAAAGAGCCGCCTGCAGGTCGCGGTGGTGATTTTTGGTCGCTCCACGCCGGTGGAACTGGAGTTTGGCCAGGTCGAGAAGGCCTGAGCGATCGTACGATTTTGTAACTGTAGGGCCCGGCCGCCAGCCTGGACCGCAGAACGGGGAGCAGAAATGCGCTTGAACCCAACTGGAGTGTAAAAATGGCAAAGAAAATCGAAGCTTATATCAAGCTGCAGGTGCCTGCGGGGCAGGCGAACCCCAGTCCTCCGGTCGGCCCCGCTCTGGGCCAGCACGGGGTGAACATCATGGAATTCTGCAAGGCCTTTAATGCCCAGACGCAGGGTACTGAGCCCGGCCTTCCGCTTCCGGTGGTGATCACCGTTTACAGCGACCGCAGTTTCACGTTCATCACCAAGACGCCCCCGGCAGCTGTTTTGCTGAAGAAAGCGGCCGGCCTGAAGTCGGGCAGTGCGCGTCCCAATACGGAAAAAGTTGGGAAGGTGACCCGTGCCCAGTTGGAAGAAATCGCAACGGTCAAAATGCCCGACCTGACTGCTGCCGACATGGACGCCGCAGTGCGTACCATTGCCGGATCGGCACGCAGCATGGGCCTGGAAACGGAGGGCGTGTGATGGCGAAGATGACGAAGCGGGTACGTGCCATCCGGGAAAAGGTTGAGCCGGGCAAATTGTATCCGGTTGACGAAGCGCTGACCCTCGTGAGCGAACTCTCCACCGTGAAGTTCAAGGAATCTATCGACGTCTCGATCAACCTCGGCGTGGATCCGCGCAAGTCCGACCAGGTTGTTCGTGGTTCGACGGTGCTTCCCAACGGCAGCGGCAAGGAAGTGCGGGTCGCCGTTTTCGCCCAGGGCGAGAAGGCTGACATTGCGCGTTCTGCTGGAGCGGACGTTGTGGGTTTTGAGGACCTTGCCGAGTCGATCAAGGGCGGGGAATTGAATTTCGACGTGGTGATTGCCACGCCGGACGCAATGCGGGTGGTAGGGCAACTCGGCCAGATCCTGGGGCCGCGCGGCCTGATGCCGAACCCCAAGGTCGGCACTGTCACTCCCGACGTCGAGACTGCGGTCAAGAATGCCAAGGGTGGGCAGGTCCGGTTCCGTACCGACCGTAACGGCTTGATCCATGCCTCCATTGGCAAGGTGGGTTTTGAGAACAAGGCGCTGCTCGGGAACCTCGAGGCGCTGCTCACGGATCTCCGCAAACTGAAGCCGGCGTCGGCGAAAGGCATTTACCTGAAAAAGATCACTGTGTCTTCGACGATGGGCCCTGGTCTCGCAATCGACCAGTCGAGCTTGGAAGCCGCTTCCTGAGATTCTGGAGTGATTTGCGGGGCCGACGCGCTCCGCGGCCATATTGATTGAGAAAGTGGGGGCAGCTAACACGCTTTGGCGGGATGGCTGTCCACTGGAAAGTTGTTTCGGGGGAGTTCGGGGGAGTCCCGGAGTCACCCGGAAGCGACTTTCGAAAGCGAACTTTGGTGTGCCCGGTTTCCCCGGGCTCCGTCAAAGACCGCAGGTGTCTTCACCCATGGTGACGACTTAATTTCCGCGAGGATACCTGCGCAGGCGGCAGGGATGGTTTCCGGACCGTTCTCCGCTTTGGCAATGGTGGCACGCGTGCGTGCCGAACAAAACGGGAACGGGCAGGTCTTCCTGCCAGATTCCGGGAGGTAGAGTTCAGTGGCACTGAAACTTGAAGACAAGCAGGCGATCGTCGCCGAGGTAAATGCTGCTGCGTCGGAAGCGCTTTCCGCCGTGCTCGCAGATTACCACGGTCTGACGGTTGAGCAGATGACTGCACTGCGCAGCAAGGCTCGGGAATCGCAGGTCTACATGCGGGTGGTGCGCAACACCCTCGCACGGCGGGCCGTGGCAGGTACCGAGTTGGAATGCCTGACAGAGGCCCTGACCGGGCCGACGCTGGTAGCGCTTTCGAAGGAGGATCCGGGGTCCGCTGCACGCGTGATCAAGGAGTTCGCCAAAGATAACGAGGCGCTCGAGGTCAAGGCACTCGCGATTGGTGGCAAGTTGCTGGATGCAAGTGAAATCGGGGCGGTCGCAAGCCTGCCGACCCGTGACGAGGCACTGGCAATGCTCCTGCGCACCATGCAGGCCCCGGTCACGAAGCTCGCACAGACCATGCAGGCGGTTCCGGTCAAGCTGGTTCGCACGCTGGTCGCGGTTCGCGACCAGAAGCAGGCCGCTGCCTGACCGTCACCTGCGCCTGTCGATGTCCCTGAAGATTTGCATTTAGATTTAACTGGAGAACGAAAATGGCACTGTCCAAAGAAGATATTCTTGAAGCAATTTCCGAAATGAGCGTCATGGAAGTCGTCGAGCTCATCTCGGCGATGGAAGACAAGTTTGGCGTGACGGCCGCTGCCGCTGTTGCCGTCGCGGCCGGTCCGGCCGCTGGCGGAGACGCCGGTGCTGCCGCCGAGGAGCAAACCGAGTTCGACGTGGTTCTGACTTCGGCGGGCGAGAAGAAGGTCAACGCGATCAAGGTCGTTCGCGAAGTGACCGGTCTCGGTCTCAAGGAAGCCAAGGAACTTGTCGAAAGCGCTCCGGCGACCGTCAAGGAAGCTGTTTCCAAGGACGAAGCCGAACAGATCAAGAAGAAGTTCGAAGATGCGGGTGCTGGCGCGGAACTCAAGTAAGTTCCGGCTGGATTGGCCTGATACATCTTGCTGAACAGCGACCAGGCTGAAAATGGCTGGCGGCCGCGTGCCGCCGGCCTTTTCTCGTCGCAGAAGAAAAAGTGCGCGGGAGGCATCCGGTAACTGCCGGAGTCAACCCGTACTGACCGCAGGCGCCGTTGCAAATCACTGCCCGGTGCCAGCGTTGTAAATCTACCTGAAGATCGTGGGGATCGCCGATGGCTTACTCATATACAGAAAAGCGAAGGGTCAGAAAGGAATTTGGCACACTGCCTTCCGTCATGGAGATTCCGTACCTGCTGGCTATCCAGCTGGACTCCTACCGGAGTTTCCTGCAGACCCACGTGGACGGCGATGACCGCGACGACGTAGGCCTCAACGCGGCGTTCAAGTCGATCTTCCCGATCGTCAGTTACTCCGGCAACGCGGCGCTGAATTATGTCAGCTACACGCTGGGTACGCCCGAATTTGACGTGGCGGAGTGCAAGCTTCGCGGCACGACCTACGCGGCTCCGCTGCGCGTGAAGGTGCAGTTGATCCTCTACGATAAGGAATCAAGCACCCAGGCGGTGAAGAAAATCAAGGAGCAGGAAGTGTTCATGGGGGAGATTCCCCTGATGACCGAGCACGGCACCTTTATCATTAACGGCACCGAGCGGGTGATCGTTTCCCAGTTGCACCGCTCCCCCGGCGTATTCTTCGATCATGACAAGGGCAAGACTCACTCCTCGGGTAAGCTTCTGTACTCGGCGCGGGTGATTCCCTACCGCGGTTCGTGGCTGGACTTTGAATTCGATCCGAAGGACTGCGTGTTCGTGCGGATCGACCGTCGTCGCAAGCTGCCCGCTTCGGTATTGCTGCGTGCACTCGGCTACAGCGCCGAGGATATCCTCGACATGTTCTTCGACACTGACACGGTGCGTTTGAGCCGTGAAGGGATCGTGTTCGACCTGGTTCCGGAACGACTGCTCGGCGAGACCGTCCCCTTCGATATCAATGACGAAAAGGGCGAGATCATTGTTGAAGCGGGTCGTCGGATTACCCGTCGCCACATCCGCCAGATCGACGAGGCTGGAATCCGCGAGCTCGTGGTCCCCGATGACTACCTGTTCGGACGGGTCCTGGCGAAGAACGTCGTTGATGTCTCCTCCGGCGAGATCGTTGCCAACTGTAACGACGAGATCACCGCCGAGTTGTTGGAAAAGATGCTGGATGGTGGAGTTGAAGAAATCGAGGTCATTTATACCAATGAACTCGATTGCGGA
The DNA here is from genome assembly GCA_041588495.1 of Pseudomonadales bacterium. GTDB lineage: Bacteria > Pseudomonadota > Gammaproteobacteria > Pseudomonadales > JBFGWM01 > JBFGWM01. Next base: position 1,245 of record JBFGWM010000163.1, on the reverse strand, counting down.
CCGTTCGTTTCGGACACCCTGAGCATCGACACCTGTCAGAGCCGCGAGGATGCGCTCGTGGAGATTTACCGGATGATGCGTCCGGGTGAGCCGCCGACGAAGGAGGCCGCGGAAACCCTGTTCGAAGGGCTGTTTTTCAAGGTTGAGCGCTACGACCTTTCTGCGGTTGGACGCATGAAGTTCAACCGTCGCATCGGTCGGAAAGACGACGAATACCGTCTTGGGCGTTGCGCCGCGCGCCCGATCATGAACCCGGAAACCGGCGAGATCTTTTGTAACGAGGGCGAGGTGATCACCGCTGAGGTGCTCGAGCAGGCCCATGCGCTGGAACTGGGCCGTATCGAAACCCTCGACGAGGGCGTGCTCGACAAGAACGACATCATTGACGTCCTGAAGACGCTGATTGACATCCGTAACGGTCACGGCATGGTCGATGATATCGATCACCTGGGCAACCGGCGTATCCGGTCCGTCGGCGAAATGGCCGAAAACCAGTTCCGCGTTGGCCTGGTCCGTGTCGAGCGGGCGGTCAAGGAACGGCTGAGCATGGCCGAGGCCGAGGACCTGATGCCCCAGGATCTGATCAACGCCAAGCCGGTTGCGGCCGCGGTCAAGGAGTTTTTCGGTTCCAGCCAGCTTTCCCAGTTCATGGATCAGAACAACCCGCTGTCCGAGGTCACCCACAAGCGTCGTGTATCGGCGCTCGGGCCGGGCGGACTGACCCGCGAGCGGGCCGGCTTCGAGGTGCGCGACGTGCACCCGACCCACTACGGTCGTGTGTGTCCGATCGAGACCCCGGAAGGTCCGAACATCGGCCTGATCAACTCCCTCGCGGCGTACGCGCGGACCAATGCCTATGGATTCCTTGAGAGCCCGTACCGTCGTGTCGTTGAAGGCAAGGTGACGGACGACATCGAGTACCTGTCGGCGATCGAGGAAGGCGAGTACGTGATCGCGCAGGCCAGTGCGGCGCTCGATAACAAGGGCAACCTGGTCGACGATCTGGTTCCGGTTCGCCATCGCAACGAGTTCACGGTCACCACCGCGGAAAACGTCAACTACATGGACGTCTCGCCGCAACAGGTGGTGTCGGTCGCAGCATCGCTGATCCCGTTCCTGGAGCACGATGACGCCAACCGCGCCCTGATGGGATCCAACATGCAGCGCCAGGCGGTGCCTTTGCTAAAAACCGAGGCGCCGTTTGTCGGCACCGGCATGGAGCAACACGTCGCCCGCGACTCGGGG
>JBFGWM010000162.1:0-6460 GCA_041588495.1 Pseudomonadales bacterium | reverse complement strand
GCCCTGACCGCGCAGGCCGATGTCGACCTGATTCCCGACACCGTACTGCCGCCGGTGGTCGAGTCGGACACGTCTCCCGCCATCTCCTCCTACAAGGTCAAGTCCATCGAGTCGGCAAGCCTGCCGCCGCTTCCCAAGCCCGAGCCCGTCGTGGAGCCTGAACCGGAAGAGGCCGAAGTTGAGACTCCTGCGCCGGTCGAGGTCGCCAGCCTCGGCACGCCCGGCACCGGCCTCGCGCCCGCCGATCTGCAACGCATCATCATCGACTTCATCCCGGGCCGGAAGGAACCATCCGCCGGCGGCAAGACCCGCCTCGATTACCAACTGGTGGTGCGCAATGCGCTGTCCCGCAACGTGCAGTGTGATATCCACGTGGAAAGCTCCTACCTGCGCAGTTTCGGCAGCGGCGAACTGGCGCCGGTCGATTCCCATGTCCACGAGGGCGTGCAGATTCGCGCACGCAGCTTCCGCAAGGACCTGAAAGGGGAAATCGAGTACTTTCCCAATGTGCTCGGCGGCGACCGCTGGATGAGCCAGAACCACTGGGCGCCGGAGAAAGGTGGCCTGCGGGCGGTCAACTGCGTCGCACTGCAGGGTTGAACAACCGACCCCTGGCGGCAGCGGCATGAGCGCGCGGCTGGAGCAGATCAACCTCAGTTACAACACCAACGAGGACCGCCTCCTGCTGAAGGTGCGCAACTCCTCGGGCGAGGAATACCGCCTGTGGATGACGCGCCGCTTCACCGGCCTGCTGTGGCAGGTCGTCGGTCGCATCATCCGCGAGACCGACTGGGAGATCGACCTCGACGGCATCACCAACCCGGAGGAGGTGCTCGCCTTCGAACACCAGCGGGCGGTGCACGACGGCGACTTCAAAACACCTTACGACGACAAGTCCGCCGCCAGCTACCCGCTGGGCGAGGACGGCGTGCTGGGGTTTCGCATCAGCTACGAGAATGGCGAAAACGGGGTGATGCTCAACCTCACCCCCGAGGACGGTCAGGGAATTCGCCTCGGCCTCGACCGCAGGATGCTGCACAACCTCTGCAAGCTGGTCGCCGACGCCGTGCGTGGCGCCGGGTGGAACCTCGAACTCGGCAAGCTCGGCGAAGCCGGCGAGGACACGGGTCCGCGGGTCATCAACTGACGCGCTGCCCCGGGCCGGTGCTACAGGGCTGCCGCGCTGCGTTCGCGAACCTCTGCGAGGCTCCACTCGCGCAACACTTCGCCGTCACGGAACACGGTGACCAGCTGGTTGGCGTCGCCCGCCTCGCGCTCCGGGACGGTGCGGAACCCGTCCCGGGGATCGGTGACCAGGGCCAGGCGGCCGGCCTTGGAGCGCTTGCCGTGATCGGTGACCGGATCCTTGTAGACATCGCGCCAGGTCCCGTCGATCTCCGCCGCGGATGCCTTCATGGCGAACTTGAGAGTGTCGCGGTTGACCTTCTGCAGCAGTTCGCCACCCATGCCGAAAGCCACGTTGTCCGCGCTCAGGCCCCGGTCCTTCATGCGCGCGAGGATCGCCCCGATGGCGTCCAGTGACACGCCGTCACCCTGGATGAGGCGGAGACAGTCCGGCAACACCCGGTATCCCTTGTCGTTGACGCGGTGCCCGAAGTGCTTCATCAGGCGTTCCAGGGCCTCGCAAACGACCTCCGCAGGGTTGCCGCTGTCGGGACGCACGACCAGCGTGCCACCACTGTCACGCACCCGGTCGCGGAGTTCCCGACCCCAGTAATTGTCGATCGCGTTCCACAGGTCGTAGGAGTCGCTGACCACGGCCACCAGCCGCCCCTCTCCGGAAAATTTCTCCAGCATATTGGCGAACGCGTCGCACTCGCCCCCGGGTCCCCAGCAGGTGATGGTCGAGTGTTCCGCGGCGGGAATCGAGAACGCCGCCATGGGCTCCGCATAATAGCGGTTGGCGGCGACCACGCCGGACACCGTATCGGAACCCTGGAAGTTCACCAGGTGCGCCGCGCCGCCGATGCAGGCGGTCTCCCAGGAACTCGCACCGCGCCCACCGAAGTCGTGCAGCTTGAACGGCAGTCCGTCCACAGAATCCGCGGTTTCCTCCAGGTAACGGGCGATGATCCGCTTGCAGTGCCATGAACGGGTCGCCACCGTGACCGGGTACCACACCGCGCGCAGCAACGCGGTCTCGACGTAACTGGTCAGCCAGGGGCAGGCCGGATCGGTGTTGACCGCCTGCACCAGCACGTTGTGCACCGGCACCACGCTGCCCTCCGCAACCGCCTGGACCTCCAGCGGCAGGTAACCGCCGTGGCGGTCGAGGATGTGTTCCCAGCCTGCCTTGTTGAACGGCAGTCCATGGGTGGAGAAAAAGGCTTCCGCCTCCTCGACGTCCTCCGCCTGCACCGGTTTCGACAGGTAGTCGCGGAGAAAAAACTGCAGACCGAAAAACAGGGTCTCCTCATATTCGCCGCCCCGCGACTCGATGTAACTCGAGACCCGGGTGGTGCCCGGCGGATACTGCAGGTAGTGGGACGCCTTGTAGGAGTCCGCGTTGAGAATCAGGTTGTGCTGCATGATGGAAATCCTCCATCGTTGCGCGCGCCACGGTCTGTCCACGGCACACCGGGTCCGGTTCCGTCGCATCCATGCGCCGGAACACGGGCGTTCATGTTCCCAGCATCCTCCGGATGATGAAGTAGTGATCCTCGAACATGCGCCGCGGATCGAGTTCGGCCAGCGGGGTCCAGAATGCGCGGCGGGCGTCATCGCCGCCCTTGACCCGCGGCAGGGACTCGCTGGCCTGCAGTTCGAAATGGAATGCATGGGTGATGGTGCGCCCGCGCACCGAACGGTTGGGCTCGTCGAAAACCTGCATGCCCTGCAGTGAGCCCTTCAGGACCGGGAGCGGCACCTTGAGACGGGTCTCCTCGCGCAGTTCCCGCAGGCAGGCGTCGAGCAGGGTTTCCGACTGGTCGACAAAACCGCCTGGCAGGGCCCACTGTCCCTGGCCCGGGCGGGCGCGCCGCTCGACCAGCAGGATGTGGCCCGATTGCACCACCACGGCGTCCACGGTCACGAAGGTGGGCGGATGAGGCGCCTTTTCCCACCCGGCGCGGTAGCGGGAGATAAAGCCGTGATCGGAGCGCAGGTCCGCCCAGTCCTCCGTGGCGGAGAAGTCGTTCAGGAATTCGCGCACGTTTTCAGGAAGCACCGCGGCAAGCTCACCGGGACCCTCGGCCAGGGGGACCGGCAGGTCGTCCCGGTAACCCTCGCGCAGGATCGACTCGCGGATCGGCGTCGCGCTGATGCCGCGATGGTTCTCCACCTCGACCGAGCGCCACTGGGGAAACAGGCGCAGGTAATAGGAGGTCTGGTCCTTCTTGTGGCCGATGAGTCCGCAACGGGCCGGGTTGCCCGCGGCATCATGCTGCGGCAGCGCATCACGCACTGCGGCCTGTACCATGCCGATCCAGGCGCCGTCGTTGTAGAGGTAATCGAGAAGCGGCACCACCTGTACCCGGCCGCGATCCGCCCCGGGAAGCGCGCCGAGCACCATCTCCGCCCGCTCCGCCTCGGTCCACGGATTGCGGATCGAGCGTGGCTGGCTGGCCGAACCACACAACACCACCAGCCGGTCGGCGTGATCCAGTGCCCGCCTTACCACGTGCAGGTGACCCTCGTGGAACGGCTGGAACCGCCCGATGAACACCAGGGCGTCGAAATCAGCGTCTGCAGTCATACCAGCAAGCTCCTTGCTGACGGGCGAAATGCGGGTCTCTCCCGGCGTTCGCGTGACATTTGTTCTATAATAGTGGCAGAGTGCCCCTATTTAGTCAAACCATGCCCCAGTCCACCCCCCTGCTGGTCACCGTCGACGTGGCCGTCTTCCGCCTCGGCAGTCCGGGGCTGGAGGTGCTGCTGGTGGAACGCGAGGAGGCGCCGTTCGCCGGATGCATGGCGCTACCCGGCGGCATCGTGCGCCCCGAATCGGACGCCAGCCTCGAGGACTGCGCGGCACGTACGGTGGCCGATAAGCTGGGCGTGCGGCTACCCTACATCGAGCAGGTCGCCACCACCGGGAACGCGGACCGCGACCCCCGCGGCTGGTCGATCACGACCCTCTACCTGGCGCTGGTGGCGCACGCCGGAATCCGTCTCTCCGCAGGTGCCCGGGTCCGCGGTCTGCACTGGCGCCCGGCTCGCGGGCCTGAGGTCACGGGCCTGGCCTTCGACCACGACCGCCTGCTGGCCGACGCCGTCGAGCGCCTCGCGGCGCGCGCCCAGTACACCTCGCTCCCCGCCCACCTGCTGGGACCGGATTTTACCCTGCGTGAACTGCAGGAAGCCTGGGAGACCGTCATGGACCGCAGCCTCGACCGGCGAGCTTTCCGGCGCCGGGTGATGGAGGCAGGGATTCTCGAGGATACCGGGAGGCAGTTCGCGGAGGGCGCCATGCGGCCGGCACGGGTATACCGCGCGCGGCCCGGGCACGAGCGCCACGTGTTCAGTCACAACATGATTGGAAGCCGGCGCAGGGCCGACGGGAACGCGGACTAGCCGCCGTCGGGCCGCATGGTCGGGATCGGAAACGGCATCACCTTGTCGCCGCGCAACTCGCTGACCTTGGCGGGGCCTTCCTTCTCCACCTCGTCAATGCGCACGATCGCGTGCATGGGAATGAAGCTGCGCTTGACGCCCTCGAACTCGTTTTTCAGGCGCTCCTCGCCCGGGTCGACCACGACCTTGGCCTTTTCGCCGAACACCAGTTCCTCGATTTCCACGAAACCGTAGAGCTCGCTCTGGAAGATCTGCCGGGCATACACCTCGTATACCTGGCCCTGGTTCATGAATGTGACCCGAAAAACAGGTTCCGTCATGCGTGCGCTGTCCATACCTCTGCGAAGGGCGCGTAAGCTTATCATACGGCAGGTTAAATTCGCACGAAATCTGTGCAATCGGACCGCAAATCACTATAATGCCGCCCCGTATCGAAGTCCCCCCCCTCCGTCAGGAATCATGGCCGGAAAACTCCACATCAAGACCCACGGCTGCCAGATGAACGAGTACGACTCGTCGCGCATGGCAGACCTGCTCGCAGCCTCTGACGGCCTGTCCGTAACCGATGATGCCGCAGACGCCGATGTGCTGCTGCTGAACACCTGCTCCATTCGTGAGAAGGCCCAGGAAAAGGTTTTCCACCAGCTGGGTCGCTGGAAACAGCTGAAGGAAAGGAATCCGGACCTGATCATCGGCGTAGGCGGCTGCGTGGCCAGCCAGGAGGGCGCTGAGATCCTGCGCCGGGCGCCTTACGTGGACCTCGTTTTCGGCCCCCAGACCCTGCACCGCCTGCCGGCCATGATCAGCGAGCGTCGCGGGCGCGGAAAAGCGGTGGTCGACACCAGCTTCCCGGAAATCGAGAAGTTCGACCGCCTGCCCGAGCCCCGGGTCGAGGGTCCGCGCGCCTTCGTCTCGGTCATGGAAGGCTGCAGCAAATACTGCACGTTCTGCGTGGTGCCCTACACCCGTGGCGAGGAGGTCAGCCGCCCCTTTGACGACGTCCTCGCCGAGGCGGCGCACCTGGCCGCCCAGGGCGTGCGCGAGGTCACCCTGCTGGGCCAGAACGTGAATGCCTACCGTGGCGCAACCCATGCCGGCGGCACCGCAGACCTGGCGCAACTGGTCACCTACGTGGCCGCCATCGACGGAATCGACCGCATCCGGTTCACCACCTCGCACCCGGTCGAGTTCTCCGACAGCCTGATCGACGCATTCGGTGACGTTCCGGAGCTGGTCGGCCACGTGCACCTGCCGGTGCAGAGCGGTTCTGACCGCATCCTGGCGCGGATGAAGCGCGGTCACACGGCCCTGGAATACAAGTCGAAGATCCGCCGGCTACGCGGGGTGCGGCCCGGCATCAGCATCTCCTCGGACTTCATTGTCGGCTTTCCCGGGGAGACCGAGCAGGACTTCAACGACACCCTGAAGCTGGTTGCCGACATCGGCTTCGACCACTCCTTCAGCTTCCTTTACAGCGCGCGCCCCGGCACGCCGGCCGCCGATCTGGTCGATGACACCCCGGAAGACGTGCGTCGCGAACGACTGCAACGCCTCCAGCAGCGTCTCAACCAGCAGGCTATGGAAATCAGCCGCGGAATGGTCGGCAGCATGCAGCGGGTGCTGGTGGACGGCGTATCGAAAAAGGACCCGGGCCAGTTGCAGGGTCGCACCGAGAACAACCGCGTGGTCAACTTCGCCTGCACCGACCCTGGCCTGATCGGCCAGTTCGTCGACGTGCGGATCGAGGATGCCCTGCCGAATTCCCTGCGCGGAAGCCTGGCAGGCTCCGGCGAGAATCCGCAACGGGTCGAATGATCTCTTTAAAATCAACAACTTGACTCATCGCCACGACGCGCTTTCCCTGCACCGGGTGAGCGGGTATTCTGGTAATTGAGTGAATCAACAGGGATTTCCCCAGAGTCTTGAG
>JBFGWM010000161.1:0-6580 GCA_041588495.1 Pseudomonadales bacterium | reverse complement strand
CGGTGCGGCGAGCGGCCGGCATCTCAGTCGGTGTCCACGGCCGCCTGGATTCGCCAGACGCGATGGATTTTCGGGTTGCGGGCGAAATCGGGGTCGAGGCTGTCGGTACTGATCTCCTCGACGCGGTAGCGTTCCGCGAGTTCGGGCGCGAGCTTGAAGCGGCGGAAATTGTTCGAGAAATACAGCACGCCGCCGGGCGCGAGCCGGGCCATGGCCAGGTCCACGAGACGCACGTGATCGCGCTGTACGTCGAACACGTCGTCCATGCGCTTGGAGTTGGAGAAGGTCGGCGGATCGACGAACACCAGGTCGTACTCGCCACGCTCGGCCTCCAGCCAGTCGAGCACGTCGGCGCGCTCAAGACGGTGCCCGTCGGCGTACCCGTTGAGTTGCAGGTTGCGGCGCGCCCAGTCGAGGTAGGTGTTCGACAGGTCCACGCTGGTGGTGCTGCGCGCGCCGCCAAGGGCCGCGTGCACGGTCACCGCGCCGGTGTAGCAGTACAGGTTGAGAAAGCGCTTCCCCGCCGCCTCGTTGCGCACGCGGCGACGCATGGGGCGGTGGTCGAGAAACAGGCCGGTATCGAGGTAGTCGGTCAGGTTGACCAGCAGCCTGGCGCCGTCCTCGGTCACTTCCATGAAGCGGCCTTCCTCGCCCTGGCGCTGGTATTGCTGCTTGCCGCTCTGCTTCTCGCGACGCTTGCACACCACCTGGTCGGGCGGGACGCCGAGCACCTCCGGAATCGCCGCCAGCGCGTCGAGCAGGCGGGCGCGGGCCTTGTCCGGATCGACCGAGCGCGGCGCGGCATATTCCTGCACGTGAACCCAGTCCCCGTAGAGGTCGACGGCGACCGCGTACTCGGGCATGTCGGCATCGTAGACGCGGTAGCAGGTGATCTCCTCGCGTTTCGCCCACTTGCGCAACTGGCGCAGGTTCTTCTGCAGGCGGTTGGCGAACATGCGGCCGCCCTCACTGAGCGCCGGCGCGGGAGCCCCGGTTCCGCCATTGGCCGATTTGCCGATTCCGGAGACGAAGCGGTCGGGCTCGATGTCCATCAGTAGCAACTTGCAGGGCAGGGCGCCGTTCCAGAAGGCGTATTGCCGGTGACTGCGGATGCCCATGTGGCGGCCGAGTTCCGGTGCGCCGGTGAAGATCGCCGCCTTCCAGCCGCGGCAATTTTCGCGCAGGCGTCCGCCCAGGGTCTGGTACAGGTGCAGCAGGCCGGCCTCCTCGCCGAGGCGCTCGCCATAGGGCGGGTTGCACACCACGAGTCCGGCCTGGCCGCGGTCCGGGCGCGGCGCGAAGTCGCGGATCTCGCCCTGGTAGACGTTGATCCAGTCGTCGAGTCCGGCGCGGGAGATGTTGGCGCGCGCCGGCTGCATCAGGCGCGGGTCGGTCTCGTAGCCGCGAATCCACAGGCGTGGACGGGCCAGGCCGGCGCGGGACCGCTCCTCGGCCTCGGCGAGCAGGCGGCTCCAGGTGGCGGGCACGTGACCCAGCCAGTTGGAGAAACCCCAGTGCTCGCGCCACAGGTTGGGCGCCATGTCGGTGGCCATCATGCCGGCCTCGATCAGCAGGGTGGCGACGCCGCACATGGGATCGGCCAGGGCCATGCCCTGTTCGGCGAGTTGCGGCCAGCCGGCGCGCACGAGAATTGCTGCCGCGAGGTTTTCCTTGAGCGGGGCGACACCCTGCTGCAGGCGGTAGCCGCGCTGGTGCAGGCTGTTGCCGGAGAGGTCGAGGGAAAGCGTCGCTTCACCGCGATGCAGGCGCAGGTGCACGCGCAGGTCGGGATGCTGCTTGTCCACCGAGGGACGCTGTCCGGAGTCCGTGCGCAGGCGGTCGACGATGGCGTCCTTGACCTTCAGCGCGCCGAAATGGGTGTTGTCGATGCCCGCGCCGCGGCCACTGAACTCCACCGCCAGGCTGCCGTCCGGTTCGAGGTGTTCGTGCCAGTCGATGGCGTGAACCCCGTCATAGAGAGCGGCGACGTCGGTCACCGGGAAACGGGCCAGCACCAGCAGCACGCGGTTGGCGAGTCGCGACCACAGGCACAGCCGATAGCCGGTTTCCAGGCTGCCACGGCCGCCGACCGCGGCCGGGTGCTCACCTGCATCGGCAAGGCCGAGTTCCCGCGCCTCGTCGAGGAGCAGGCCCTCGATGCCGCGCGGGCAGGTGAGTACGAATTCTTCGGCCTGGTTCATGGTGGGTTGTCCTGGTCTGCGCGGTCAGTCGGCCGGCGGGTCCATTTTAACCGCTGGCGCGGGACGCCTGTTCCCGCACCGGAAATATTTTTTTCTGCGGGATGCAATCAGGCATGTTCCACGAGCGTCCATGATAGTAAGGGCGGCGCGTGTGTCTCCCCGCCATTCACCCGGTAGGAGTCCAACCATGAATCGTGACAAATTTACCCACCAGGCTTTCGCCACCATTGTTGCCGCCGGCGCCGCGGTCGCGGCGGGAGAGGCCGGAGCGGTCCCCGAACAGCCTGAATTCTGGGAAAAATGCGCCGGTATTGCGAAAAAGGGCATGAACGACTGCGGTGCGCTGGACGGCAGCCACGCCTGTTCCGGGCAGGCCGCCCGTGACCTTGATGACAACGAGTGGGTGTACGTTCCCCAGGGCACCTGCGAGAAAATCGTGGGCGGGGTGGTCGCCAAGGTGAAACCGGCCAAGGGCAAGTGACGGATCATCCTGTCCTGCAGGGCGCGGGGATCGCGCTGCGCGGTCCACACCTCCCCGAGTTGTTGTCCCGGCCACCGGTCGCGCCGTGGCTGGAACTGCTTGCTGACCAGTACCTGGGTTTGAACCCGGGTCTGCTGGCGCCCGTGGAGCGGCTGCGGGCCGAATATCCCATGGCCCTGCACTGCGTTGGCATGTCGGTTGCCGGACTGGATCCACTGGACGCGGGTTACCTGGCCGCGGTCCGTGATCTTGCCGACCGGCTGGAAATCGGGGAGATCTCGGATCACCTGTGCTGGACCGGGATGGACGGTGCCCATGGTCACGACCTGTTCCCGGTGCCCCTGGCGCCCGGAGCTTTGGATCATGTCGCGGCACGCGTCCATCGCATCCAGGAAACATTGGGCCGGAACATTCTGCTGGAGAATATCTCCGCTTATGTCGCCTTTCGCAGTGACTGCCTCGCCGAGGCCGATTTCATTGCCGAACTGGTGCGGCGTACCGGTTGCGGAGTGCTGCTCGATCTCAACAACCTGTATGTGAACCAGTGCAACCTGGAGCGCGATGCGCGCCTGGCACTGTCGCGCATGCCTATGGATGCGATCGGTTATGTCCATCTCGGCGGGCACAGGGACTCGGGGCAAACCGTGGTCGATACCCATGACGCCCCGGTGAGTGTGCCGGTATGGGAGTTGCTCGAACACCTGGCCCGACTGCGACCGGGAGTGCCGGTGCTGATCGAGTGGGATCACCAGCTGCCGGCCCTGGACGTACTCCTGCGCGAACGGGCGCGGGCCGCCACGATGATCATCGGGCGGCAGACGGAGCGCGCCGCATGACTGGCTGCTGGGCAACAGACATGCAGGCCCTGTGGACGGCCCGCCTTGGTGCGGTGGATGAGGATGCACTGCGGGTCCCGTCCGGACCCGATCTTGCCGCACGCATCGGCGTCTACCGCGGGAACTGGTTGGGGGTGGCGGTGCAGACGTTGTACCTGCGTTACCCGGTCTGTGCCGCGGTGGTCGGGGCGCGCTGCTTCCGTGCCATGACCCGCGATTACCTGGCGTTCGAGCCGCTGGTCGACCGCGACCTGGCCGACTATGGCGCCGGCCTGCCCGCGTTTCTCGACCAGCGGGTGATGACACGCCCCGGATTTGCCGGTCTGCCCTACCTGGTGGACCTGGCCCGGCTTGAGGACGCGGTGTTCGTCTCGGCGCGCCTTCCCGCCGGTCCGGGCCTGGACTTCGCGCAGTTCGCGGGTACCCCGGCATCCCGTCGTGAGCAGGTGCGCCTGCGACTCGCCGAGTCCGTGCGCCTGTTGCCGGTGGCCTGGAACGTGGACGAGATTCATGCCGCGCACCGGAACGGATCGGTTGGCGACGGGGTCGAATATTCACGGTGCGAGGCATTTCTCGTCGTGTTCCGGGGAGCAGTCTGCGCGATCGGGCCGCGGCAGTTTGCATTGCTGCGCTGCCTGCGTGGCGGGGCTACCCTGAAGACGCTTGCGGAGCGCTGCACCGACGACGCCGCGGCCGCGCGCGTCGTGGAATCGCTACGCGCTTTCATCGTGGACGGATGGATCGCCGGCTTCGGGGTAAACGATGTTTTCCAGGAGTGACCTCGACCGACATTACCGCTATTGCTGTTCACTGACCGGCAACGATGCGGATGCGTTCGACCTGTTGCAGTCCGGTCTGGAAACCTGCCTGCGCAAACCTCCATCGAATACCCTCGCAAGGCACGCCTATCTGCGCCGCATCCTGCACAACCGTTTCATTGACCAGCAGCGTGCGCGTCAGCGCGCGCCCCTTGCGGATGCCGACGAAGCGTTCCCGGTGGACGTGGCCGGCGCAACGTTGGAGGACCTGGTCGTCGAGGGTCTCGATTTCGAGCGGGTGTGGACCGAACTGCAACCGGCGGAGCGGGAGATTCTGTATTACTGGGCGGTTGAGGGGTACACGGCCGCGGAAATCGCCGAAGAACTCGAAATGCCACGTGGCACGGTCCTGTCGCGGGTGCATCGCCTGCGGTTGCGCTTGCGCGGCATGTTCGGAGACGCCGGGGAGGTGCTGGCATGAGCAGGACCCTGGAACAGGCGGTTCGCGAGCAGGTGCAGTCGCACCGCCTGGACGACCGCCAAGCGGCCACGCTCAGGGCCATGCAGGAGCAGGCCGGGTCGGGGCATTCACGTGCGGGATGGGGCCGTTGGGGGGGGGCGGTACTGGCGGCCGCGTGTGCGCTGGCCCTGCTGGTCTATTTTCTCGTTCCAGCCGGCACCGGTTTGCCGCAGCCCGCACGCATTGCCGACGAGGTGGCCTACAACCACGTGAAACTGAAACCACTCGAGGTGAAGTCCGCAAATTTCGATGAACTGCGCGCCTACCTGGCCGAACTCGAGTTCAGTCCGGTCGAGACCGCGTTGCTCGACCCGCAATATTACGAGGTGCTTGGCGCGCGCTATTGCTCCATCGAGGGGCAGTCCGCGGCGCAGATCCGGGTTCGTGACCGGCGGACGGGGGAAATACACTCCCTGTACCAGACCCGGTTCGATCACGAACGGTTCGGCGAGTTGTCCGAACTGGAGCAACTTGCCACGCCCCTGAGCCGCGAGGCGCGCGGCATGGGCGTGGACATCTGGGTGGAAAAAGGATTGCTGTTCGCGATCACCCGTCAAAATGCGAGCGTGGCGCCGGGTGGCGAGCCGCCACGGGAGTGAACCGGCCCCGTCAGGTGATGGCGAAATTGCTGGCTTCCGCGCGTGCCCGGGTCAGCTTGTTGATCCTGTCGTTGTACACGGCGATCTTGTCGACGTAGTACTCGTCGTCCATTTTCTCCGTGAGTTCCTCGATCGCCTGCCGGTAGGTCTCGATGGCGGTGTCGTAGTCTTCCTCTTTTTCGGCCTTCTTCCCCGCGGTATCGATCAGGTCCAGGTGGGTCTGGAACTTGAGGTGGTCGATGACCTCCAGGTAGCTGTCCGTCTGGCTGGGGTCCATCTGGCCGTGCTCGGTCATGTACAGCACGAAGCTCTTCACGCTGTCGAGCAGTTCGCGGGCCTCCTTGGCCTTGTCCGGGCGCGAGATGGGCCGCACCGGCGGATCGTCGTCACCGACGTTCATCTGGGCGAGCATCTCCTTCGCCGAGGCCAGCTTGTTTTCGATCTTTTCCTCCTCGCCCTCGTAGCCAAGTTTTTTCAACTGCTCGAGGGTGCTGAGCATGCCCAGCACGATCATCAGCTTGAGGTCCCGCGGCAGGTAGTGGGGCGGCAGGTAGATCAGGATGTTCTGGTAGCGCCGGCTGCGCTCGATGAGTACCGAATGGCTGAGTTCACGCTCGTACTTCTCCGGCAGCCTGGACTTGCCGGGTCGTTTCAACAGGATCACCGCGATGACGATCAGGATGACAACGGCCGCGATGACACCCGCGACCAGTGGAATATTGATGTTGTCCGGCACGTCCCTGGACTCCCTGTGCGTGAAACTTGTCTTATTGTAGTCGGTTTACCGCTGGATTAACCCCTGTGATTGTGGCGGACGTAGTTTGGGCGAGCCCCTTGACGGGGCATGGCATGGCCCATAGAATTCGCGTTCTTTCCGATCCGGCCCGGCACGTCCCCATCGTCTAGAGGCCTAGGACACCGCCCTTTCACGGCGGTAACAGGGGTTCGAATCCCCTTGGGGACGCCATTCCGGCGACCGTGCCAACTTCCGCCTCGCGTGATCCAGCCGATTTTAGTGCCACACCGGTTACTGGTCTTTACGCCACTGGCGAATCTCGATCAGGGCCTGGGGCAGCTTGCGCGAGTCCGCGTGCTCGGCGAGGCTATAGCCGATTCCGTCGCGGGCATTGTAGGGCTGATTGTCGCCCGTGACGATCCCGGCGGCGCTCAAGCGCTGGATAAGGG
>JBFGWM010000160.1:0-6612 GCA_041588495.1 Pseudomonadales bacterium | reverse complement strand
TCATAGAGCCAGCGTGACACCAACCGCTGTTCCGGCGATTTGCCGTTCAGCCAGTCTTCCCATTGACGTACCTGCCGGGCTTCGTCCGCGCTCTGTTGCAGGACCGGACCCTGCATGGGCGCGCCCGCGTGGATCCAGGCACGCAGCATGTCGGCGTCTGCCTCCGGAATGGCCGGGAACCCGAACGGCATGCCGGCATGCGGGTGCTTCCTGAAATAATCCGGCAGTTCGTCCGGTGCCGGGCAGTAGTTCTTGCGCCGGATGCCGGTTTTCAGTTCTTTTGGCAGGGGCGCGCCGGCCTGCAGTGGATGCGCGGCCTTCTGACCGATCAGCGCAAGCAGCAGGGAGGGCGCCTGGCCGCCGCCCAGCACAGAGTGGAAGCCGCGCTCGCGCCATGCGGACTCCCCGGTCGCATCGATGTCGAGGCGGCTCGGCGCCACTTCCCGGAGCCGCGTTCCGTCGTAGACCGGTTTCTTGCTTGCACCACGCAGGATGCCGCTGGGTTGTGTCAGGTCGAGCTGGCAGGGCGCGTCGTAGCAGGCATGGCAGGCAACGCAGTAGCGATCGAAAACCGGTTGCACTTCCGTGGCGTAATCGGGAGCGGAGGCGGTCTGGGCCAGGACCGTGACGGGAAGGAGAAAGAGGGCGGCCCAGGTTCGTTTTGCCATGCGGACAGGGTTCATCAATCGGTCCTTGTCTGGATTATGAATCGTACTGAACGTTGTCAGTCCCGCTCGATGCCTGGCAGCATGGCAAGTCCGGTGGCCATCAGCATGCACAACAGCGTTTCCGGCCTGGTGGCCACGCGCGAATCAAAAAATCGTCCATCATGGGGCTAAGATATCAGTTCGTAGAGGCGGTCACGAGGCCCGCTGTCCAGACAAAATATGGGCGCCTGTCAGGCAGATTGGTCAGAGCAGGTTTTTTCCGGACAGCGCACGGGACCCGGCCCGCAGGTGGCAATCGAGTGAGCGTGCCAGCCGCTTGAAAAGGGTTCGTTCTGGCTCACATGACGGAATTGTTGATGCAGGTCCACATGGGATTACTGGGAAAAATCGGGAAAATATTCTCTTCGCGAATCGGGCCGAACACGAACGCCCGGAACATGTCTCGCGGGGAACTGTTCCGGAGCGGGCTGCTGTACCTGCTGTTCGGATTTTTCTGTCTCGTTCTGTTCGTCATTCTCGAGAATGAATTTTCCATCGCAAACATCTTTGGTCCACGCGCAGAGTGGACCGGCGAGGTGCATTGGATCCCATTCTTCCTGTCGGCCGTGTTAGCCTTCTTTGCGGTCATTGGAATCGGCGGTGGCATCTATCTGGTTGCGCGCGGAGTATTCAGGAAGTCATGATCGCGGAGCGACCCCGGGTTGCACTTCCAGCGTGGACAGGCAGTCAGTTTCGCTCCGGTCTACTCGGGACCCATTAATCTCCCCCAAACGCGGACTTGATGTGATCCATCAATTCGTCTGCTCATCTGTTCAGAAGCGCTTCATTGATTTGTAAGCCTCTGCAGTTTCAGCGAACAGGGTTGACCCCGCAGTTCTGGTAAAAACGGTTCTCTTCCTGTCGGTACCCCCGTGCATTCAGTCGCCGCCAGGAAACGGGAATGCGTTCCTGCCGGATAAGCCGCAGCTGATTGCGTCACAGGTTTTGCCTGACAGGTTGAAGCGGATGCCCTCACGATCATCGGTTGCGAGCCACTTGTGGTGAAGATCCAGCTTTACCTGGAGCTCATCGGTATCCATCGGGACAAGCCGTTGGCGGGGTGATTCCGTTGCCCACAGTGGGCGACGGCCTGATCCGCATCGCCCAGGAGACAACACTCGACCCGGACCGGGCCTTACTTGCCGCGGGCCTCCAGCATGGCATCTGCCAGTTGATAGGCGGCGCTGGCCATTTCCAGCCGGGTCAGCAGGGGAACGCCCGGACGTGAAGGTGCGGTCAGCAGGCCGCTGATGATCTGGCCGGCCAGGTAATCGCGCAGTTCGACGGCGGGCGGGGTTTCTGAGGAGGATCGAGCCATGGGGAATGTCCTTTTGCGTGGGTTCAAGCTGGAGACCGGTTCACCCGAGGGGAACTCCGTTCCATCGCCTGAAACTGGGTTTGGCAGACCAAGATGAGTCTTCACTTCAACTATACGCCATGCCGGGCCATTGGCGGTACGCGTGCCAACTGCTGACTTGTGCCATCCGGATGCAGCGGGACAATCACGCCTCGCCTGCACCGGGCAGCCATGATCCGGTTGTCCCCGGAACCGTTGGTTGCCCGGTTTTGCCACCCCTTTCGCGCTATGATGAACAAATGGAAAGTGAAACGCTCCAGATACGCCTGGCCAGGGTCAAGTGACGAACGTCGACGCGGTCGAACCGCTTGAGATTCTTCTCATCGAGGACGATGCGGAAGATGCGGACTTCCTGAAACAATATCTTGAAGATTTTGAAACGCCCTATGAGCTTGTCGTCGTCAAATGCCTGGGGGAAGGGTTGGAGCGGCTGAAGTCCGACCCTGTGGATGTTGTTCTGCTCGACCTCAACCTTCCGGACGCGCGGGGGGCGGAGGGGATCCAGTCCATCAAGGAAATTCGGGATGATCTTGTCGTGGTGATCATCTCTGGTCAATCAGACGAGGAATTGATCAAACGATGCCTGGGCGCCGGTGCGGAAGACTACCTGTTCAAGCATGAACTCAACCCGGTTCTCCTCAGGCGTTCAATCGGTTATGCGCTGTCCCGGTATCGGCAACAGCAGGTTTCCGAGTTGAAGGAAATTCTGGATCGTTATCATCAATTCTCATCCCAGGGTGGAACCACGTCCGTTACCGCCCGAATGGCCGGGTCGGGGCCGCTTTCCGAGAAATATCCTGTGCTTTTCGATGGCATCCGGAGCGATTATCAGCAAATCGTCAATAATTACCTCAAGCACCTGATCGTCAATGGTCCCAAGCCCCGGGAAGCCATGGAAAGCGTCGTCACCCAGCTCGGTGATCACGGTGCCGGGCCCCGGGACCTGATTGACGTGCACGCGGCGGTGATGCGCGATGCGATGGCGCGTTTCCAGGGCCGTGACGCCAAGGCGCTCGCCTCGGACGCGCGCCTGCTGGCCCTCGAGATGATGGGCATGTTGGTCGAATATTACCGGGTGGGAACCCGCAGGCCCTGATTGGTGGGGTGCATGGCTTTGCAACGAGAAAGCAGGTTGCCCTGCGAGAGATTCCGGAGACAGGTGTGAAAACGATATCGCTCAGGCTTTACATCGTCGGGGACAGTACCTTTAGCCGGACTGCATTGAGCAACCTGGAAAACCTCGCAAAGCGCTTTTCCGACTATGAGTTCAGGCTGGAAGTCATCGACATCCTGGAGAATCCCGATCGCGCCACGGAAGAAAAGGTCATCGCCACGCCGACCCTGGTGAAACACCTGCCCGCACCGACCTGTCGTGTCGTGGGCGACCTGAGCGCAACGGACGCGGTGGTTCGGGCATTGAGCCTGGGTACGGCGGAGCCGCATTCGGACTCATCGACCGGTCGCTAATTCAGCAGGAGTGCAGTTCATGGCGTCAGAGATATCGGACCACGACATGTTTGAGAAGGTGCCGACCGGAATCTCCGGATTCGACAAGATTGCCCATGGTGGATTGCCCAAGGGCCGCGCGACGCTGGTCTCGGGAACGGCCGGAAGCGGCAAGACCATCATGGCGGTGCAGTACCTGCAGGCGGGGCTCGAGCAGTTCGACGAGTCCGGCGTACTGGTGACCTTCGAGGAGGAACCCGAGGACATGGTCGCCAACGTGGCGGCATTTGGCTGGGACATGAACCAGCATATCCGCAACAAGCGCCTGATCATTATTGACGGGACGCCAAATTCTGACGAGGTCGTGTTCGAGTCCGGGCAGTTCGATCTTTCCGCACTGATGGCCCGGATCGAGACCGCCGTCAAGCGCATCAATGCCAAGCGGGTCAGCCTGGACGCGGTCTCCGCGCTGTTCCCCCAGTTCACTGATTTCCACATCATCCGGCGGGAACTGCACCGCATCGTGCATGGTCTGCGCCACATGGGGGTGACCACCATCGTCACCATGGAGCGCACCGAGGAGGACGGCGGTGTTGCCCGGTTCGGGGTCGAGGAGTTTGTCACCGACAACGTGATCATCATCCGCAACCGGCTGGAGCACGAACGGCGGCGGCGCACCGTGGAGGTGCTCAAGTTCCGCGGCGCCGTGCATTCGGCTGGCGAGTTCCCGTTCACGATCGATAGCAAGGAAGGCATGATGATCATCCCGCTTTCCGCAATCGAACTGATTCAGCGCTCATCGCTTGATCGGATTTCCTCCGGGGTACCCGAGCTCGACACCATGTGCGGGGGCGGCATGTTCCGCGACTCGATCATCCTGGTCAGCGGCGCCACCGGCACCGGCAAGACCCTGATGGTGACCCAGTTCCTGCGTTCCGCGGTGGAGAGCGGGCAGCGCTACCTGTTATTCGCCTTCGAGGAGAGCGAGTTCCAGCTGATCCGCAATGCAACCTCCTGGGGCACCGACTTCGCGAAGGCGATTGAGGACGGTCACCTGAGGATCGTCTGCTGTTACCCTGAATCACGCAGTCTCGAGGACCACCTCGTGCACATCATTCGCGAGATCGATGACTTCGGGCCCACGCGCATCGCGGTGGACAGCCTGTCGGCGCTGGAGCGTGTGTCGACTATCCGGTCCTTCCGGGAATTCATCATCGGCCTCACCAGCGCGGTGAAACTGCGCGAGATTGCCGGCATGTTCACCAATACCACGTCCATGCTGCTGGGCGGGGAGTCGGTGACGGAAACCCATATTTCCACCATCACCGATTCGATCATCCTCCTGCGCTACGTCGAGCTTCACGGCGAGATGCGCCGCGGCATCACTGTGTTGAAGATGCGGGGCTCATGGCATGACAAGAACATCCGCGAGTACCATATCGACGACGTGGGCATGCACATCGGCGAGGCGTTTTCCGGGGTGGGCGGAATTCTCGCAGGCAACCCGGTTTACGATTTCCGCGAGGAGCACAAGCAGCTCTCCAACCTGTTCGGGCCGGAAGACTGAAGTGGCAAGCTGATGGCGGACGAAAACCTCTCGAGCGCAATGCCGGTTCCCAGGATTCGCCTGAGCGACGTATCGGTCTGCCTGATCGAGGACGAGCCCGACGATGTCGAACTGATCTGCGGCTGCATTGGCCTGGATTCAGATGATGGGCAACTTCGAGTGGCGCGATCGATGGCGGAGGCCGTCGAGTTCCTGTCGCAACCTGCCTATCGGCCCGATGTGATCCTTGCCGATATCTCGCTACCGGACAACACGGGACCAGAACTCCTCGAGGCGCTGTACCGCGTTGCGCCGGAGATTCCGGTTGTGGTCGTGAGCCAGTACCGCTCCGAGGATATCGTCGCGCGCGCCTACGAAAAGAACGCCCAGGACTTCATCCACAAGTCCCTGCTCATCGAGAACCACTTCGAGTTCGTGACCCGCATTTACCGTGCAATCGATCGGTACCGTATTTTTCTCAACCTCGTCCGGGTACTCAATAACAACCCCAACGGGATCGTGATCACCGACCAGGCGGGACTCATCAAGTACTTCAACCAGAGTGCGATGCGGCAGCTCGGTTCGAAGTATGGCCTCTCGATCAACGACCATTTCGGCATTCCGTTGTGTGCCGGTGAGAAAACCAACCTGCAGGCGTTGGACGGCAGTATTCTGGAAATGCGGGCCTGCGAAATCGACTGGAACCAGGAGCCTTGCTTCCTCGCCATTCTCCAGGATGTGACCGAACACCTGCGCATCCAGGAGGATTTGCGTCGCCATCGCGACCACCTGAATGCGTTGGTCCAGGAGCAGATGCAGGACCTGCTCACGGCGAAGGAGGCGGCGGAAGCGGGCAGCCGGGCCAAGTCCGAGTTCCTGTCCAAGGTCAGCCATGAACTGCGCACCCCGATGAACGGGGTGCTGGGTATGGCCGGGCTCCTTGCCGACATGGTCGAGGGCGAGAAGGAGCAGGAGTACGTGCAGACGATCATCGAGTCCGGTGACGCCATGCTGGAACTTGTCAACGAACTGCTCGATTACTCCAGGATCGAGGCCGGACAGTTTCGCCTGAGACCGGGGGAGTTCGACCTGCGCAATGTTCTGGGTGAAGTCGTCCGCCTGGTAAAACCGGGAGCCGACGGCAAGGGCCTCGACTTCGAACTGCGCTATGCCCCGGAGATCCCTGCGCAGTTGTATGGGGATGGTTCGCGGATCCGGCAGATTGTCCTGAATTTCCTCTCCAATGCCGTCAAGTTTACGGACTCGGGACGGGTCACGCTCAGCGCGACGTGTAACGCGGCGGACGAGTCGCGGGGCCGGATCTGTGTCTGGGTGGAGGACTCCGGGTGCGGCATTCCGCCGGAAAGCATTGATACCGTATTTCTGCCGTTCCGCCAGGTGGATGACTCGATTACCCGCGTAAAGGGTGGCACGGGTCTCGGGTTGGCGATCTGCCGCGAACTGGCGGGCATGATGGGCGGGGAGGTGGGGGTGTCCAGCGTGCTTGGCGAGGGTTCCCGTTTCTGGTTCGAGGTGACCCTGCCCCTGGCCAGGGG
>JBFGWM010000159.1:0-6721 GCA_041588495.1 Pseudomonadales bacterium | reverse complement strand
CGTTCGATGTCCGAGTCCATGTCCGTTTTTATCGCCCGCCAGCCCGTTTTCGACGGTGACCTGGAGGTGTTCGGATACGAATTGCTGTTTCGCGCCGACGATTCCGAGTCTGCCGGTGACGTGGACCCCGAGGCAGCGACCTCCCAGGTGCTCATGAACGCCTTCACGGAGTTCGATACCGACGACCTGGTCGGGACCCATCCCGCGTTCATCAATTTCACGCGCCGGTTGATCCTGGAACCGCCGCCCTTCGATCGCAGTCGCTTCGTGATCGAGATCGGTGAGGAGATCCCGGTGGACGAGCAGCTGGTGGACGCGGTGCGCCGCCTGCACGAGTCCGGCTTCCAGGTCTCGGTGGGTGCGTTTGAGCCCGGCTGCGGCCAGGAACCGCTGCTGCCGTTCGCCGACTTCATCCGCTGCAACGTGCTTGCCCAGGACGACGACCGCCTGCGCGCGACGCTCAAGTGGTTGCGCGACAACGGGATCGGTGCGCGCAAGATCGCCGAGAAGGTGGAGACCCACGAGCGCCAGCAGGCCTGCCGCGAGCTGGGTTTCGATTATTTCCAGGGATTTTTCCTGTCGCGTCCGCGGGTGGTCAGTACGGCCAAGATTCCCGAGAACCGGGTCGTGGTCCTGAAACTGCTCAGCGAGGTGCGCGATCCGAATCTCGACATGGGCGACCTGGAAAAGACCGTGACACGCGATCCGCGGCTGGTGTTCAAGCTGCTCAAGCTGACCAACTCGGCAGCCAACCGCCGCGCCGTGAAGGTGAAATCCATCGGTCACGCGATGACCATGCTCGGCCTGAACCGCATCCGCAGCTGGGTCTCCATGATTGCCCTCTGTGATCTCGACGACAAGCCGGATGCCCTGCAGGTACAGGCGATCCTGCGCGCCCGTGCCTGTGAACAGCTTGCCGAGCGGATGAAACTCGGTGACGGCGAAACCTATTTTTCCGCCGGTCTCTTTTCGCTGTTGCCGGCGTTCTTCGACCAGCCGCTGGAGACGCTGCTGGAGACGATCAATGTCACGACCGAGATGCGCGATGCACTGCTGGCCTACGATGGCGATATCGGCCTGGTGCTCAAGTCGGTGATGGACTACGAGTCCGGGGACTTCGACTCCCTGAACTGGTACGACCTTCACGCCCGGGGGCTGGATGTCGATGACCTCGCATCGGTTTACATCGATGCCTGTCGCTGGGCGCGCGGTGTCTCGCGGGAGGTGAGCACGTCGTGACGCCGGTTCCGGGCCTGGTGGATATCGGCGCCAACCTGACCAACAAAGCGTTTCGGTACGATCTCGAAGAGGTCCTGGAGCGCGCCGCGAACGCCGGTATCGGCACCATCATGGTGACCGGCACCTCCGAGGACGCCAGCCGCGACGCGCGCGAGCTTGCCCTGCGCTACCCGGGCCGCCTGTATGCCACGGCCGGGGTACACCCCCACGAGGCGAAGGATTTCGGGGTTGATACCGCTTCCGCACTGCGCGAACTGGCGGCGACCGTGGAAGTGGTGGCGATCGGCGAGACCGGCCTCGACTTCAACCGCAACTATTCGCCGCCGGGAGACCAGGAACGCGCCTTCGAGGAACAGCTGGCCCTGGCGTCGGACCTGGCCATGCCGGTATTCCTCCACGAGCGCGATGCGCACGCGCGCCAGGTCGAAATACTGCGCAGCTTTCGCGATGGTCTCGTGGACGGGGTGGCCCACTGCTTCACGGGCAGCCGCGAGGAACTGTATGGCTATCTGGACCTCGACCTCTACGTGGGCATCACCGGCTGGATCTGCGACGAGCGTCGTGGCCTGCACCTGCGTGAACTGGTGGGGGAGATTCCCCGCGACCGCCTGCTACTGGAAACCGACGCGCCGTGGCTGTTGCCGCGCACCTTGCGCCCGGTTCCGGAAGGCCGCCGCAATGAGCCCGCGTTCCTCACCGAGGTGCTGGGGGCGGTGGCGGAATGCACTGGTCGCAGCGTCGAACAGCTTGCCGCCGAGACTGCCGCCAACGCGCGGCGCTTGTTCCGCCTGCACGACGGTTAATCCGGATTCCGGAAAGAAATCATGCGGGCCCGCCGTCAGCGGATGTAACCCAGCGCCTCCAGCTTGAGGATGATCTCCTGTGCGGCCTGTTCCGGTGATTCCCGGGTGGTGTCGATGCGCAACTCGGGATTCTCCGGGACCTCGTAGGGATCGTCGACGCCGGTGAAACCGGTCAGGCGACCGGCCCGCGCCTGGGCGTACAGGCCCTTGCGGTCGCGCTCCTCGCAGACCTCCACCGGGGTCGCGACGTGGATTTCCACGAAGCCGCCGAGGGGGGTGATCATCTCGCGCACCTTGCGTCGCGTGGAGGCGTAGGGGGCGATCGGTGCGCACACGCAGGCGCCACCGTTCTTGGTGATCTCCGAGGCCACGAAACCGATGCGCAGGATGTTCAGGTCGCGGTGTTCGCGGGAGAAGGTCAGTTCGCTGGACAGGTGCCTGCGCACCACGTCGCCGTCGAGCAGGGTGACCCGGCGTTCGCCGAGTTCCAGGAGCTTGACCATCAGTGCGTTGGCGATGGTCGACTTGCCCGAACTGGGCAGGCCGGTCAGGAAAACGGTGAATCCCTGGCGGTCTTTCGGCGGGTGCGTGCGGCGTAACTCCTCGACCACCTCCGGATAGGAAAACCATTCCGGGATTTCCAGCCCTTCCTGCAGGCGGCGCCGGAACTCGGTACCCGAGATTTTCAGCACCTTGGCGCCCTCTTCCACCTCGTCGACGGGCTCGTATTCGGCACGTTCCTCGACGTAGACCATGAGCCGGAACGGGACCATGGCGATCTCCAGTTCCTTCTCGTGCTGCTTGACCAGTTCCTGGGCGTCGTAGGGACCGTAGAAGTCCTCGCCGGCGCTGTTGGCGCCCGGCCCGGCGTGGTCGCGGCCGACAATCAGGTGGGTGAAGCCGTAGTTCTTGCGGATGATCGCGTGCAGCACCGCCTCGCGGGGGCCACCCATGCGCATCGCGAGCGGCAGCAACACCAGCATGGTGGTGGCTTCCGGGTATTTCTTCAGCACGTGCTCGTAGCAGCGCACCCGCGAGTAGTGATCGATATCGCCGGGCTTGGTCATGCCGACCACCGGGTTGATGACCAGGTTGGCGCCGACCTCGGCCGCGGCGCGGAAGGTGAGCTCCACGTGGGCGCGGTGCATGGGGTTGCGGGTCTGGAAGGCGACGACCTTGTTCCAGCCGCGTTCGCTGAACTTGCGGCGCAATTCCGCCGGCGTGTAACGGTGCTGGTTGAAGTCGTAGTGGCGCGGCGCCTCGATGCCGCGCAGGCGGCCGCCCAGGTAATGGCTGCCCGCTTCCTGGTGCAGGTAGAACACGGCCGGGTGGGCCTGGTCGTCGGCCCCGTACACGAGCTCGGCTTCCCGCGACTTGTCCGGCTGCCAGTTGTCGGTGACGTCCATCAGCGCGATTACCACGCCTTCCTGGTCACGCAGGGCGATGGTTTCCCCGGTGCCGGTCTCGGCGGCAAAGGCGGCGCTGACATCCAGGGTGACCGGAATCGGCCACAGGGTCCCGTCGGCCAGGCGCATGGCTTCCAGCACACTCTCGTAGTCGGCGCGGCCGAGGAATCCCTCCAGGGGCGAAAACGCGCCGTCGAGGAGCATCTCGATGTCGCAGAGCTGGCGGTGGGTCAGGTTCCAGGAGCGCACCTCGCGGGCCTGCTGGGCCGCCTGTTCGAGCGCTTCGCCCTGCAGGTACAGGTCCTTGAGTTCCCCGCCGTGAGGGCTGATCAGTTCGAGTCCGACGCTCATGCAAAAATCCCCTGCTGAAGGTTCTGCGAAATGGCAAAGGCGCTGATTGTACTATTTCAGGGGTACCGTGGCACTGCGTCCCGGTGCCGCCATGCGGAGCGGAACCCGGTGTCGCGGCCTAGAAGACCCGGTTCAGGCCGTTCAGGGCCGCGACCCGGTAGGCCTCGGCCATGGTCGGGTAGTTGAAGGTGGTGTTGACGAAGTACTTGAGGTTATTGGAGCCTCCCGACTCGTGCATGATGGCCTGCCCGATGTGCACGATTTCCGAGGCCTGGTCGCCGAAACAGTGGATGCCGAGCAGTTCCAGCGTGTCCCTGTGGAACAGCAGCTTGAGCATGCCCACGGTCTCGCCGGTGATCTGCGCGCGCGCGGTTTCCTTGAACTTCGCGTGGCCGACCTCGTAGGGGATTTTTTCCGCGGTGAGTTCTTCCTCGGTCTTGCCCACCGAGCTGATCTCCGGAATCGTGTAGATGCCGGTGGGCACCTCGTCGATGTACATCATGTAGTCCGTGTCCCGGGTGATCGCCGAACCGGCGCTGCGGCCCTGGTCATAGGCGGCGCTGGCCAGGCTGGGCCAGCCGACGACGTCGCCGACCGCGTAGATGTTCTCGACCTTGGTCCGGTAATGTTCATCGACCTCGAGTTGCCCGCGGCCGTTGGGTTCGAGCCCGATGAGTTCCATGCCCATGGCGTCGGTGTTGCCGGTGCGGCCGTTGCACCATAGCAGCGCGTCGGCGCGGATCCGCTTCCCGGATTTGAGTTCCAGGACCACGTGGTTGTCGGCGCCGATGATTCGCTCGTAGGTCTCGTTATTGCGGATCAGCACCCCGTTCTTGCGCAGGTGATAACTGAGTGCGTCGGTGATCTCGTAGTCGAGAAACTCCAGCAGCCGGTCACGGGAGTTGACCAGGTCGACCTTGACCCCGAGTCCGCAGAAGATCGACGCATACTCGGAGCCGATGACCCCGGCGCCGTAGACGATCAGGGTGCGCGGCGTGTGCTGCAGGTCGAGTATGGTGTCGCTGTCGTAGATGCGCGGATGGTTGAAATCCACGTCCGTCGGCCGGTAGGGCCGGGAGCCGGTCGCAACCACCACCTCCCGGGTGTGGATGCGTTCGACGCCCCCGGAGCGAGACACCACTTCCAGGGTGTTTTCATCGACGAAGCTGGCCCGCCCGAAGAACACCTGGACCCGGTTACGCGCGTAGAAGTCGGTGCGCAGCTGGACCTGCTTGCTGATGACCTTGTTGGCGGTGCGCAGCACGCGCGGAAAAGACAGCCACCGCGGCTCGTTGATGTCGCGGAACATCGGGTTGGTGTTGAAGTGGATGATCTGCTTGACCGCGTGGCGCAGCGCCTTGGAGGGGATGGTGCCCTTGTGCGTGCAGTTGCCGCCGACCTGGGGCAGCATCTCGACCACGGCTACCCGTTTGCCACGCTTGGCGGCTTTCATGGCGGCGCCCTCGCCGCCTGGGCCACTGCCGATGACAACGACGTCGAACTGGTGGACGGACATTTCGGTTCTCTTTTTTATTCAGCGGGATACGCCGGCTTAGTATAGCCCGAATGGACATGGCGGGCCGCGCCGGGGCGGGTCGTGACGGGCTGGCCCGGGTCGTACCCGGGATCTTCCGGAGAAGCGTTGTGGTGTGCTCAGGGTTTCCGTGGGGATCCGTCGCCGGCGTCGTAATACAGGGCGCCGTCGTCGTCCTCCGAGGCGGGTTCGACGTTCTCCTCGCAGCGCGCACGGTCACCGCCGCAGATGTCGCAGGCGCCGTCAAGGCCGACCTTCTGCAGGCCGCCACAGGAGCCCTTGATGGGCTCGCGCCCGGCGAGGACGCCGACCGCCATGGCGGTGACCAATATGACCATGATCAGGAAGGTCAACAGCAATACAGTGGTCATGATTCGGGTTCCAGGTAGAGAGAAAAGTCCGGGGTGTGCCGCTCGATGAACGTCCCATCCTGCCTGATTATAAAAAATACAGCCAGTTGCTGCTCCTCGGCAAGCCGGTAGCCGCGTTCCGGGCCCAGCACCATGAGCGCCGTGGCCATGGCATCGGCCCGCGCCGCGCTGGGATCGATCACCGTGACCGATGCCAGGCCGTGGGCCACCGGCCGCCCGGTGGCGGGGTCGATGGTGTGCGAGTAGCGCACGCCGTCGTGCTCGAAGTAATTGCGGTAATCCCCGGACGTGGCAATCCCCGTGCCCTCGACGCGGACCACGCGCTGTACGCGCCGGCTGCCCTCGTGGGCGGACTCGATGGCGATACGCCACGGGCTGCCGTCCGGCTTGCGGCCGACCCCCTTCAGTTCTCCGCCGATCTCGACCAGGAAATTGTTGACGCCCGCCTCGCGCAGCTTCCGGGCGACGAGGTCCACCGCGTAGCCCTTGGCGATCGCGGACAGGTCCACGTACAGGTCCCGCTGGCGCCGCGCCCGCCCTGCTTCCAGTTCCAGGTGGCGGTAACCGGTACGCGCGAATGCGGCGTCCAGTTCGCTGTCCACGGGAACCCGCTCCGGGCGTCCGTCCGGCCCGAATCCCCACAGGTTGACCAGCGGCCCCACGGTGACGTCGAAGGCGCCACCGGTGAGTTCGCTGACCTGTTGCGCGGTGGCCAGCACCTCGCCGGTCTCTCCCGAGATCTCGAACCAGTCACCGGGCCGCGCACGGTTGAAGCGGGACAGTTCCGAGTTCTCCCGGTAGGTCGACATGAGGGCGAGCACGCGTTCCAGGGTGGCCTCGATGACACCGCGCAGTTGCTGCTCCCGCGGGGCGTCCAGTGGCTCCGCGATTTTCACCGAGTAGGTGGTGCCCATGGTGGGCCCCACGAGCTCGTAGCCGACGGGCTCGGCGCACCAGAGCCGATGCACCGACAGGGACACCAGCAGGGCAAGCAGGAGCGGCAGCAGGATCCGGGCG